>NZ_CP025999.1:180319-417819 GCF_003086695.1 Stenotrophomonas sp. SAU14A_NAIMI4_8
GAGGCGGCTGAGCTCTCTCGCAGCACGTTCTATTACCAGATCAATGCCTTGGCCCATCCCGACGGGGGCGAGGAGGAACTGCGTGAGCGCATCCGCTCGATCTACGACAAGCACCAAGGGCGCTACGGCTACCGCCGCATAACGCTGGAGCTGGCCAATCAGGGCGAAGCCATCAACCACAAGCGGGTGCAGCGGCTGATGACCGAACTGGGCCTGCGCTCGCGGGTACGCATCAAGCGCTATCGCGCGTTCAAGGGAGCGGCCAATGTCGTGGTTCCCAACGACCTGGGCCGCCAGTTTGAGGCTGAGATGCCCAATCGCAAGTGGGTGACCGATGTAACCGAGTTCAAGGTGCAGGGCATGAAGCTCTATCTTTCGCCGATCATGGACCTCTACAACGGCGAAATCGTGGCATACCAGATGAAGCGCCGGCCCGTGTTTGACCTGGTGGGTGAAATGCTGGACCAAGCGATCAGGAGGCTTTCACCGGAAGATCGTCCGATGATCCACTCCGACCAAGGCTGGCACTACCAGCACGAAAACTACCGCCACAAGCTCGAAAAGCACTCGCTGAAACAGAGCATGTCCCGGCGTGGCAACTGCCTGGACAACGCGGCCATGGAAAGCTTCTTCGGGACCCTGAAGTCGGAATTTTTCTACCTGAACACCTTTGACAGCATCGATAGCCTGGAAGCTGGGCTGGTGGAGTACATCCGGTACTACAACGAGAATCGTATCCGCTTGAAACTAAAGGGCTTGAGCCCCGTACAGTACCGGGAGCAGGCCGCGCTGGCCGCCTGATCCCCCACCTGTCCAACTTCAGGGGGTCACTTCATGGATCGGACCAACGCAATTCCGTGCTGACCCAATGGCTGCACCACTACAACTGGCACCGTCCCCATATGGGGATCGGCGGCCAGCCACCTATCTCCAGAGTGCCGCTGAATAACGTAGTGGGTTTACACAACTAACAGTCGACTTTACCCACCCCCAGCCACGAGGGGCTGCGCCGTTGGCCGATAACCCTTCAGTCGTCCGCAGACACCGTCCGCCCCGACGCCCATTCGCGCAATGCCGCCACCTGTTCGGCCATCAGCACCGACAACGGGCGCGTGGCCCGCAGCTCGGTCATCAGCAACTCGGTATCCAGCGGACGGCCCTCGGCATGTGCCGAATACAGGCCGGCCACGATCGCCTGCTCGATTTCGGCACCGGAGAACCCGTTCGCGGCCGCGGCCAGCGCCGGCAATGCGAAATCATCGGGATTCAACTGGCGCCGGCCCAGGTGCAGGCGCAGCAGTTCCACGCGCACATCCGGCGCGGGCAGGTCGACGAAGAAGATCTCGTCGAAACGGCCCTTGCGCAGCAGCTCGGCCGGCAGTTCGTGCACCTGGTTGGCGGTGGCCACGATGAACACCGGGGCCTTGCGCTCGGCCATCCAGGTCAGCAGGTAGCCCAGCACGCGGCGCGACACGCCGCCATCTTCGCCGCCACTGGCCAGGCCCTTCTCGATTTCATCCATCCACAGCACGCACGGCGCCAGCTGCTCGGCCGAGGCCAGCGCCTGGCGCAGGTTGGCCTCGGTTTCGCCGTGGTACTTGTTGTACAGCGCGCCCACGTCCAGGCGCAGCAGCGGCACGCCGAAGCCGGCGGCGGTGGCCTTGGCCAGCATCGACTTGCCGCAGCCCTGCACGCCCAGCAGCAGCATGCCGCGCGGCGGGTCCAGCCCGGCCGGGGCAGACCCGGCAATGAAGGCCACCCGGCGCTGGTTGATCCAGCGCTTGAGCCGGTTGGCACCGGCCACGTCGCCGAAGCGCGCGCTGTCGTGTTCGAAGAACAGATGGCCGCTGCGGTTCAGCAGCTCGAACTTCAGCCGCGCCAGCTGCGGCAGGTCGTCGTCGCGCAGCGCGCCGTCGGCGTAGATCAGCTGCCGGGCAATGCGCCGCGCATCGACCAGGCTCAGCCCCTGCAGGTTCTTCAGGATCTTCTTCACCGCCTCGCTGTCTACTTCCACGCGGCGGCCGCCGTGTTCGCGGGCGTAGGCATCGGCCTCTTCGCGCAGCATCTTCAGCAGTGCGTTGGCGTCGGGCAGGCGCGGGTTGAAGCGCACCGCCAGCGCTTCCAGCTCGGCCGGTAGTTCCACCTTCGCACCGATCAGCACCAGCACGTGCGGCTGGCTGTGGCGGCGCTGGATCAGGTCGCGCAACGCGCGCTGGTGGCTGGCATAGCCCAGGTAGGGGTGGAAATCGAGCAGCAGGTAGATGCCGCGCTGTTCGGCCTGGCGGATCATCTGCAGCGCCGCACTGGCATCCGGCGGCCCCACGGCCTCGTCCTCGCGTTCCAGGTCGATGCGGCGCAGGCCCTCGGTGATGGACCAGCGGTGCAGGGCGCGCCAGACGTGCATCAGCGTCTGCCGGAACAGTTCCACGATGCGACCCTCATCCTGGGTCTCGATCACGATCAGGGGCGTGTTGGCGCGGATCAGCGCGCTCAGGTCCTGCAGTTCGCTCATGCGGGTTCGATCCTTCGGGGGCGCCACGATAGCAAAGGCCGGGGCCGGGGTTCAGCACAGCGCTACCTTCCGTCACGGGCGCCGGTGTACGCTCGGGGCACTTACCCGGAAGCGAGGCTGGCATGAAGACGATCCTGGTGGCCGGTTCCAAGGGCGGGGTGGGCAAGACCACCGTCGCCACCCACCTGGCCGCATACGCGGCATTGCAGGGCAGGGCCACGGTGATCGCCGATGCCGACCCGCAGGGCTCCAGCACGCGCTGGGCCCAGCGCCGGGCCGGGCTGGAAAGCGCGGTGCTGCCGATCGACGTGTATCGCAAGAAGCAGTGGGCGCAGAAGCTGCCCGACGGCACCGATACCGTCATCATCGACGCCCCGGCCGGCGCGCTGGCCGACGATATCCCCCATTTCCTGGACGCCGCCGATGCCGTGGTGGTGCCGGTGCTGCCCTCGGCGCTGGACATCGAAGCCATCGTCGGCTTCCTCAACAGCCTGGCCGGCAACCCGCGCGTACACAGCCGCAAGCTGCCGGTGGGGCTGGTGCTGAACCGTACCAAGCCGTGGACCCAGACCTCGCAGCAGGCCTTGCAGATGTTGGCCGAATGGCCCTACCCGGTAGTCACGCAGCTGCGCGACAGCCAGAGTTATGTGGTCATGACCGGCCTGGGCCGCAGTCTGTTCGACTACCGTTCGGCGCAGGTGCGCGAGCACCAGGCCGACTGGGAGCCGCTGCTGGCCTGGCTGAAGCTGTAAGGCTGGTGTTCTTCCTTCCTGTGTCACTCCCGTAGGCCAATGGAAAACTGCAATGCGTGAACTGATCCTGCTGCGCCATGCCCATGCCGAACCGGCCACCCCTGGCCAGGCTGACCTTGACCGGCCGTTGTCGCCGGTGGGGCTGGCCGAGGCCGAAGCCGCCGGCAAGTGGCTGAAGGACAACAACCTGCTGCCCGACTGTGTGCTGTGCTCGCCGGCGCGGCGCACCCGCGAAACGCTGGAGGCGGTGATGGCGGCCATCGGCTATGTCGAAAAGCGCCTGGAAGACAGTGTCTACGAGGCCACCCCCGGCACCCTGGCGGCGCTGGTGGATGACCGCCGCGACCTGGACCGGCTGCTGATCGTCGGCCACAACCCGGGCCTGGAACGGCTGGTGGCGCTGATGACCGAGGGCACCAGCAGCGACTACCGGGGCATGCCGCCGGCGGGCGTGGCGGTGCTGGGCTTCCCCCGCGAGGCCAGCATCGAGCCCGGTGTGGCCAGCCTGAACGCGTTCTGGTGGCCGTGAAGCCATGAGCCTGGCGTTGCCGGGCCGCTGCCTGCTGGCCTGGCTGCTGCTCCCCGGCGTAGCCTGGGCCGGAGTGCCGGCGCCCTCCACCCCCACCTCCCTGCCGCCGGTGGTGAGCGAAGCCCGGCGCACGATGCAGCTGGACCTGGAACGCTCGCAGATCGGCTTCGAAGTGCGATCGCGGCTGGGCCAGCGCATCGAAGGGGTGTTTCCGCACTTCGAAGGGCGGGTGGACGTGCTGTCCGACGGTCGCCACCAGGTGCACCTGAAGATGTTCACCCGCACCGTGGAAATTCCCGGCAAGGAACGCTACACCGGCTGGATGCGCGGGCCGGAATTCTTCGATGCCGGGCGCTATCCCTTCGTCGAATTCGACTCGCTGCCGTACTGGCCGGAAACGGTGGAGCGTGGCGGTGAGATCCAGGGCCGGCTGACCCTGCGCGGCGTCAGCCATCCTGAATCGCTGCAGGTCGAGAAGGCGGAATGTGGCCGACCCGGCTATGATTGCGATGTCGTCAGCCGCGGTACCGTGCAACGAGGCCGGTACGGTATGGACAGCTGGCAGCTTGCCTTGAGTGACCGAGTGACTTTCGTATTGCGCGCGCGCCTGAGCGAGGCGTCCAAACCGTGAATTTCCTGTTGCGCGTGGTAGCGCTGGCAACGGTGTTGCTGGGCAGCGGGTGTGCGTCGTTGTCGCACGCCCAGCGTGACCGTGCCGAAGCCATCGCCGTGCAGGCGCGCTCGGCCCAGGTCGATTGCCAGCGCGCCGACCGCTGCGCGCAGGATTCACCGCTGCGCGCCCTGGCCGGCCGTGCCTTCAGCGAATCCACCGATACCCAGCCGCGGCACTACGCCACCTTGCTGGATGAGGGCGAAGGTGCGCTGGTGGCGCGCCTGAACCTGATGCGCAGCGCCACCCGCAGCATCGACCTGCAGACCTACATCTTCGACAAGGACGACAGTGCGCGCCTGGTCATCGACGAACTGCTGGCCGCTGCCCGGCGCGGGGTGAAGGTGCGGGTGCTGATCGACCAGCTGTCGGCCATCTCCGACCTGCAGATCCTGGGCGCGCTGTCCGGCGCCCACCAGAACTTCCAGCTGCGGGTGTACAACCCGACCTTCGGCAAGGCGCGGCTGAATTACTTCGATTACGCCGGCAGCGTGCTGTGCTGCTTCCGCCGCTTCAACCAGCGCATGCACAACAAGCTGCTGGTGATCGACGATGCCATCGGTGTGGTGGGCGGGCGCAACTACCAGGACGACTATTACGACTGGGACCGCGAATACAACTTCCGCGACCGCGATGTGCTGATTGCCGGCCCCGAAGCGCGCGCCATGGCCGCCAACTTCGATGCGTTCTGGCGTGCCCCGCGCAGCGTGCCGGCCGAGCGCCTGAACGATGTCGGCCGCACCCTGCTCAACGAGGGCGTGCCGGCGCTGCCGCCCGCGCAGTTCCGCCGCCCCGAACGGGTGGAGCGGGTCAGCGAGGAGGCCAACGACCAGGGCTTCATCACCCGCAGCTTCGTGGACACCGCACTACCGGTGGCCTCGGTGCGCTACGTGGCCGACCTGCCGCGCAAGCACCGCCGCGAGCGTGCCGACGCGCCCCTGGCCGGCCAGCACGTGACCGAACCGCAGCTGGACAGCCTGATTGCCGGTGCGCAGAAGGAAGTGATCCTGCAGACCCCATACCTGGTGCTGTCCAAGCCGGCGCAGGCGCTGTTCCGCGACCTGCGCAAGCGGCCCGAACCGCCGCGCATCGTGGTGTCCAGCAACAGCCTGGCGGCCACCGACAACCCCATCGTCTATGCGCTGTCGTACAAGTACAAGCGGCGCAACATGCGCGAACTGGGCTTCAACATCTTCGAATACAAGCCGTTCCCGCTGGATGCGCCGGTGGACTACCGCAACCTGCTGCCTGACCCGATTGCCGGCACGGGCAGCGAGGCGGGTGGGCGCAGCAGCCTGATCGGTGGCAGCGCGGCTGGCAGCAATGCCGGCGGCAACGATGCGCCGCCTGCGCCGCAGGTGGACAGCGAGCCAGTGCGCCGGGTCAACCCGCGGCTGGGCAGTGCCTACGAAAACGGCCGTGCGCGCCGTCGCGCCGCCGGCAGCGAGGTGGAAACCCGCCTGCTGCGTACCGAAACACGCCCCTCGTTCCTGGGCAGCAAGGCCGTGAACAAACCCCTGCCCGTGACCCGCAAGGGCGCGCGCATGGGCCTGCACGCCAAGTCGCTGGTGGTCGACCGCCGCATCGGCGTGGTCGGTACCCACAACTTCGACCCGCGCAGCGAGAACTACAACACCGAAGGCGCGGTGATCATCGACGATCCGGTGTTCGCCGAACAGCTGGCGCAGAGCATCCTGCGCGACACCCACCCGCAGAACGCGTGGACGGTGGCGCCGCGCACCAAGCCGCCGGTGTTGTCCGGGCTGAACTACAGCGTGGGCAAGGCCTCCGAAGCCTTGCCGATCCTCGATTTCTGGCCGTGGCGCTATGCCACCGACTACGAGTTCCAGCCCGGCCCCGACTGCCCGCAGCCGTTGCCGCGGCAGAGCCCGGATTTCCATACGTGTTATGTGGCCGTGGGCGACTTCCCGGAAGTCAACGTCGGCCCGAAGTGGTTGCTGGTGCGCATGCTGACCGCATTCGGCGCCGGTCTCGTTCCCATTCTCTGAAGGTGCCCCATGCCGCAGGTGTTCCGCGAAGCCGTCTCGATCGACCAGCTCAATGCGCTCAGCCGCAACACCGCCATCCAGTCACTGGGCATCGTCTTCAGCGCCGCGGGTGAGGACTGGCTGCAGGCCACCATGCCGGTGGACGAACGCACCCGCCAGCCATACGGCATCCTGCACGGTGGCGCCTCGGTAGTGCTGGCCGAAACCCTGGGCAGCAGCGCCGGCAACCTGTGCGTGGATACCGCCAAGCAGATCTGCGTGGGCCTGGAAATCAACGCCAACCACGTGCGCGCGGTGCGCTCGGGCACGGTCACTGGCACGGCGCGTGCGCTGCACGTGGGCCGCAGCACCCAGCTGTGGGAAATCCGCATTGAAGACGAGCAGGGCAAGCTGGTGTGTGTGTCCCGCCTGACCCTGGCGGTGGTTGCAGCAGGCCACGGCTGAGCCCGGTGGCCGCGGTGCCTTCCAGTGCAGCCTTGCCGCTGCGCATCGTGTCCAGCGGCGCCTGGCTGCCGCGCCGGCGCATCGCCTCGACCGTGTTCGACCAGCGCTGGAACAAACCGGCGGGCTGGGTCGAACGCCACAGTGGCGTGGCCAGCCGCGCCCATGCCGAGGTCGACGAGCGTGCCTCGTGGATGGGCGCGCAGGCCGCGCGCGATGCGCTGCAGCGGGCCGGGCTGGGGTTGGGCGACATCGACTGCATCATTTCCGCGTGCGGGGTGATGGAACAGGCCATTCCCTGTCAGGCCGTGCTGATCCAGCGGGCGCTGGGGCTGGGCGACAGCGGTGTGCCTTCTTTCGATGTGAATGCCACCTGCCTGGGCTTCGTGGTGGCGCTGGAACTGGCCGGCAGCCTGCTGGCGCTGCAGCGCTACCGGCGCGTGCTGATCGTGTGCAGTGATATTCCCAGTGCCGGGCTCGACCCCGATGACCCGTTGACCGCGCCGTTGTTCGGCGATGGCGCCGTGGCGGTGCTGGTCGAACGTGCCAGCGACGACCAGGCATCGGCCCTGCTGGCCACGCGCCTGCGCAGTTACGGCGATGGCGCCGCGTTGTGCCAGGTGCCGACCTGCGGCACCGGCATGCGCCTGCACGATGCGCCCGAGGCCTACCGCGCTGCGCACTACTTCCAGATGCAGGGCCGCGCGCTGTACCGCGAGGCGGCGCGGCGCCTTCCTGGTTTCCTGCAGGACCTGCTGGCCAGCGCCGGCATCAACCTGCAGGGCTGCGATGTGATCGTGCCGCACCAGGCCAGCGGCCAGGCCCTGGACCACCTGCAGCGCGTGCTGGGCCTGCCGCCGCAGCGGCTGGTGCGCATCCTGGCCGAGCACGGCAACCAGTTGGCGGCATCGCTGCCGATGGCCCTGCACCAGGCCCTGCTCGATGGCCGCCTGGTGCGCGGCGGGCACGCCCTGCTGATTGGTACCGGAGCCGGCCTGGCCCTGGGCGGCGCGGTGCTGCGCTACTGATGGCGCGCGTCCTGGTCACCGGCGCCAGCGGTTTCATCGGCCAGCACGTGGCACGCGCGTTGGCCCGCGACGGCTGGCAGGTACGCGCCAGCGGCCGCGATCTGGCCCGCCTGCAGCCGCTTGCACTGGAGGGCATCGAAGCCTGGCCCGGCGATCTGGCGCAGGCGCCGTTGCAGCCCCTGCTGCAGGGCTGCCAGGCCGTGGTGCACTGCGCGGCGTTGTCCCAGCCGTGGGGCCCGGCGGCAGACTTCCAGCGTGCCAATGTGCTGGCCACCCAGCGCCTGCTGCAGGCCGCACAGGCCGCCGGCGTGGACCGCTTCGTCCACCTGGGCTCGCCCAGCATCTATTTCCGCTTCGCCGACCAGTACAACGTGGGCGAAGCGTTCCAGCCGCCGGCGCGCTGGATCACCGACTACGCACGCAGCAAGTGGGAATCGGAACTGGCCGTGGCCAGCGCCGCAGGGCAGGGCCTGCACACGGTGGTGCTGCGCCCGCGCGCGGTGTTCGGGCCAGGCGACCGCGCCATCCTGCCGCGCCTGCTGGCCGTGGCCGCCGCTGGCCGCTTCCCGTTGATCCATGCGGGGCGCGCGATGATCGACGTGACCCCGGTCGACGATGCCGTGCAGGCCGTGCGCTGCGCCCTGCGCGCCGGCCACGCATGCGCCGGCCGCGCCTACAACATCAGCGCCGGCGAACCGGTGGCCGTACGCGCGCTGGTGCAGGGGCTGTTCCAGGCCATGGGCCTGCAGGTGCAGTTGCGCAATGTGCCGCGCTGCGTGGCGCTGGCTGCCGCCGGCGTCGCCGAGACACTGGCCCGGCTGCGCCCGGGCTGTCCCGAACCACGCCTGACCCGCTACGGCGTGGGCGTGCTGGGCTATTCGCAGACCCTGGATATCAGCGCCGCACGGCGTGATCTGGGCTACCAGCCGCAGGTGGGCGTGCAGGCCGCATTGCAGCAGTTCGCCAACCACTGGCACCGCAGCGGAGGGCGCGATGCTGCGCTTTGAGTGGGAACTGCTGGAAGCGGGCCACTGCGTGCACCGGCAGCGGGCGGTGCGCCAGGGGGCCAGCTGGCATCGCTGCGAATTCCCCGCGCTGGTGGCACTGCTGCGCCACCCGCAGCGCGGCTACCTGTTGTTCGACACCGGCTATTCCGACGCCTTCCTGCAGGCCACTGCGCGCTTTCCCGAGCGCCTGTACCGGTGGGTTACGCCGGTGCACCTGGCCCCCGGCCAGAGCGTGCGCGCACAACTGCAGCAGCGTGGCATCGGCACCGATCAGATCCACCAGGTGGTGCTGTCGCACCTGCATGGCGACCACGTTGGTGGCGTACTCGATTTTCCCGGCGTGCCGCTGCTGTGTTCGCGCGCCGCCTGGCAGGACCAGGCCGCACGCGGCCGCCTGCGCGCGCTCAGCGTGGGCCTGCTGCCCGCACTGACCCGCGATGCCGCCCCGCGCATGCGCTGGCTGGAAGAACTGCCGGAAGTGGACCTGCCGGCTGCGTTCGCCGCCTTCGGCCAGGGGCGCGACGTGCTGGGCGATGGCAGCCTGCTGGCAGTACCGCTGCCCGGCCACGCGGTGGGCCAGCACGGGCTGCTGTTCGAAGGGGCCGATGGCCGCCCGGTGTTCCTGGTGGCCGACGCGGCGTGGTCCAGTGGCGCCATCGCCGATGGCGTGCCGCCGCCACGCCTGGTCACGGCGCTGCTGGGCCACACCGGCGCCTACCGGCAGACCCTGCAGCGCCTGCAGCACGTCGGCCGGCAGGTGGATGAGCTGCAGCTGGTGCCCGCGCATTGCGGGCAGTGGCGCCCACGCACCCCCCGGTAGAGTCGAGCTTGCTCGACTGCTCCTGGCGCGAAATCAACCGCCGTCGAGCAAGCTCGACGCTACGGGGCCCCGAGGAACGGTCGATCAAGCTCCACCCCACCGCCATACGGCGCCGTCAACAGGACACCGTGTTCCTGCCCATGGCCCCCGTCAATAGGACTTATGGCCGAAATCGGCTGGCAGCGATGGCAGCCCTCCGGTATCGTTCGCGGATGACTTCCCCCACTCCGGCCCCCCGCGGCGGCGTGGCGCGTGTGTGCCGTTACCTGTACCGCGTACCGCTGCTGTTGGTCCATATCTTCGTGTTCCTGCCGCTGACCCTGATCGGCATGCTTCCGCCGTGGGCCGATATCCGTGTCGGCCAGGTCCGGCTGGGCGCCAAGGTGGTGAACCTGTGGCAGGGCGGGCTGATGTGGATCTTCGGCTTCCGCCTGTCACGGGTGGGCGAGCCGTTGCCCGGCGCCGTGCTGTTCGTCGCCAACCACGTCAGCTGGGTCGATATCAGCATCCTGCACAGCCAGCGCATGATGGGCTTCGTGGCCAAGCGCGAAATCGCCAGTTGGCCGGTGGTGGGTTGGCTGGCCGCGCGTGGCCAGACCATCTTCCACCAGCGCGGCAACACCGAATCGCTCGGTGGCGTGATGCAGGTGATGGCCGAGCGCCTGCGCGAAGGCAAGGGCGTGGGTGTGTTCCCGGAAGGGCGTACCCGTGGCGGCCACGAAGTGGGCCCGTTCCATGCGCGCATCTTCCAGGCCGCGGTCGAAACCGGCGTGCCGGTGCAGCCGGTGGCGCTGATCTACGGCGCGCACGGCAACGCGCAGACCATCGTGGCATTCGGCCCCGGCGAAAGTTTCTTCGCCAACTTCCTGCGCCTGCTGGGTGAACCGGCGCGGCGCGCGGAAGTTCACTTCCTGGCCCCGATCGGGGCGCAGGACCTGGAAGGCCGCCGGCGCATCGCCGAAACCTCGCGCGCGCGCATCGTCGCGGCCATGGAAACGGCGTAAGGCGGCGGTGGCCATAGACCCGCCACCGTCCCTGTCGGCTGTACCGCCGATGCTCACTGCGGCCGATTACCAGCCGCCGCGCTGGCTGCGCAACCCGCACCTGCAGTCCATGCTCAGTTCCAGCCGCATGCGCCTGCAGCGCGGCCTGCTGCTGCTGGCCGCCACCGGTGCGGTCAGTGAAGAACTGATCCTGGACGGCGGCGATGGCGTGCGGCTGCAGGGCTGGCACAACTACATCGAAGGGCGCGAGCCCAAGGGCATGGCCCTGCTGCTGCACGGCTGGGAAGGCAGCGCCGAATCCAGCTACATGCGCATGGCGGCCGCGCGCATGATCGAAGAAGGGTTCGACGTGGTGCGGCTGAACTTCCGCGACCACGGCAACACCCACCACCTCAATCCCGGCATTTTCCATTCCAACCGCATCGACGAAGTGGTGCAGGCCACCGGCGATATCGCGCGGCGCTGGCCGGGGCTGCCGCTGGTGGCGGCCGGCTATTCGCTGGGCGGCAACTTCGTGCTGCGGCTGGCCCTGCGCGCGCCCGCCGCCGGCGTGCCGCTGCTGCAGGTGGCCTCGGTCTGCCCGGTGCTGGACCCGGCCTTGACCATGGAAAGCATCGAGAACGGCCCGGCCATGTACGACTGGTACTTCCGCCGCAAGTGGGCCGGCTCGCTGCGCCGCAAGCGCGATCTGTTCCCCGAACTGAGCGACTGCGACGACCGCGTGCTGAAGCTGGACATCCGCGCGCTCACCGCCTGGCTGGTGGAACGGCATACCGATTTCGGCTCGCTGCAGGCCTATTTCGACGGCTATTCCATTGCCGGCGATCGCCTGTCCACACTGCAGGTGCCGGCCGATATCCTGATGGCCCAGGACGATCCGGTCATTCCGTACTCCACCTTCGGCAACTGGCAGTTGCCGCAGCAGGCACGGCTGGAAACCGCGTGCTGGGGTGGCCACTGCGGGTTCCTGGAAAACTGGCGTGGCGATGGCTTCTCCGAACGCTGGGTGGCCCAGCGCCTGCGCCGGGTACTGGGCGGCTGAACCGGCAGCACCGCGCGGCCCGCTACAATGCGGGTTTGCACTTGAACCGGACCGCCATGCAAGACCAGATCATCCAGGCGCTGCGCCAGAACCAGGCCGACCAGGCCGTGCAGCTGGCCCAGGCGTGGACCCACGACGAACCGGGCCAGGCCCAGGCCCACCGCTGGCTGGCGCTTGCGCTGCAGCAGCAGGGCCAGCCGCAGGCCGCGCTGGACGCGCTGCAGCAGGCACTGCAACTGGCCCCCGACGACGCCCAGTTGCACCTGCAGCAGGCCGGGCTGCTGCTGGCCCTGCGCCAGTTCGACGGTGTTGACGATGCGCTGCTGCGCACCACCGACCTGAACCCGAACGCGTTCCCGGCCTATCTGATGCAGGCCCACCTGGCCATCAGCCGCAACGACTTCGATGAAGCGCAGCGCCTGTCCACCCTGGCCGGCCGGCTGGAGCCGGATCATCCGGAACTGCTGACCATCGACGGCATGGTGGCCCTGCGCCGCGGCGATGCCGACCGCGCGCTGGCCCTGCTGTCGGCCGCGGGCCAGGCCCTGCCGGATGACCCGCGCGTGCTGTACGCACTCGGCTTTGCCTACCTGGGCAAGGACATGCTGGCCTTCGCCGAACAGGCCTTCCGCCGCGTGCTGGTGTTGAACCCGGCCATCACCTCGCTGCATGGCCTGGTGGTGCAGCTGGCGCTGCGCCAGGGCAACCTGGACGCCGCCGCCGAGGCCATACAGGTCGCCCTGCAGCAGCCGTCGCTGGACGTGCCGCCGATGCGCCGGCTGGCCGGTGAACTGTCGCTGCGCAGCGGCCAGCCGCTGCAGGCACTGGAACACCTGCTGCCGCTGCTGGATTCCCAGCCCGAAGACCGCCAGGTGCTGCAGCTGCTGCTGATGGCCTGGCAGCGACTGGGCCGCGAGGAAGAAGCGCGCGCACGCCTGGATGCGGTGCTGGAGGCGAACGCTTCCCTGCACGACCCGTGGCTGGCCCGCCTGGCCGTGGAAGAAGTGGGCAGTGATGCCGCCGTGGCCGTGGTCGAGCGCTGGATCGCCGCCATGCCTGCGCACCTGCCGGCACTGGAAGCGCGCATGCGCCTGCACGACATGGCCGGCCAGCACGCCGAGGCCGAAGCCGTGGCCGAACGCATCGTGGCGCTGGAACCGGGCCGGGTGAGTGCGGAAACCCGCCTGATCGATGGCCTGATGCAGCGCGACCCCGACGCCGCCATTGCCCGTGTGCAGGCGCTGATCGGCCAGGCAGGCGAGGGCGCGCAGAGCGACCTGCGTACCTGGCTGGGCGAAGTACAGGACCGCGCCGGCAAGCCGGCCGATGCCCTGCGCACCTGGCTGGCCCTGCAGACCGAGCAGGCCCCGCAGCGCCTGCCGCTGCCGCCGCAGGCCAAGGCGCCGCCCAGCTGGCCGGCGCTGGCCGAGATTGACGAGGCAACGCGCCAGAGCGGTTCGGCGCCGATCTTCCTGTGGGGCGCACCGGGTTCGGGCGTGGAACGGGTTGCCACGGGTCTGGCGGCCGCCAGCCCGGTGCTGCGCAGCGATCGCTACACCAACACCCCGCCCGACGATGCCTTCCAGAACTACCACACCCTGCAGGACCTGGCGTCGGGCGTGCTGACCCCGGAACGCTTGGTGCAGCGCTGGCGCGAGCAGTTGCCGGCGCGTGGCGTGGAAGATGACACCATCATCGACTGGTTGCTGTGGTGGGACAACGCGCTGCTGTGGTCGCTGCGCCCGCAGTTGCCGCAGGGCCGCCTGCTGGTGGTGCTGCGCGACCCGCGCGACATGCTGCTGGACTGGGTGGCCTACGGCTCGGCCGCGCCGCTGGCGATGACCTCGCTGGCCGAGGCCGCCGAGTGGCTGGCGCGTGCGCTGGCCCAGGTGGCCAGCCTGCATGAGGACGATCTGTATCCGCACGTGCTGCTGCGCATCGATGCCATCGGCAATGACCCGCGCGCGATGGCGGCCATGCTGGAACAGTTGTTCGAGCGGCCGATGCCGGTGGCCCCGCAGCTGGGTGCACCGCGCCTCCCGCCGGGCCACTGGCGCGCCTACCGCGACGTGATGAGTGCCGCCTTCGCCCAGCTCACCCCGGTCGCGGTGCGCCTGGGTTACCCGGAAGAATAAGGAGAGCCTGATGCAACTGAGCAGCCACAGCCTGGTCAACGGCGCCCCGGTGCCGAGCGAATTCGCCGCCGGCGATGCGAACGGTTTTGCGCCGGACCGCAACCCGCACCTGGCCTGGAGCGAGGTGCCCGCCGGCACCCGTTCGTTCCTGCTGGTGTGCGTGGATCCGGATGTTCCCACCGTGCCGGAAACCGTCGGCCGCAGCGACATGACCGTGCCGCGCGACCAGCCGCGCTGCGATTTCGTGCATTGGGTGATGGCCGATATTCCGGCCGATGTGCACGAGATCGCCGCGGGCAGCTGCAGCGATGGCTTCGTGGTGAAGGGCAAGACCGCGCCCACCGGCCCGGTCGGCAGCCGCCAGGGCGTGAACGATTTCACCGGCTGGTTTGCCGGCAATCCGGACATGGCCGGCGATTACCTGGGCTACGACGGCCCGTACCCGCCGTTCAACGACGAGCGCGTGCATCGCTACTTCTTCCGTGTGTTTGCCCTGGACGTGGCCAGCCTGGACCTGCCGCAGCGCTTTACCGCGGCCGACGCCTACCGCGCCATGCACGGCCACGTGCTGGCCGAAGCCGCGCTGCACGGCACCTACACGCTGAACCCCGCGCTGTAAGCCCGACCGCGCCGTCGTAGAGTCGAGCTTGCTCGACTTGGCCCTCTGTAGAGTCGAGCCATGCTCGACTCGGCCCCTTGTAGAGTCGAGCCATGCTCGACTGCATGAGAAGCAGTCGAGCAAGCTCGACTCTACCCAGCAGCAGTCGAGCAAGCTCGACTCTACCCAGCAGCAGTCGAGCAAGCTCGACTCTACCCAGCAGCAGTCGAGCAAGCTCGACTCTACCCAGCAGCAGTCGAGCAAGCTCGACTCTACCAAGCAGCAGTCGAGCAAGCTCGACGCTACCAAGCAGCAGTCGAGCAAGCTCGACGCTACTTACTTCTTCTCGATGGCCGACTCGACCACCATGTCCAGCACATACGCCTGCGACGGTGCATCGGCCGGCGGGTTCTTCACTGCGTAGCGCTTCACCCGCACCACGTTGCGCACGCCGTCTTCATGGGTGTAGCCCTCGATGTTGCCGTAGAAGTTCTCGAACGCGCCCGGGGTGCCCTGCTTCAGGCCCTTGTCGTCGAACTTCACTTCGCGCACCTGCAGGCACTGGTAGTCCGGAATCAGCGGGTGCGAGCACTTGGCGGTCTTCGCTGCCACTTCCAGGAACACCGTTTCGCCCGGCCCGCCGTAGCGCGTTTCCGCGGTGGGTTCGGCCGCGAACACCAGCACATCGCCCTTGGCGGTGGTCAGGGTCAGGCTGCCGTCGGCACCCTGGGCGGTCTTCAGTTCACCCTGCAGGCGGCTCGACACGGCTTCATCCAGCGCCATCACCGCAGCGTCGGTGCAGGCCATCTGGGTCGATGCCATCGGGCTGATCGTCAGCGTGCCCTCGGCCAGGGTGTAGCTGCCGCCCATGCGGTTGCAGGTGTTGCTGATCGACACGCGGCCGTCGGCGAAATCCAGGGTGACCGGCGCGTCGCTGCGTGCGAACAGTGCATCGATGCGTGCGCCGTCGGCGCCAGTGGCCTGCTGCAGGCGCCAGTGCTGGCTCTGCAGGCGCTGCGCATCCAGATGGGCCACGGCCTTCTGGTCGCCGGCCTTGGCGGCCGCCGGGGCCAGGTCATCGCCGCCGGTGCCGGCCGGTGCGGTGGTCGGGGTCTGGCTGCAGGCGGCCAGCAGGGCCAGCGGCAGGAGCAGGGTAACGGTGCGCTTCATGGTGGATCTCCTTGGGAACCCGGATGCAAACGGATCACGGCCGGGCAGGGGGTTGGCCTGCCCCGGCGCCGTTCAGCTGCCGGACGGCAACCACAGCAGCAGCGCCGCGCCCAGCGCAATGCGATAGAGCGCGAACGCGGTGAAGCGGTGCGACTTGATATAGCCCAGCAGCCACTTCACTACGACGAAGCCGGTGATGACCGCGGCAACGAAGGCCACGCCCACGTCGGTCCAGTTCTCGCTGGCCAGCTTGCCTTCCTTGGCCAGTTCCAGGAACGCGTAGGCACTGGCGGCGAACATGGTGGGAATGCCCACCAGGAAGACGAATTCAGCGGCGGCCGCGCGCCGGCTCAGGCCCAGCAGCATGGCCAGGAAGATGGCCGATGCCGAACGCGAGGTGCCGGGGAACACGCCGGCCACCACCTGCGCCAGGCCCACGCCGATGGCCACGGTCCAGGTCACCTGGTCGCGGTCGGGCAGGCGCGTGGTGTAGGCCTCCACCAGCAGCATCCAGATGCCACCGATGATCAGCGCCCAGGCCACCGGGCTGACCGTTTCCGGCAGCTCCCAGCCCAGCATGCGCACCGGCAGGCCTACCACCGCGGTCACCAGGAACGCGGCGCCCAGCTTGAACACGTAGTCGCGGTTCTCGCGCTGGCCCAGGCCGGTGGCCAGTTGCCACAGGCGCTGGCGGAACACCAGCACTACCGCCACGATCGCGCCGGCCTGGATGATGATGTTGAAGAAATCCGAGCGCGGGCCCAGCCAGTGCTGGGCGATCAGCAGGTGGCCGGTGCTGGAGATCGGCAGGAATTCGGTCAGGCCTTCGAGGATGCCCAGCAGCAGGGCGGAGAGCAGGTCGTACATGGGCAGGGCAGGCACGTTCGGTGGCGGGAACAAGCCCGAGAGAATAGACCATCCCTGCCGCACCAAACGGGTGCGCGCGGGCGGCCGTGCACCCCTTTGGTGCGACCGGTCGTGCACCCCGCTGGGGCGTGCCATTGCAAATCAAGCAGTTGCGGCTACGAAAAAGTTGGCACGGTCATTGCTCTACCTCAGCAGGCATTCATTCCCACCCGAGGTCGTACCGATGTCCGTGGAAAACGTTGAGAAGCTGATCAAGGACAACCAGATCGAATTCGTCGATCTGCGTTTCGTGGATATGCGTGGCGTCGAACAGCACGTCACCTTCCCGGTCAGCATCGTCGAGCCGTCGCTGTTCGAAGAGGGCAAGATGTTCGACGGCAGCTCCATCGCTGGCTGGAAGGGCATCAACGAATCGGACATGGTCCTGCTGCCGGACCCGGCCAGCGCCTATGTCGATCCGTTCTACGCCGATCCGACCATCGTGATCAGCTGCGACATCCTCGACCCGGCCACCATGCAGCCGTACGGCCGCTGCCCGCGCGGCATCGCCAAGCGCGCCGAGGCCTACCTGAAGTCGTCGGGCATCGCCGAATCGGCGTTCTTCGGCCCGGAGCCGGAATTCTTCATCTTCGACGCCGTGCGTTTTGCCAATGAAATGGGCAACACCTTCTTCAAGGTGGAATCGGAAGAAGCGGCCTGGAACAGCGGCGCCAAGTACGACGGCACCAACAGCGGCTACCGCCCCGGCGTGAAGGGTGGCTACTTCCCCGTGCCGCCGACCGACTCGCTGCACGACCTGCGCGCTGAAATGTGCAAGACGCTGGAACAGGTCGGCATTGAAGTGGAAGTGCAGCACCACGAAGTGGCCACCGCCGGCCAGTGCGAAATCGGCACCAAGTTCAGCACCCTGGTGCAGAAGGCCGACGAACTGCTGCGCATGAAGTACGTCATCAAGAACGTGGCGCACCGCAATGGCAAGACCGTCACCTTCATGCCCAAGCCGATCGTCGGCGACAACGGCAGCGGCATGCATGTGCACCAGTCGCTGTCCAAGGGCGGCACCAACCTGTTCTCCGGCGACGGCTACGGCGGCCTGAGCCAGCTGGCGCTGTGGTACATCGGCGGCATCTTCAAGCACGCCAAGGCCATCAACGCCTTCGCCAACTCGGGCACCAACAGCTACAAGCGCCTGGTGCCGGGCTTCGAAGCCCCGGTCATGCTGGCCTACTCGGCCCGCAACCGTTCGGCCTCGTGCCGCATTCCGTGGGTGTCCAACCCGAAGGCGCGCCGTATTGAAATGCGCTTCCCCGATCCGATCCAGTCGGGCTACCTGACCTTCACTGCGCTGATGATGGCCGGACTGGACGGCATCAAGAACCAGATCGACCCGGGCGCACCGAGCGACAAGGATCTGTACGACCTGCCGCCGGAAGAAGAGAAGCTGATCCCGCAGGTCTGCTCCTCGCTGGACCAGGCGCTGGAAGCGCTGGACAAGGACCGCGAGTTCCTGAAGGCCGGCGGCGTGATGAGCGATGACTTCATCGACGGCTACATCGCGCTGAAGATGCAGGAAGTGACCAAGTTCCGCGCGGCCACCCACCCGCTGGAATACCAGATGTACTACGCCAACTGATTGGGCGGCGATGGCGGCGGGTACCCCTCCCACCCGTCGCCATCGCCTCCGATCTTCGCGGCTGGGGAGCCGCGTGGCGGGCCCCGTGCCCGCCTTGGTAGAGCGGACCGTTGGTCCGCTGATCCAGGGGCAAGAGAGACCGGACACGCGACATGGGCCGCCCTCCCTCCCGCGTCGGCCGTGCAAGGAGAGAGGCACGGCCGTCCCGGCCCCGTCCGTGTCCGGTGCAACAGCCACGGCCATCGCATCGATGGCCCGTGGTTGCCTGATGCCACCGCGCAACCGCGCCGTGGCCCCATCCACCATCGGGACATGCGCATGAAACTGATCTCCGCCATCATCCGACCGTTCAAGCTCGACGAGGTCCGCGAGGCCCTTTCCGACGCTGGCGTGTCTGGCATCACCGTGACCGAAGTGAAAGGCTTCGGCCGCCAGAAGGGCCACACCGAGCTGTATCGCGGCGCCGAGTACGTCGTCGATTTCCTGCCCAAGATCAAGATCGAAACCGTGGTCACCGACGAGCGTGCCGAAGCGGTGATCGAAGCGATCCAGAGTTCGGCAGGCACCGGCAAGATCGGCGACGGCAAGATCTTCGTCACCGCCGTCGAGCAGGTCATCCGTATCCGCACCGGCGAAATCGGCGCCGACGCGCTGTAAGCCCCCTTCCGGAGATTCCCCCATGAAGATGCGCCTTCTCGCCGGGTGGCAAGCCCGGTTCCATCTGGTGTGCCTGTTGATGCTGCTCAGCGCTCTGGCCGCTGGCGTCTGGCCGGGCGCTGCCCATGCCCAAGCCCAGGTCACCCCGCTGGCCAATGAAACCGTGGCCGTTGAACCGCTGCAGGCCCCAGCTGCGGCCGCACCGGTGGCCGCTGAAGCGGCTGCGCCGGCGTTCGACCACGGCGACGTGGCCTGGATGCTCACTTCCACCCTGCTGGTGCTGCTGATGGTGGTGCCGGGCCTGGCCCTGTTCTACGGCGGCCTGGTGCGTTCGAAGAACGTGCTGTCGGTGCTCAGCCAGATCCTGGTGGTGTTCTCGCTGGTGCTGCTGCTGTGGGTGGCCTACGGCTACAGCGCGGTGTTCAGCGCAGGCAACCCGTTCTTCGGTTCGTTCACCGAATTTGCCTTCCTGAAGGGCTTCACCCCGGATTCGGTCGGCAACACGCCCATCAAGGGCCTGCCCGATTACCTGTTCGTTGCCTTCCAGTCCACCTTTGCCGGCATCACCACCGCCCTGATCGTCGGCGCCTTCGCCGAACGCATCAAGTTCCGCGCGGTGCTGCTGTTCTCGGCACTGTGGTTCACCCTCAGCTACATCCCGATGGCGCACATCGTCTGGGGTGGTGGCTACCTGGGTGAAATGGGCGCGATCGATTTCGCCGGTGGCACCGTGGTGCACATCAACGCCGGCGTGGCCGGCCTGGTGGGCGCGTGGTTCCTGGGCAAGCGCCTGGGCTACGGGCAGACCGCGCTGAAGCCGCACAACGTGCCGTTCACCTATATCGGCGCGATGCTGCTGTGGGTGGGCTGGTTCGGCTTCAACGCCGGTTCCGCCGCTGCCGCCGACACCGTCGCCTCGCTGGCCTTCCTCAACACCGTGCTGGCCACTGCGGCGGCGGTGCTGGGCTGGACTCTGGTGGAGGCCATCACCAAGGGCAAGCCGTCGGCACTGGGCGCAGCGTCGGGTGCAGTCGCCGGCCTGGTCGGCATCACCCCGGCCTGCGGCACCGTCGGCCCGCTCGGCGCGATCGTGATCGGCTTCGTGGCCGGCGTGGTCTGCGTGTGGGGCGTTACCGGCCTGAAGCGCCTGCTGAAGGTGGACGACACCGCCGATGTGTTCGGTGTGCACGGCGTGGGCGGCATCGTCGGCGCCATCCTTACCGGTGTGTTCAGCGCGCAGTCGCTGGGCGGTACCAAGGCCGATCTGGATATCGGCCACCAGGTGTGGGTGCAGGTGGTCAGCGTTGGCCTCACCGTGGTCTGGTCGGCGGTGGTGACCGCGGCCATCCTGCTGCTGGTGAAGGTGGTCGTGGGCCTGCGCGTGACCGAAGAGGCCGAGCGTACCGGCCTGGATGTCACCTCGCATGGTGAATCGGCCTACGAGGCCTGATGCAATGGCGGGCGGCCTGCGAAGGTCGCCCGCCACAGCATCCACGCACGGCGTGGATCTACTCCGTGGGCATGCATCGTCGCGGCTGATCGCGCACAATCAGGGCATGTCCCCGATCCGCACGTCCCTTCTGCTGTCGGCCTGCCTGCTGCTGGCCGCCTGCGCGTCCACGCCGCAGGATGTCCGCAACCCGCTGGCTACGTGGGTGCCATCACCCAACCAGAATGCGCGTGGCCCGGTGGCCATCGTCATCCACCATACCGACCAGGAATCGGTGCAGCAGAGCCTGCACACACTGCGCACCGCCAACAGCGGCGGCCCGGTCAGCGCGCATTACCTGATCGGCGCCGATGGCCATCGCTACCAGCTGGTGGCCGATGCACGCCGCGCCTGGCATGCCGGCGCCGGCCGCTGGGGCACGCTCACCGATCTGAATTCCACGTCGATCGGCATCGAGCTGGACAACAATGGGCATACGCCGTTCACCGCAGCGCAGATCGACGCGCTCATCGTCCTGCTGCGCGATCTCACCACGCGCCTGAATATTCCGCCGCGGCAAGTGATCGGTCACGCCGATCTGGCTCCCACGCGCAAGGCCGATCCCAGCCGTTTCTTCCCGTGGCAGCAGCTGGCCGCCGCCGGTTTCGGCGTGTGGCCGCGCGCCAGCGATGGCCCCGCACCGGACGGCTTCGACGCGTGGAACGCGCTGGCCCGTTTCGGCTACCCGCTGGACGATCGCGAAGCGGCTGTCGCCGCGTTCCATCGCCGTTTCCGTGGCAGTGACGATCTGCCGAAGACGCTGGACGCCGAAGACGCCCGCATCCTGCATTCGCTGCTGCTGCAGACGCCGTAAGCCGGTAGCGCCGGGCCATGCCCGGCGAGCGCGCAGCGCGGGATCCGCTTTCCGCCGGGCATGGCCCGGCGCTACCGAAGGTTGCTCCGCCACCATCGGCCCCACTACATTGCGACGATGATCACTGTTACGTCGTCACCGCGCGCACTCCTCCTCCTGCTTGGCGCCGCCGTGCTGGCCGGTTGCTCCACCACCAGCCCCCGTCCCGAAGCCCCTGCCGCAGCAAAGCCGGCCGCCACCTACGCCAAGGCCGACTGGAATGCGTTGCCGGTCGTTTCCGATACCGACCTGCTGGCCGGCTTCAGCGCCTGGCGCAGCAGCTGCAGCCGCCTGAAGAACGATGCGGTCTGGGCACGACCCTGCACGACCGCAGCCACGGTGTCCGACAAGGACCCGGCCGCCATCCGCGCCTTCCTGCAGCGCGATCTGCAGGTCTATGCACTGCGCGCCGGCGGCCACCGCGAACAGGGCCTGATCACCGGCTACTACGAACCCATCTACAGCGGCAGCCTGACCCGCACCGCGACCGCCACCGTGCCGGTGTATGGCACGCCCGACGACCTGGTGGTGGTGCAGCTGGACAGCCTGTACCCGGAACTGAAGGGCAAGCGTCTGCGTGGCCGCCTGGACGGCAAGGTGCTCAAGCCCTATGACGATGCCGGCACCATCGCCAGCAAGGGCGCCAAGGCCCCGGTGTTGGCCTGGTTGACCGACCCGATGGACCTGCAGCTGCTGCAGATCCAGGGCTCGGGCCGGGTGCGCCTGGCCGATGGCAGCCAGGTGCGGCTGGCCTACGCCGAACAGAACGGCCACCCGTACCGCGCCATCGGCCGCTGGCTGGTGGACCAGGGCGCGCTGAAGAAGGAAGACGTGACCATGGACGCGATCCGCGCCTGGGCCCGGGCCAACCCGGCGCGCGTGCCCGAACTGCTGCGCAGCAACCCCAGCTACGTGTTCTTCGTGCGCAACCCCGACAGCCCGGAAGGCCCGCGCGGTTCGTTGAACGTACCGCTCACCGCCGGCTACAGCGTGGCGGTGGACCGCAGCGTGGTGCCGCTGGGCAGCCTGCTGTGGCTGTCCACCACGCGCCCGGATGGCAGCCCGGTGGTGCGCCCGGTGGCCGCGCAGGACACCGGCGGCGCCATTGCCGGCGAAGTGCGTGCCGACCTGTACTGGGGGAGCGGCGACGCCGCCGGCAAGCTGGCCGGCGACATGAAGCAGCAGGGCCGCATCTGGCTGCTGTGGCCGAAGGGCGCCGCCCTGCCGAACTGACCCGGCCGGGGTCGGATCCCTTGCCGCAGGCAAGGGCTCTGACCCCGGATGCCTGATAATGGCGCCATTCCGAACTGTCCGGCCCCCGCCAATGAAGAACGTCAAAAGCCACACCACCAAGAAGTACTACAAGCACTGGGCCGAATCGGGCCTGGGCAAGGGCAACGTGCTGATGGAAGCCCGCGGCGAGAAGATCGTGCGCCAGGTGGAAATCTACGGCACCAAGCTGGTCTGGGCCGACGAGCACGGCCAGAGCGACGACCGCTTCGTGCTGGCCGACCAGCCCGTCTCGTTCCTGGATTTCGACGAAGACGACGAAATCAGCGCCCGTGAATTCGAAAGCGCCTGGAAGAAGGCCCGCGAAGCCACCGGCTACCCGGTCTAACCCACCCGCCCTTGTAGAGTCGAGCCATGCTCGACTGGCATCTCCGTAGAGTCGAGCTTGCTCGACTGCTCCTGGCAGCGGCAGTCGAGCAAGCTCGACTCTACCGGGCTCACGGGTGAAATGTTATAGAATTACATTTTGCCCGCACCCTTCCACCCCCATGAAGACCCCCACCCTGGTCGCTGCCCTCGCGGCCGCCCCCTTCGCCCCCGATGCCTTCGCGCAATCGGCCGACGCCGCGCTCACCCTGGGCAAGGTCGACGTGCACCAGCACAGCGAAGGCCAGTTGAGCGCGCACCAGGTGCTGACCTCGGTGGACGTGCTGGGCGCAGACCAGATCGAAGACCGCAACGTCTCGCACAGCTGGGAACTGCTGGGGCAGATGCCGGGCATCCAGCTCACCGAAACCCGGCAGGGTGCCGAATCGGGCAAGGTCAGTTTCCGCGCCTTCAACGGCGAGGGCTACCTCAACGCCATCAAGACCCTGATCGACGGCATTCCCAGCAACGTCAACAGCGGCAACCAGCGCTTCATCGACATGCTGTTCCCGCTGGAAATCAGCTACATCGAAGTAGTGCGCGGCACCAACGACCCGCGCTACGGGCTGCACAACATCGGCGGCAACGTGAACTTCGGTACCCGCCAAGGCGGCAACTACACCGACGCGCGGCTGGCCTACGGCAGCTACAACACCCGCGATGCGCAGCTGGCCATCGGCCGTGAAAGCAACGGCTTTGCACAGAACTACTTTGTCGGCCAGCAGGCCAGCGATGGCTACCGCGACCACGACACCTCGAAGAAGTACGCGCTGGGCGGCAAGTGGTTCTACGGTTCGCTGGAAGACGGCCTGCGCGTGGGTTTGACCGCGCGCGCCTACCACCACGAAGCCGACGAACCGGGCTTCATGACCGCCGAGGAACTGCGCACGCACCGTCGTGGCATCGACCTGCGCAATGCCAACGATGGCGATGACCGTGACATGCGGCAGATCGCCGCGCACCTGGATCTGGCGCTCAGCGATGCGCTCAGCTTCGGCACCCGCCTGTACTACAACCGCTACGAAGACGACCGCCGCGTCACCTTCAGCGACCTGCCCAGCGGCAACCTGCCGCGCCAGCGCCGCGTGTGGGATGAGCGCCAGGCCGGCCTGATCAGCACGCTTACCTGGCAGGCCGCGCCCGTGCTCACCGTCGAAGCTGGCCTGAACTACGAACAGCAGGACAACGGCTACATCCGCGAGCGTTACAGCTACGCCGAGCCCACCGACTTCAGCGTGGCGCCGGCGCGGGTGCAGAACAACGACCGCCACAGCTTCGACAACTGGGGCGCCTACGTGCAGGCCATCTACCAGCCAAACGATGCGTGGAAGATCGTGCCGGCCTACCGCGTGGACCGCTTCAGCGGCCGCACCCGGCTGATGGATGGCAGCACCGGCCGCCTGCAGGATTACGGCAGCATCGGCCAGCCCAAGCTGAGCGTGATCCACAGCCTGGGTGCCAACACGCACGTCTACGCCAACTGGGGCCGCACCTTCCAGGTGCTCACCGGGTCCACCGCACCGGCCTATCTCACCCCCGGCCAGGCGCCGATGCAGCCGTCCACCAACACCGGCATGGAGCTGGGCCTGAAGTTCCAGCCGTTCCAGGGCGCGCAGGCGCGTCTGGCGGTGTGGCAGCAGGATGCGGAAAACGAGGTGTCCAACATGCCGGCCACCGGCACCACGGTCACCCTGGGCAAGACCCGCCGCCGCGGCGTGGATGCGCAGCTGAGCCTGCAGCTGGGCGATGACTGGACCGTGTGGGCCTCGCATGCCTACCAGGAAGCGAAGATCACCCGCGACGACCGCGATGCCAGTGTTTCCCTGCAGGGCCGCGAAGTGGCCGCCACGCCACGCCACATCAGCAACCTGGGCGTGGATTACCAGGCCAGCGACGCACTGCGGCTGGGCCTGCAGGCACGCGCGCAGGGCGACTACTACCTGGAAGAGCGCAACGTGGCCGGCAAGTTCGGTGGCTTCGCCGTGCTCGATCTCAGCGCCGCGTACCAGATCAACCCGCGCTGGAGCGTGGACCTGCAGCTGAAGAACGTCACCGGCCGCGAGTACGCCTACGCCTGGTACGACAGCTTCTTCTGGGACAGCGCCCGCCCGATGTTCTCGCCCGCGCCCGGCCGCAGCGTCTTCGTCGGCCTGAACATGAAGCTGTAACCCGGCCATGCACCCGGTAGTGGTCGAGCTTGCTCGACCTGCGGCAGGGGTCACCGCGCATGGGGTCAGATCCCTTTTCGCAGAAAAGGGCTCTGACCCCGGACAGGTTCATGCCACCGCGTTGTAAGGCTCGATCCGCGCCAGGACCTCAGCCAGCTTCTCCTTGGTCATCGCCGCATCGAAGTCGGCCTGCAGGCCGATCCAGAACTTGTCAGAGACGCCGAAGTAGCGCGACAGGCGCAGGCCAGTGTCTGCCGTTACGGCGCGATGGCCCGTAACAATCTCGCCGATCCGGCGCTGCGCCACGCCAATGGCCTTGGCCAATCGGTACTGGGTGATGCCAAGTGGCTGCAGGAATTCGTGCAGCAGGATCTCGCCTGGAGCGGGGTAGGGGACGGTTCGCATGAAATGGCCCGTTCGCAAGATTCGGTAGTGTGGCAAGCGCGGGTCTTTGGCGGAATAGGGCAAAGCGACGGCGTTCGACGCATCTGGTGCGATGGGGTCAGAGCCCTTTCCTGCGGAAAGGGATCCGACCCCGGACCTCACCGCGCATGGGGTCAGATCCCTTTTCGCAGAAAAGGGCTCTGACCCCCACACCTCGTTTTGCACTACATTGGTGCAATGTCCGACCCCGCACCCCCGCCGTCCCTTGATGCCCTCGGCACGCCGCTGGCCTGGGCCGGGGCCGATGGCCGCATCGTCGGCTGCAACCCCGCCTTCGCCCGCTGGCTGGGCGTCAGCGTCCGCCGCCTGCTGGGCCAACCGCTGGCCGCGCTGGAAGTGCAGGGCGAGGCACTGGCCCATTTCCTGGCCCGCGACGAGCGCGACAGCCTGCGCCTGAACCGGCTGGCGCTGGCCGTACCGGGCGAAGGCGCGCGCTTCGCCGAAGGCTGGATGAGCCGCCGCGATGACGGCGGCTGGCTGCTGGAAGCGCACCCGGTGGATGAATTTCCTGGCCTGGACCCGACCCAAGCCCTGCCCAGCGCGCTCAGCGCCGCCTTGAAGGGCCTGGCCCACGAACTGCGCAACCCGCTGGCCGGGCTGAAGGGCGCCGCCCAGCTGCTGGCGCGCCGCGCGGCCCAGCGCGATGCCAGCGAACGCGAACTGATCGAACTGATCGGCTCGGAAATCGAACGCCTCAACGGCTTGCTCGACCAGCTGCTGTCGCCGGCACCGGCCGCGCCGCACGCCCCGCTGAACATCCACGCTTCGCTGGAGCGCGTGCTGCGCCTGGCCGAAAGCGAAGCCGGGTGGGCGGTGCGCCTGCAGCGCGACTACGACCCCAGCATTCCCGAATTCGCCGGCGACGCCGACCGTCTCACCCAGGCCGTGTGGAACCTGGTGCGCAACGCCATCCAGGCCGGCGCCGGGGTCATCACCCTGCGCACGCGCGTCGAACATGGCGTGCGCATTGCCGAACAACTGCACACGCTGGCACTGCGCCTGGAAATTGCCGACGACGGCCGCGGCGTGCCCGAAGAACTGGCCGAGCACCTGTTCCTGCCGCTGGTCAGCGGCCGCGCCGAGGGCACCGGGCTTGGCCTGGCGCTGGCCCAGCAGGTCACCCGCGAGCATCGCGGCACGCTGACCTACCGCTCGCGCCCCGGCCATACCGTGTTTACCCTGCTGCTGCCGATCGGCAACGGCACCGCCCCGGCCGAGGAGGCCCCGCGCGATGTCTGACGTCTCTTTTTCCGCGCAGCGCATCTGGGTGGTCGACGATGACCGCGCCGTGCGCTTCGTGCTGTGCACCGCACTGCGTGAAGCCGGCTACCAGGTCGATGATTTCGACAGCGCGGCAGCGGCACTGAAAGCGCTGGCCGAGAACCCTCCACCGGCGCTGCTGTTCACCGATGTACGCATGCCCGGCGACGATGGCCTGGTGCTGCTGGACAAGCTGAAGGCCGCGTTGCCGCAGCTGCCGGTGGTGGTGATGTCGGCCTACACCGATGTGGCCAGCACCGCCGGTGCGTTCCGCGGTGGCGCCCACGAATTCCTGTCCAAGCCCTTCGATCTGGACGATGCCGTGGCGCTGGCCCAGCGCGTGCTGCCAGCGGTGGCCCCGGCCCTGGCCGCGCCGACCCCGGTGAGCGAAGCGCCCAGCGACCAGCCGCCGCAGCTGGTGGGTGACACCCCGCCCATGCGCGCGCTGTTCCGTGCCATCGGCCGCCTGGCGCAGGCACCGCTGGCGGTGCTGATCACCGGCGAAACCGGCACCGGCAAGGAGCTGGTGGCCAACGCGCTGCACCGTGAATCGCCGCGTGCGCAGGGCCCGTTCGTGGCGCTCAACACCGCCGCGATCCCGGCCGAGCTGCTGGAAAGCGAATTGTTCGGCCACGAAGCGGGCGCCTTTACCGGCGCGCAGCGCCGCCATATCGGCCGCTTTGAGCAGGCCAACGGCGGCACCCTGTTCCTGGATGAAATCGGCGACATGCCGCTGCCACTGCAGACCCGCCTGCTGCGTGTGCTGGCCCAGGGCGAGTTCTTCCGGGTCGGCGGACGCGAGTTGATCCATGTGGACGTGCGCGTGGTCGCCGCCACCCACCAGGATCTGGAAGGGCTGGTCGCGCAGGGCAAGTTCCGCGCCGATCTGCTGCACCGTTTGGATGTGGTGCGCCTGCAGCTGCCACCGCTGCGCGAGCGCCGCGAAGACATCGCGCAGCTGGCCAGCACCTTCCTGGCCGCTGCCGCGCACAAGCTGGACACACCGCCGAAGCGGCTGACCGCCGCTGCCCTGCAGGCGCTGCGCGAGCACGATTGGCCCGGCAACGTGCGCGAACTGGAAAATGTCTGCTGGCGCATGGCCGCGCTGGCCGCCGCCGAGACCATCGGCGTGGCCGACGTGGACACCGCGCTGAACCGCACCCGCCAGCGCCGTGGTAGTAGCCACGCAGCGGGTGCCGATCCGGGGCAGTGGGAAACCCTGCTGTCCGAATGGGCGCGCCGGCAGTTGCAGGAAGGGGCCGAAGGCCTGCATGCGCAGGTGCGCGATCGGGTGGACCACGCCCTGCTGGAGGCCGCCCTGCAGATCACCCACGGCCGCCGTGCCGAGGCCGCCGCGCGCCTGGGGCTGGGCCGCAATACGCTCACCCGCAAGCTGGGTGCTGGCCGCCGCCGCGGCAGCCATTGAACGGAATCTGCACACCCTGCTCGCGCCCGCTTGCCGAACCGTTGATCCGTCATGGACGATGCCGTCCGTAGTGTTACCTGCAAGGAGTCTTCGATGCGTCTTTCACATGCCCTTCTGCCGCTGTCCGCCGCCGTGCTGCTGTCTGCCTGTGGCAGCGCGCCGAAGAAGCCGCAGCCCACGCCGCCGCCGCCGAACGTTATCAGCACCGCGCAGCAGGCCGAAGCGAACCTGTCGCCGGCCTCGGCCAGCATCGTCAGCGGTCGCCTGGTGTTGAAGCCGGAAAGTGGCGGCGTGCACCTGACCGGGTTGATCGGTGGGCTGCAGCCGATGCAGCAGGCCGGCTTCCACATCCACGAACGCGGTGACTGCAGTGCGGTCGATGCCAGCAGTGCCGGCAATCACTTCAACCCCGGCGGCAGCGCGCATGGTCGCGCCGGCAGTGGCAAGCATCACTTGGGTGACATCGACAACCTGCAGGCCGATGCGCAGGGCCGCGCCAACATCGATGTACACCTGAAGGGCGTTACCCTAGGCGGAGGCGCCGCCACCGATATCGCCGGTCGTGCACTGGTCGTGCATGCCAACGCCGATGACTATCGCAGCCAGCCCGCCGGCAATGCCGGCGTCCGCATCGCCTGCGGCGTGATCCGGGTTACCCGCTGATCGCCCGCCGGCACCCTCACCAAGGAGATTCACATGCGTCTGATCCACACTTCGCTGTTCGCGGCCATCGCCGCCCTGGGCCTGGCGGCCTGCAGCCAGCCGGCCACGCCGGAAGCCGAAGCACCGGCCACCACCCCGGCCGAAGGTTCGGCAGCACCGGCCGATCCGGCCAGTGCCCCGGCTGCCGACGCGGCTGCTGCCGCCACCACCGAAGCCACGGCCAGCGCCGAACTGGCACCGACCCAGGGCAATGAAACCAAGGGCAGCGTCACCTTCAAGGTGGTCGATGGCAAGGTGCACGTCAGCGGCCAGATCAGTGGCCTGAAGCCAGGCAGCGAGCACGGCTTCCACATCCATGAAAAGGGTGACTGCAGCGCGCCGGACGGCATGAGCGCCGGCGGCCACTTCAACCCGGGCAAGCAGGACCACGGCAGCGTGGCGGCCGATCCGCACCACGGCGGCGACATGCCCAACATCAAGGCCGACGACAAGGGCGTGGCCACCATCGATGGCCCGGTGTCCAGCAACGTCAACATCGGCAAGGGTGATGACTTCGACATCATCGGCCGAGGCCTGATCGTCCACGCCGACGCCGACGACTACAAGACCCAGCCGACCGGCAACGCCGGCGCGCGCCTGGCTTGCGCGGTCATCCAGAAGGCCCCGTAAGAAAGCAGAAGCGCCGGCGAAAGCCGGCGTTTTTCATTGTGCTGGCGCCGGGCCATGCCCGGCGGATTGCATCCGATCGCCTTACAACGGCGCCGCGGCCAACTTCCTGGCCTGCACCGCCACTGCATCGCAGGCGGCCGTGCTGCCTTCGCAGAGGGTGGCCATCTTCCGGGTGCGACGAAACGGATGTTCGCGATCCCAGCCGATCGCCGTGCGCATGCGCACCACCGAGGGCGCCAACGGATGTGGCGCGGTGAACAACACCCAGGTGGTGGCGGTGTAGTCGGGGTCGTTCTCCACCGTTTCCTTGCTCGTCTGCAGCACGACCATGCCGGCCGGCGTCTGCGCCTGCAGTCGCTCGATGTCCTTGCGCTGCGGCAGCTTCTCAGCGAACGCTGCCACGCTGGTGTACTCCAGCGGCAGATTGTCATCACCCGTGCGCACCGGGGCGCTGGCCTGGGCCAACCCGCTCAGGGCCAGCCCGAGCAGGCAGGCGGCACGTCGGCAAGCAGAAACGGCCATCGCAGGAACTCCTGTAGGTGGCGCCGGGTCATGCCCGGCGGAGCGCCGCTTTCGTAGAGTCGAGCTTGCTCGACTGGCCCTTCGCGCAACGGTAGCGCCGGGTCATGCCCGGCGGAAGGTATCCCACGAATATCAGCGCGCCAGCAGCGCGCGCGCGTCCTGGCCGGCTTCGCAGTGTACGAACAGCACCGGCACGCCGTGTGCCTCCAGCACCGCCGCCATCTGCCGCTGGCGCATCAGGAACTGCTCGTAGATGCCCTGCAGGCGATCACAATCGCCCTTGGCATGGTTGTAGTACGCGCACCAGCCAGCCGGGTCGAACAGCGCCATGCGCGCCTCGCCCTGCACATAGCGCAGCAGCGGTTCCGGCGCCGCGTCCAGCCACTCTTCCTCGGCCGGGGCCAGGATCGCCGTCTCGATCAGCGGCCACAGTGCGGCCAGGCCCTGGTTGTCGTACTGCATCGACATCATCGCGGCCAGGTCATTCACCGTGAAATAGCGCGCATGCTCGACCCGCGCGCCGAAGCCCTTCTGCGCCATCAGCGCGGTATCGGCATGGGCCATGCCGTTGGCCAGCAGCGTTTCTTCCAGCGCATCGGCCACCGCGGCAATGGTGGCCGCATCGGTGCCGGTCAGCAGGAACGGCACCACGCGCAGGCCACCGCCCACCAGGGTGGCATCGGCCTGGAACGGCAGCGGCACGTCGCCCTGCGCATCGGCACCGAAGGCCAGCAGACGCGGGCCCTGGTTGCTGCCGGGCGCACGCATCTGCAGTTCTTCCAGGCGGCGGTGGATCGGCCAGCCCGGGCGCAGTACTTCGGCCGGGTCGAAATGGGCGGCGGCGAAGACCAGGTCCAGCTCGGCTACCTGCGGCACCAGCTTGGAAAGATCGCGGCCGACACGTTCGGCCAGTTCGCCGGCCTGTTCGGCGCTGAGGACCGCCTGGCCAGGAATTTCTCCGCCGGCCAGTTCCAGGGCCAGCACGCCAAGGGCGTTCATCGCGGGGTCGGGTTTGCTCATGGTTCCACGGTTGGCCCATCACAGGGCGGCAGCTACACTTGGCCCCATTATGCCTGCTCTGTCGTGCAGGCCATGTTGCAGACACCCTCATCCATGCCAGGTATCTCCATGCCCAACGCTCGTCCCGTCGCCATCCTCGGTGGCGTCCGCATTCCGTTCTGCCGCCAGAACACCGCGTATTCGGATGTCGGCAACCTTGGCATGTCGGTACGTACGCTGGGCGCGCTGGTCGAACGGTTCGGCCTGCATGGCCAGCAACTGGGCGAAGTGGCCATGGGTGCGGTCATCAAGCATTCCAGCGACTGGAACCTGGGCCGCGAGGCCACCCTGTCCTCGGGCCTGTCGCCTTTGACCCCGGGCATCACCCTGCAGCGCGCCTGCGGCACCTCGCTGGACAGCATCATCACCGTCGCCAACAAGATTGCCCTGGGGCAGATCGAATCGGGCATCGGTGGCGGTTCCGATACCACCTCCGACGTGCCGATCGTCTACGGCAAGAAGCTGCGCGCGCGCCTGCTGGCCGCCAACCGGGCCAAGACCACCGGCGACAAGATCCGTGCCCTCACCTCGGGGTTCAAGTTCTCTGAACTGAAGCCCGAGTTCCCTGGCGTGGCCGAGCCGCGCACCGGCAAGAGCATGGGCGATCACTGTGAGGACATGGCCAAGGAATGGAACATCTCGCGCGATTCGCAGGACGAGTGGGCTGTCTCGTCGCACAAGAAGCTGGCCGCCGCCTATGAGCGCGGCTTCTTCAATGACCTGATCGCACCGTTCCGCGGCGTGGAGCGCGACAACATCCTGCGCGCCGATACCTCGCTGGAAAAGCTGGCCACGCTGAAGCCGGCGTTCGACAAGGTGTCCGGCCGTGGCACGCTCACCGCAGCCAATTCCACCCCGCTCACCGACGGCGCCGCGGCCGTGCTGCTGGCCAGCGAAGAGTGGGCACGCGCGCACGGCCACGAGCCGCAGGCCTACCTGCGCGATGCGCACGTATCGGCGGTGGATTTCGTGCACGGCGAAGGCCTGCTGATGGCGCCGACCGTGGCCGTGCCGGAAATGCTGAAGCGCAATGGCCTGACCCTGCAGGATTTCGACATCTACGAAATCCATGAAGCCTTCGCCGCGCAGGTGCTGTGCACCCTGCGCGCGTGGGAGAGCGAGGATTACTGCCGTAACCGCCTGGGCCTGGATGCACCGATGGGCCGCATCGATCCGGACAAGATCAACCTGCTGGGATCGTCGCTGGCCACCGGCCACCCGTTCGCCGCCACCGGCGCCCGCGTGATCGCCACCGCTGCCAAGCAGCTGGCCGAACGTGGCGGCGGCCGTGCCCTGGTGTCGATCTGCACCGCCGGCGGCATGGGCGTGGTGGCGATCGTCGAACGCTGAGCGCATCAAACGTTGGAATTGAAAACGCCGCCCATCGGGCGGCGTTTTCGTAGCGCGATGCGTCGATGGTCACGGCAACCGCGGGTTGCCGAACGCGTCGCGTTCTTCGTTCGCGTCATACACCGGCGGCTGCACCGCCGTCGGCTGCTCTTCCACCGTGGCCCGCAGCGGTGCCTCGGCGGTGCCGTCACGCACCAGCGCCACGCTGTCCTCGCCGCGCTGCAGGCGCAGGGCGTTGCCCAGGCACTGCGCGGCCAGTGCCGGTTCGCCACGCTGGGCGAAGGCTTCGCCCAGCGCTTCCCAGGCCGGCGCACCCGCACCGGCGGCAACGGCCTCGTGCAGGAAGGTTTCCGCCGCCGCCCAATCCTGCTGCGCCAGTGCCACCCGGCCCTGGGCCAGGCGCAGCGCTGCCGAATCCGCATGCACGTTGCGCCAGCGCTGCAGGTTGGCCTGGCGGGTGGCCAGGCGGTCTACCGGCAGGCGCCCGTACAGCGCCACCAGTTCGTCGTCCCAGCGCTGGTCCAGTGCCTGTTCCAGTGCCAGCAGGGCAGGTTCGTCCCATTCCAGCGCCACCGCGCGGGTGGCATAGGCACCCACCACATCGGGCGTCGGCCGCAGCGCCTTGGGCGTGGTTTCCCACTGTGCGGCCAGCGCGTTCACATCGGCCGCTTCCAGCAGCGCCTGCGCGGCAAGCCGGGCTTCCAGTTCGCTGGCGGCTTCGCTGGGCAGTACCTTGCTCTGGCGCAGCGCGCCCAGCTGGCCGTATGCCTCGTGGGCACGGCCGGCGCGGGCCAGCGCTTCGGTGCGCAGCCACAGGCCACGCGGCGGCAGCGGCTGGATCGCCGCCACGTCCAGCGCATTGATCGCATCCACCGGCAGATCGCGGGCCAGCAGCTGCTCGGCGCGCAGCAACGCATGCAGCGTGGCATCGCGCTCGCCCAGCCGCTGCAGCAGCGTTTCACCGCCGGCGCCGTCGGCCCGCGCCTGCGCGCTGCGCACCGCGTTGGCCAGCGCGATCGCCGTCACCTCCGAATCCTGCGCAGCACCGTCCAGGAGCTTTTCCGCGCGCTGCCACTGGCCCTGTTCATAGGCCTGCAGGCCATCGATCAGGCGCACCCGGCCCTGCTTGCGGCGGTAGCGGCCCCAGGCACGGAACGGTGCGGCAATCAGGCTCCACAGCAGCCACAGCACCAGCACGGCGATCACCGCCAGCAGCGCCACCTTGGGCAGGTTGCTGTGGTAGTCGTAGCCACCGTGGCGCAGGATCACCTCGCCATAGCGGTTCAGGTCTTCGGCGCCCAGCCATTGCGCGGCAACGATGCCAATGGCCACGGCCAGCAACAGCACGACCAGGGATTGCACGGGCTTCATAGGGTCTTACCTCCGGTCGGTCTGGGTGCGCAGCTGCCGCAGCGTGCTGCCAAGTACGTTGCCATCGGCCTGTAGCGGCAGTTGGCGCAGGGCCTGCAGTTCAGCACGTTGCGCGCGCAGGGCTGGTGAATCCGGCCAGCGGCGCTGCGCCCACTGGTCCACACGGGCCAGCGCGGCATCGCGGCCGCGGCCATCACCGCGCTCAATGGCGGCACGGGCCAGGGTCAGTTCCAGTTCCAGTGCCTGTTCGGCGCTGGCACGTTCGCCGGCGGTCAGTGGCCCCTGCAGGCGGCTGGGGGTGATATCGACGAAGGCTGCGATGACCGCCTGCCACCAGGGCCGCGCGACCGGCGCCACGGGCGAGCTGGGCTGCACCTGCGAAGGCAGGCGCTGCAACGCCTGCGAGACCGCATCCAAGCGCTGCAGGGCCAGCACGCGCGGGCCATCGCCCAGTGCATCCAGCGCTTCGCGTTCCTGCACCAGCGCCTGGCGCAGGTTCAGGCCATCGCTGTCGGGCAGTTCGGCCAGCGCGGTGGCGGCCAGGCCGTACAGGCGGCGCGCGCCATCCACATCGTCGGCGAAGGCCAGGCGCTGGGCGGCCTGGGTCAGCAGCAGCTCGGCCTCGTCGCGCTGCACCGCCTGGCGGCCCAGGTTGGCGCTCTCGGTCAGCTTGGCCAGGTTTTCTTCCAGCAGCGCGCTGCGCTGGGACAGGCCCAGCATCTCGTCGCGCAGCACGCGGTTGGTGGCCGCCGCATCCTGCAGGCGCTGGCTGCTGGCGCGCTGGTCGCGGCGCAGGGCGTCCACCGCTGCTTCCAGGCCCTGCAACTGCACGGCGGCGGTCTGCGCCTGCGCCTGCTGTTCGCGCTGCTGGTGCTGCCAGTAGTACCAGGCGCCATAGCCGGCAGCCGCCAGGCCCACCACCACGGCAGTGGCCAGCAGCCAGCGGGCACGGGAACGGGGGGCGGCAGGGGGCGAAGTGTCGTTCATCAGGCTTCCTTGTCGGCGGCGCGCCCGGGTGGGCCCGGCCGGCGGCGTTGCACACAGCATCACCGCTGGCGTTCAGCGCAGCAAGCGTGCGCCCGGCGCCTGTTCAGTTCGCTGCCGGGGCGGTGAGTGCGGCGTGTGCGGCCGCGGTCATCTGCGCGACAGTGGGGCCTTCGCTGCGCACCACGCGCTGCAGGCCCAGCGCCTGCGCCTGCGCCGCCAGTCGTTCGCTGGCGGCCAGCACGGTGGCCTGCTGGCGCAGGCGCTGCTGCCAGGCCGGCGACAACTGCTGCCAGAACCGCTGCAACGCCTCGCCGCTGCTGACGCCCAGCAGCCAGGGCGTCGCCGAATGGGTCAATCGCGACAAGGTACGGCGCGGCAGGCGCAGCGGCACGCGTTCGTACACGTCCGAACGCAGGATCTGCGCACCGGCCTGCTGCAATTGCGCGGCAATCAGCCCGCGTCCGCCGGGGGCGGTCACCAGGCCGATCTGCAGCCCCTGCACGTTGTCCAGGGCGGGCAGGCCCAGCAGCCCTTCGCTGTCCATCCGCTGCGGTGCCTGCACGTCGGCCACGCCCAGCGCCTGCAATGCACGTGCGGTGCCTTCGCCCACGGTCAGCCACGGGCCGCGCTGCGCGGCGGGCAGGTCCACCCACGCCGCTGCAGCCGCCACCGCCGCCGGGCTGGTGAAGACCACCCGCGGGCAGGCCAGCGCCTGGTTCAGCCGTTGTTCCACCGCCGCGCCCTGCAAGCGCCGCAGCCGCCACGGCGAAAACGCCAGCGTGGTCCCGCCGTAGCGGGCTGCGGCGCGGCGCAACCCGGCATGCTGCCCCTGCGGGCGCAGCGATATCAGGGTCCAGCCAGTGGGTATCGTATGGTCGGGCATTGACGTCATTATGCGGGCCCTTCGTTGTCGTGGTTGCTGCTCCGATGTCCGTTGATGCCCTGACTTCCTCGCTGGCCTCCCTGCAGGACGTGCTCGACTGCATGCCGGCCGTGCGCGCCATGCAGATCCGTCTGGATGGCTACGCCGACGGCGTGCTGCGCATCACCGCGCCGCTGGCCGCCAACGTCAACGATAAGGGCAATGCCTTCGGCGGCAGCCTGGCCTCGGTGCTCACCCTGTCCGGCTGGGCCCTGGTCAGCCTGCGCCTGCGCCTGGCCGGGCACGACGCCGAGGTCTACGTGGCCGACAGCAACCTGCGCTACCTGGCGCCGGTCTACGAGGACCTGCACGCCCATGCGGCCGCCGCCGAAAGCAGCGCCTGGGACACCTTCCTGTCCACCTTCCGCCAGCGCGGCAAGGCACGCATCAGCATCGTCGCCACCCAGCCCGGCGCCGATGGCCGCCCGGCGGCTGAATTCAGTGGTCGCTTCGTTGCCTTCGCCAAAGGGTAGGATGTCAGGCTGACGTCCTTGGGGAACCCACCGATGCGCCGCTTGATCCAGATCCTGTTGTGTTCGCTGTTGCTGGTCAGCGCCGTTGCCGGCGCGGCCGCCGACGACCTGACCCGCAAGCAGCGCAAGCTGCTGGAAGAAACCCAGATCGCTTACGGGGCCACCATCCGCTGGGGCACGATGGACGACGCCATCGCCTACCTGGACCCGCAGCTGCGCAAGGACAAGCCGCCCACCCAGTTCGAGCTGAACCGCTACGCCCAGCTGCGCGTGTCGTCCTACCGCGAGCGCAGCTCGGCTTCGCTGGACGGCGGCCAGGTCGAGCGCCGGGTGGAAATCGGGGTGATCAACCAGAACACCCAGGCCGAACGCACCGTGGTGGTAACCGAGCGCTGGCGCTGGGACCCGGAAGCCAAGCGCTGGTGGCAGGCGGCCGGCCTGCCGGACCTCTGGCAGGGGCAGTGACGGGCCGCCTGCGGCTTGTGCGACAATCGGCCCCCGCTTATAGACCCGTGATCTGAGTGAATTACGAAGAGCTGCTGGCCTTTGCCGGCCGAAACCCGATGCTGTCCGCAGCCCTGGTGGGCCTGACCGTGGCGATCATCGTCACCGAGGTCCGCCGCCTGTTCCGGGGCTTCAAGGGCATCAAGCCGGCTGAACTGACCCAGCTGATGAATGCCGGCGGTGCCGTGGTGGTCGATCTGTCGGCCAGTGGCGACTTCGAGAAGGGCCACATCGCCGGCAGCCGCCAGGCGCAGGCCAGCGCGTTCGGTCCGGAGCACAAGCTGGTGGCCAACGCCAAGCAGAGCCCGGTGGTGTTGGTGTGCCGCAGCGGCAACGCTTCGGAAACCGCCGCCAAGGCGCTGAAGAAGGCCGGTTTCGAAAAAGTTTTCGTGCTCGACGGCGGCATTCCCGCCTGGCAGCAGGCCGAACTGCCGCTGGTCAAGGGTCGCAACTGATCGAACGCGATGGCGGCATTGGCCTTGTGTGGGCCACCTGCCGCCCCCATCGCTGTAGTTCGACCTACGTTTTCATTGCATTCATCTGGAGTTACAGGAAATGTCCGAAGAGATCACCAACGGCGCCGCTGCGCCGGTCGATGCCGCTACCGGCCCCGCTTTCACCGTCGAGAAGATCTACGTCAAGGACGTTTCCTTCGAGTCGCCGAACGCACCGACCATCTTCAATGACCAGGTGCAGCCGGAGCTGCAGCTGAACCTGAACCAGCAGGTGCAGCGCCTGGGCGAAAACGCCTTCGAAGTCGTGCTGGCCGTGACCCTGACCTGCCAGGCCGGTGAGCGCACCGCCTACGTGGCCGAAGTGAAGCAGGCCGGCGTGTTCGGCCTGGTCGGCCTGGACCCGCAGTCGATCGACGTGCTGCTGGGCACCCAGTGCCCGAACATCCTGTTCCCGTACGTGCGCCAGCTGGTCAGCGACCTGATCCAGGCCGGCGGCTTCCCGCCGTTCTTCCTGCAGCCGATCAACTTCGAAGGCCTGTACGCCGAAACCCTGCGCCAGCGCCAGGAACAGGGCGACGCGCCGTCGCTGGCTGATTCCGAGCCGGCCGGCAACGCCTGAGCTTGGCTACGACGTCACGGATGAGCGATACCGCTGACAAAGTCGCCGTGCTTGGCGCCGGTTCCTGGGGAACCGCGCTGGCCACGCTGCTCGCCCGGCACGGTCACCCGACCGTGCTGTGGGGGCGCGATGCCGCCGTGGTCGAAGCCATCGACCAGCGCCATGAAAACCCTCGCTACCTGCCGGGCATCCCGCTGCCGGACAGCCTGCGCGCGACCACCGACATGGCGGCCGCCCTGCAGGATGCCGCCTGGATCCTGGTGGTGACCCCGTCGCACGCGTTCAATGAAACCGTGCGCGCGCTGGCGCCGCTGCGACCGGCTGGTGCCGGCGTGGCCTGGGCCACCAAGGGCTTCGAACCGGGTTCGGGCCGCTTCCTGCACGAAGTAGCGCGCGAGATCCTGGGTGACGACGTGCCGCTGGCCGTGGTCACCGGGCCGTCGTTCGCCAAGGAAGTGACCCAGGGCCTGCCGACGGCGATCACCGTGCACGGCGACGTGCCCGAGTTCGCGCAGACGGTGGCCGAAGCCATGCATGGCCCGGCGTTCCGCGCCTACACCGGCGATGACATGGTGGGTGCCGAACTGGGTGGCGCGATGAAGAACGTGCTGGCCGTGGCCACCGGCGTGGCCGATGGCATGCAGCTGGGCCTGAATGCCCGTGCCGGCCTGATCACCCGTGGCCTGAACGAAATGCTGCGGCTGGCCGCGGCCATCGGTGCCAAGCCGGAAACCCTGATGGGTCTGGCCGGGCTGGGCGATCTGGTGCTGACCTGCACCGGCGATCTGTCGCGCAACCGCCGCCTGGGCCTGGCCCTGGGCCGGGGGCAGACGCTGCAGGACGCCGTGCGTGAAATCGGCCAGGTGGTCGAGTCGGTGCAGACCGCCGACGAAGTGATGCGACAGGCGCGCCGTCATGGCATCGACCTGCCCATTTCCGACCGCGTGCGTGCCGTGCTGCACGGCGAGCAGACGCCTGAAGAAGGCCTGCGCGCGTTGCTGGCGAGGGAACAGAAACCGGAATACCCGGATACCCTGTTCAAGTGATCTGAAGAACCCCGGCCCAGCGCCGGGGTTTTTTGGGGGGATCGCGCGCGGCCATCCACGCATGGCGTGGATCTACAACGTGCGGGAACCCGCTTCTGGTAGGTGCCAAGCTTGCTTGGCACAGCGCATCGGCACGCGCGATCCATCCACGCATGGCGTGGATCTACAATCGCTGCCCCACATCACGACACGGACAGGGAATGAAGTCCAGGAATCTCGCCATCTCATGGCTCATCGCGCTGTTGGCTGCGTGTTCGCAGGCACCGGCACCGGCACCGGCACCGCAAGCAGAGGCTGCGCCCGCACCCACGGCAACGCCCACAGCACCCGCACCCGAACCGTCCATCGAAGACGGCGTTGACCCATCGGTGTGGGACAACGAAGGCGAGCCCGAAGGCGAAACCCCCAGCGGCGAACTGAGCTGCCAGGACAATCCGCTGGCCACCTACTTCTTCACCCTGGTGGGCGGCAACACGGTGGACGACTGCGGGCGCAAGGACGCCCGGCTGCTGGCCGCGTTCGACGCGCTGATGCAGGACACCGCCGATGCCGAATCCAGCGAGCCGGGCATCGCGCCGCTGCGCGAACGGCTCCTCAGTGGGCCCAGCGCACCGGGCCAGCCGGTGCAGCTGCAGGACGGCGCCTGGTGGTTCTACACCGCCTGCCAGGCCCACCAGTGCCCCGGCACCGCGCTGGCGGTGCTGTACTCGCCCGAGCAGGGGCGCATGGTGGGCCGGCTGGCCGCGCGCTGCAAAGTGCGCTGGCTGGGCGGGCCCAACGACGAACAGCGCCAGCGCATCGCCCACCTGCGGCCGCTGGACCCGGCAACCCTGGCCGGCGAGGACGAGGACTGCCGGTAAGCGGGTGGCCTGGGCTATGCGTCCGGGCGCAGGCGCGTGCTGATCTGCGCGGTCATCGCCAGGCAGGCCATCATCAGCCCTTCCACCACGCGGTCGCCGGGGTGATCGCTGGGCGGGCCGTTCTGGCGGATACGCTCGGCGGCCAGCAGCATTTCCAGGCCCACACGCAGGCCGGACAACGCGCATTCGGCGTCGGCCAGTGCCTGCTGCCGGCCGGGCATCAGCTGGCGTTCGGGCCAGGGCTGGCCATCGGCGGCCGCGCCCTGACCGATACGGCGCAGCGCGGCAACGAAGGCGCTGGGAAGTTCAGCGGTGTCGGCGGTGGTCGGTTGATCAGCGCTGGGGGCAGCGCGGTGCGGGTGCAGACGGGGGAATTCCGGGGTGGTCATGGCTGGGGCTCCGTGCGGGACGAACGGTGGCCGCCACACAAAGGTGGCGGGCGGAGACGTGGCTCGAAAACCGGTGACAGTGAACCGGCAGGCACATGGCCTCCACGCTCCGCCCGCCATGGCCGGCAGACGGATTGCCGACCGACGCCCCGAACGCTGACGTCGGTCGGCAAGCGCAAACACTTCACTGTCAATCGGACGGGTTTTCGAGGCCCGGCCACCGGTGCGCTGGTGGCCCACCCTGTCTACCCGCGCAGCCGCGCTGCGCCCATCAGACAAGTTGCAATCGCACCACGGTGCGACGCGCCTGCGTAGTCTTCCATGCCGCCCAAACCCCTGCGGCAACAAGTGACGCAGGCGAACGCCGCTCAGTGCCGATATGCGACAACGGTCTTGATCGCGCCCCCGTGCTGCACACCATCCAGTGCCAGTTGCGACAGCGCTGCAGTGCTACGCTGGGCGCCAACCGCCGCACCGTTCTTCCACGTTGTTCCGATAGGGGCCCGACCCATGACGGATGCCACAACGCCTGTTGACCTGTTCGCCGCACTGCGCGGCCTGCTGCGCGACGCCGCCGATTCACTGCAGGTGGTGCACGACAGTCCCGAGCACTTCTACGCCAACGGTCCGCACCTCGACGCCAAGGGCAAGCCGCAGTTCTTCGGCGCGGTGAAAGTGTCCGGGCGCAAGCACGCCTTCCACTTCATGCCGATCTATGAATTCCCCGAGCTGCTGGCCGGGATCAGCCCGGCGTTGAAGAAGCGCATGCAGGGCAAGTCCTGCTTCAACTTCGACACATGGGATCCGGTACTGATGGACGAACTGGCACAGCTGGTCACGCAGGGAGCAGCCCGTTACCGCGCGCTGGGTCGGCTGTAAGCAGCGCGGTTCGAACGGCAGGTCCGCACTCAGCCTGCGTGCACGTAGCGGTCCTCGACAATCTCGGTCACCTCGTCATCCTCGTCCAGGCGGAACTCGAAATACCCATCATGTTCGCTGAAGACGGCCACGCCCTTCGTTGCATCGATCACGCAGAAGGACAGCGGCACGGTCATGAAGAAGCCGCTGCGGCTTCGCAGTTCAACACGGCGCGCATGGCTGAAATCGCGCGCGCCCAGACCTCTCTCGCGCAGCTCCTGCACTGAACGCCCGCGTTTCATCGACAGTTCCTCTGCCCAGTCGCGCACGACGTCTATGGGGCTGCGTAGGGGCTTGATCTGCATGATGCTGCGGTTCCGTCTGCGTGGCTGCCGAGCTTAACCTGCCGGGCCTGCCTGCTAGACTGCCCGGCCCTGCCTCATGGATGAACGCATGGCCGCACAGCGCCTGAAACTGCTGCCGAAGCACGACATCGCCGCACTGCGCGCGCGCTGGACGACTGAGCAGGTGCCGCAGCTGGCCAACCCGCGCCGCAAGGCCGACTGGCGCGACAAGACGATCACCAACCGGCACTGGCAGCCTTCGCCGTTCGGGCTGACCGCAGAGGGGCGATTGGATTACCGTGGGTTTCCGTTTGCGGTGCCGCAGTATCAGAACCTGCAATCGGTGGATCTCTCGTATGTTTCCCCGTGGCACGGGACCACGTTCCTGGTCCATGCCGTGATGGAAGACTGCGATTTCACCGGAGCAGCGATGGGGACACTCGACGAATCCTTCCTGCGTTGCCGTTTCGATCTGACGACCTTCGACCACACCGGATTGAGCGGCGTGTTCGACGCCTGCAGTTTCGTGCAGGCCAAGCTGCTTCGATGCCATTCCAACGCGCACTTCATCGACTGTGATTTCCGCGATGCCAGCTTTGCCGATGCGGACTTCTCGCGCGCGCGTTTCGTTCGCTGCAACTTCGAGGGCGCCCGCTTCAAGCGCGCCGACCTGCACAAGGCGATCTTCGTCGGCTGCCGACCCAGTGACACACAGCTGGCCGCCTGCTACTGCAACGATGACATCCGCTTCGAGAGCGAGGAGGGTGAGGTGATCGAGGCGACGATGCCGGCGCCGGCGGAACACCCGTTGCTGGCATGGACCGACCGCCATCTGAAGCGGCTGGAAGGCGGCGGTTGAGGCTCGCGCGGCCTAGCGTCGTGAACCTGCCGCGCGCACCGACGCCCTGGCAATGATCACCACATAGGTCGCCAGCATGCCGGCAGCCAGGCCCATTACTTCCATTTCCCAGTTGTCACGGTACGGGGAAGGCCCTGCGATGGCCCAGCCCAGCAGCAATGCCGCCATCAGCGCCATCATGCGGTGGGATGAGGTGATCAGTGCATCTTCGCTGGCGTGGCCCAGGTTGGGATCGCAGCGGCCGATCAGCCAGCCAAAGCCACGCCAGTAGTCGCGCGCCACCAGGTAGTGAAGGAACACCACCCCGGCCAGTGCGCTCAGCAGGAACTGCAACAGGGGATGCATGGGTCGTCCTTGTACGCGCGTGGGGGATCAGCCGTGTGGTTCAGCCGGGCAAGCCGGTCGGTCGCCAGCGGGGACAACGTTCCTATCTTAGCCAAAGCCCTGAAAGCATCAGGGCGCTGGCGAAGGACAGCAGACAGCGGGCGACGATCATCACGCCGGGCTGTGCACCGCCTACCGCAGGCGCCACCTTCTTCCAGTTGTCGGCGTTGTAGGTTTCATGAAAGCGCTTGATGGAAGTACCGATGACGTTGATCAACGCGATCAACATCGCCATTCCCCACAGACACAGCAGCGACATCGAGACCGCGATGGCGTACTGCTTGGCCGTGGCGACAGTGAACAACGCCAGCGATTGGGCCATCCACTTGAGCAGAACGCTGATGCCCACGGTCCCTGCAAAGACCAGCAGCAACAGCACACCGACCTTGAGCCACTGCGTCTTCGCGTCTGATTTCTGCCCAGTCCAGACAAGCACCAGGGCAAGTGCCTGGAAGACGGCGTAGAGCACTGCGTGCATCATTTCGTCGCTGGGGTGTCGCGGGTGCGTCCTGCCGGTTGGTGACGCTTGCCCGCGGGCGACAGCGCCGCGTCCGGCACGTCGATCTCCACATGCAAGCCCAGCTCATCCAGCACGGTAAACAGCTTGTCCCACTGAACGGTGGTACCGCCGCGCTCGATCTTGCTCAGGAAATTCTCGCTCACCCCGATTCCTTCCGCAGTGGCGTCTTGGCGTAGCCCTTGGTGCTTGCGCACCGCCTTGACCAACGGGCCGAGGTCAGCGGCGTTTTCCAATCGAATCTTCAACGCTTGGTCCTCACGATCATGCAGTTCTGTCTTCGAAGGTCGAGTCTGGCTGCGGCACGGAATCCTCACTCTGATGAGGATTTAACGTTAAATCGCTTCGGATTGCATGGAATCCGCAAGTTCATGAGGATTTTTAGGTAGTTCATGCGAGTCCGACCAAACCACCACAAGTTCCCTGAACGGGAACTTCATTCATGTACTGGTCAGTACAATATTCAGGGTCGATTTCACCAGCAAACGGATAATTCACACCTGTCGACCGCCTCCTCTCTCCCTCTCCCGGGAGGCGGCCGACGAAACCAAAAATAATTAAAGGTGTGTCCCGATGATCAAGAATTCGCTGCTTGCCCTGGGTCTGCTGGCTGCCCTGCCGTTCGCTGCATCGGCTGCCGATGGCCTGTCGTACAACTACGTTGAAGGCGGTTACGTGAACACCGATGCCAAGGGCGGCGACGCCGATGGCTGGGGCGTGAAGGGCTCGGTTGCAGTGCACCCGAACTTCTCGGTCTTCGGTGACTACAGTAAGCAGGAAACCGACACCTTCAAGAACGATGTCGCCCAGTGGCGCATCGGTGCCGGCTACAACTATGGCATCGCACCGAACACCGACCTGGTGGCTCGTGTTGCGTACCAGAAGTTCGACCTGAAGCACGGCCTGGACTTCAACGGCTACTCCACCGAAGTGGGTCTGCGTACCGCGTTCAACCCGTACCTGGAAGGCTATGCGCTGGCCGGTTACGAGGATTACAGCAAGAAGCACGGCATCAATCCGGAAGGCGAGTTTTACGGCCGCGTCGGCGCCACCGCCAAGTTCAACCAGAACTGGGGCCTGAGCGGCGAAGTGAAGCTGGCCAAGGCGGGCGACCGCGAGTGGTTCGTGGGTCCGCGCTTCAGCTGGTAAGACATCGCTCTGTCGTTAGTGCGTGTAAGTGGCATGTGACTCTCTCTCTCTCCCGCATGCCATCCGAAGCCCGGCCTTGTGCCGGGCTTCTTTTTTGCCTGGATTCGCCGCGTCGCCCAACAGTAGATCCACGCCATGCGTGGATGCTGTCCTCGGCCACGCATGGCGTGGCTCTACTGCAGCCGTGTTCGGGGTGGTTCGGCTATGATCGCCGCCTCAAGCCAGCAGGATGTTCCATGAATTCCCAGCCCGCCCCGATCACCGCCCTGAACCACACGCTGGACAACGAGCCGCAGCAGATCACCGCGCCGTTGACCCATTGCGCGGCCTTCCTGGTGCTGAAGGTGAAGGACGATGCCGATTCCATCGCCACGGTGCGGCAGGTGCTGGGCAGCACGGACGATCTGATCAAGAACACCGCCATCCGCGAGATCGAGCGCACGTTCACCTGCAACGTGGCCATCGGCCACCGCGTGTGGGCGCCGCTGGTGGGCAGCACGCCGCCGCGCGAGTTGAAGCTATTCCGTGAGATCCAGGGCGCCACCCACACGGCGGTGTCCACCCCCGGCGACCTGCTGTACCACATCCGCGCGCGCACCCAGGACCTGATCGTGGCCTTCGAGCGCAACCTGCTGCTGGCCTTCGGCGATGCGGTGGAAACGGTGGATGAAGTGGCCGGCTTCCGCTACTTCGATGGTCGCGACCTGCTCGACTTCGTTGATGGAACCGCCAACCCGGAAGGGCTGTCGCTGCCAGAGGCCACCATCGTGGGTGACGAAGACCCCGACCATGCCGGTGGCAGCTACGTAGTGGTGCAGAAGTACCTGCACAACCTGGAGGCCTGGCGCGCGCAGAAGACCGAGGCGCAGGAAGCCATCATCGGCCGCACCAAGCACGACAACATGGAGCTGGACGATGCACCGGCCGATGCGCAGAAGTCGCACAAGACGCTGTGCACCATCGAAGATGCCGACGGCGAGCACGAGATCCTGCGCGACAACATGCCGTTCGCGCGCCCGGGCCACAACGAGTACGGCACCTACTTCATCGGATACACGCGCCGGCTGTGGGTGATCGAGCAGATGCTGGAACGCATGTTCATCGGCAATCCGGCGCCGTTGCACGATCGCATCCTGGATTTCTCCACGGCGGTCACCGGCGTCACCTTCTTCGCGCCGTCGCGCAAGGTGTTGGCCGACCTGGCCGAGTAGATCCACGCCATGCGTGGATGAAGCCGCGCGGCCCGGCGCACCTGGGCAGTCGAGCAAGCTCGACTCTACGGGGCCGAGGCGACCTGCGGTGCGCGCGCGGCGGCCTGCCACGCGCGCAGGCCGAATACCGCCAGGCCCAGGAAGAACACGTACAGCGCCGCGGTCACGTGCAGCGACTTGAACAGGTACGTGCCCACGTACACCACGTCCACGCCGATCCACACCCACCAGCACGCCGCATGCCGGCGTGCCTGCCACCACTGGCCGACCAGGCTGAGTCCGGTCAGCAGGGCATCCAGCCACGGCAGTGCGGCATCGGTGAAGCTGTGCATGACCGCACCCAGCGCCACGCCACCGCACACGCCGATGGCCAGGTCGCGCAGCAGCTTGCCGCGCGCCAGCGGCACGATACGGATGCTGCCTTCATCGGTGGCATGCTGGCGCCAGTTCAACCAGCCGTAGACCAGGAAACCGCCGAAGATCACCTGCAGCAGGGTGTCCGAATACAGCTTGGCTTCGGCGAACACCAGCCCGTACAGCGTCACCGACAGCAGCCCCACCGGCCAGGCCGACAGCCGGCGCCGGGCCATCAGCCAGACGCCCAGCACGCTGCACAGCGCGGCGGTCCACTCGAGCAGCGGCCCGTTCACAGCGCGAACGTCACCGACAGGCGCGCCTGTCGCGGCGCACCGGGGAACAGGTAGTAGTCACCGGCGCTGCTGCCGGTGTCACGCCAGTAGAAGCGGTTGAACACGTTGTCCACCGACAGGTTCCAGGTGACCGCACGTTCGTGCAGGCGGTGCTGGAAGCGCAGACCGGCATCGAACACCGAATAGTCCGGCGCACGCACCGCGCCATCGGCACGCGCCACGTTGGCCGATGCGTAGCGCCAGCCCCCGGTCACCTGCAGGCCCTGCACGAACGGCAGCGCGTAGGCCAGGTGCACGCTGGCGCGCATCTTCGGCACGTTCACCAGCTGGTGCCCTTCATAGGCCGGCGTTCCGGCATCGCGTGCGCGTGCGCGCAGCACGCTGGCGCTGGCCACCACCTGCAGCGCATCGGTCAGCTGGCCGTTGGCGGTCAGCTCCAGCCCGGTGTGGGTCTGCTGGCCTTCCTGCACGAAGGTGAAGCCCACATCGCTGTCGTCCGGCTTGGCGTACTGGTAGGGCTGGCTGATGCGGAACACCGCCGCGCCCACGCTCAGCGCCTCGTTCGGCGCGTACTTCACGCCCGCTTCCAGCTGGCGCGATTCCACCGCCGGCAGGAAGGTGTCGGCGTTGCTGGTCCAGAACGGCGCTTCCTGCCCCAGCGAAATGCCGCGCACGTAACTGGCGTAGGCGTTCAGCTGGTCGGTGGCCTTCCACACCAGGGCGGTCTGCGGCAGGAAGCGCGACAGCCGGCTGTGCCGCTGCGGGTTGCCGCGCTTGTCGTAGGCGCGCTCGTCCAGGCGCACGTAGCGGCCACCGGCCAGCCACTGCCAGTCGTCGCCGAAGCTGAGCCTGTCCAATGCGAAGAATGCGTGCTGGCGGCTGTCCAGGCGACGCGCGGACGGGCCCGGCTGCAACGGCGACGGGTCGAACACCGGCACCTGGCCGTCGTGGTAGTTGGTGGTGCCCACGTACTCGTTCACGCTGGGGCGGCGGTCCACGGTGCGGCGGTAGGTCTCGCCGCCCAGGGTCAGCTCATGGCCAACGCTGCCGGTGCTGAAGCGTCCGCGCAGCTCGGCGCGTGCCTGCTGGTTGCGGCGGGTGTCGTCGGGGCTGCGGTAGTCGTAGACATCGTAATCGCCATTGGGCGCGAAGTAGTTGCCCGGCACGCTGCCGTCGGCGCACTGCGCGGCGTAGTAGCAGCCGTAGGCGAAGGCCACGTTGTCATCGATCACCGTGCGGCTGTGGCCCAACGCCACGCGCGACTGCCAGCTGCTGCTGAAATCGTAGGTGTGCTGCACGGTGATGTTGGTGCTGGCAATGCCCACCGGCATCTGCCACGGCTGGTAGCCCAGCAGGTGGTCACGGTCCACGCCGCGCGGCAGTTCGCTGGCCCCCAGCAGCTGGTAGCCCGATGCCGAGCGCTGCGAACTGGTCTGGTAGTTGGCATCCACTTCCAGCTTGCCGCGTTCGCCGATCAGCCAGTCGGCGGCCAGCGAGTAGAAGTTGCGGCGGCCATCGAGGTGTTCGATATACGAATCGCTGGCATCCCAGGCGGCGTTGAAGCGCACGCCGAAGCGCGGGGTCAGCCAGTGGCCCACGTCCACGGCGGCGTAGCGCGAGCCTTCCGAATCGGTGCCCAGGGTGACCGTGCGCACTTCGGCCGGGCGCTTGCCCACGTAGTTGATGATGCCGCCCGGGGCCATCACCCCGGCAGCCAGGCCGGCTTCACCCTTCAGGATTTCCACCGATTCCACGTTCTCCAGCGCCAGCCGCTGTTCGCCGGCCATCGACAGGCCGTTGAAGCGGTAGCCGGTGGCGGCGTCCAGCGCGAAGCCGCGAATGGCCACGTTCTGGTAGTAGCCGACCGGGGCATAGGCATCGCCCAGCGAGGCATCGTTGCTGGCCAGTTCGGACAGCGAACGCACCTGGCGCTGTTCCAGGTAGCTGCGGTCGAGCACGTTCACCGATGCCGGGGTGTCTTTCCAGCTGCCACCGCCGAAGGCATTGGCGCGCGAACTGGCAGAGGCGGGCTTGCCGGCCTGCACGCGCACGGCGGCCAGATCGGTGGGCGAACGATCGGAGGTGTCGGCGGCATCGGTGGCGGCCTCGCTGGCATGCAGCGGCAGGGCGGCACACAGGGCCAGGGCGAGCAGGGTGGGGCGCAGGCAGCGGTTCATTCGGTTCGTCTTCTGACAGCAAGGGAGACGAAGCGACGGCGCGCGGACGCACCGGCCCAGGGAACGGGGGGTGCGACAGCTGCTCAAAGCTCCCTACGCCGGTGCAAACCGGATCAGGTTCCAAGGGACTCTCTCAGCCTGGCAGATCCAGGCACCCCCGCTTCAGGTGACCATTTCACTACAAACCGTACGGATTTGCGAGTCCGGGAACGGGGCAGGGGGGCCGGGGCTGGGGGCAGAGTATGGAGGGGTCAGATCCCTTTCCGCAGGAAAGGGCTCTGACCCCAGGCTTGTAGGCCGCTATGCCGCAGCGTGCAGCGCCTGCAGCAGGCCTTGCCCGGCCTCGGTATGGAACCAGGCCGGGTGGCCCAGCATGAACGGCTGCCAGGCCACGTCGGCATTGGCGGTGGAGCCGGTGATGCCTTCGAAGTACTCCACTTCGGACAGTGCGAAGTCGAAATGCACCATCGGCAGCAGGTCGGCCAGCAGATGCACACGCTCGGCCGACAACGGCAGCACCTGCCGGTAGCCGGCCAGCAGGGCCAGGGCGATATCGCTGCGCACCGCGTCGGCGCCGCGCTGCAGCTCCAGCCAGGCCACCGCATTGCGCTCGATGGCCGTGGCCAGGTCGAACAGCGCGCTGGTGGGCGAGGCCAGGCCGAAATCCAGCACGGTGGCGATCTGCCCGTCGCGGGCCCACAGCAGGTTGGAGACGTGCCAGTCGTTGTGCGCCCACAGCCGCGGTTCGTGCTGCAGCCGCTCGGCCAGGCCGGCATGCCAGGGCAGCACGTGCTCGCGCAGCTGCGCCTGCCAGGGAATGCGCGCCAGGTAGCGGGCCAGGCCGGGGCGATCAGGCAGGCTGGCCTGCAGCGCGGCGATGGGATCGTGTGCGCGGATCAGATCGTCGCGTGCCACCAGGATATGGGTAGCGCGCTGTGGCGCCTGATAATCGGCTGCGGCACGGTGCAGCCGGGCCAGCATGCGGCCGGCTTCCTGCGCCTGTGCGATGTCGGTCAGCAGGGACCACGAAGGTGCATCGCGGTAGAGGTCCTCCCCGGCGCCCACCGCGTGCAGTTCGTAGGTCCACGGGCCCTGCTCCAGCGCGGTCTGCCCGTTGTCTGCAGCAAGCACCTGCACCACCGGTACATCGCGCGCCGCCAGATGGGCGATGAAACGGTGTTCTTCCTGCAGCACGGCGGCACTGCGCACGCTGTGGTGGTGGCGCTTGATGAAAACGGCGCCGTGTTCGCCGCGCGCGATCGCCGCGGCCGAGAGCGGGCGCGGGCTGTGCCATTGCAGCGTGGCAGTAGGGCCGAGCTGCGTATAGCGCTGCCCCAACCAGGCCAGGTCCTGCGCGGAAATCGCCGGCCAGTCGGCCGCGACCTCGTCGTTGTTCAGGCCCTGCACGCGGTGGGAAGTATCGGTCATGGTGGCGCGTTCGCAGATCGGATGGGCAGCAGCACAGCACGCTCATGGTACCGCCCGTGCCGCATCCCTGCGCTGGCCCGGTGAACGGGGCGAACACCCGCGCTGGTTACACTGGCAGGCTTCCATTCTGGAAACAGGGAGGCACCGGGACGCAATCGTGCGATGTTTTTTCTCTATTTTTCTTGGCGCACTGGCGTGTGCATCGGCCGGCCAGGCGCTGGCACAGCCCCACGATCCCAATGCGGAACCGTGGTTCGACGCCGGCGGCGCCGTCCGCTTCAACTATGGGTGGCTGGACTACGGCCCCACCAGCGGGCTGCAGCTGGAACTGCTGCGTGCCGACATCGATGCCGGTGCCGGGCCGCTGTTTTTCTCGGCGCAGTACCGCTGGTATGACGGCTTCGATGCGGTCCACCACGCCTATGCAGGCTGGCAGTTCAACGAAGACACCGATCTGCGTGCGGGTATCCAGCAGGTGCCGTTCGGCCTGCTGCCTACGGCTTCGCAGAGCTTCTGGTTCGGCTCCGGCTACTACCTGGGCATCGAGGATGACTACGATCCCGGCCTGGTGCTGCAGCATCGCAGTGGCCACCACCTGTGGCACGTCGGCTGGTTTGCCGGCGATGAGTACGGCGACGCGGCGCGCTACGACCGCTATTCGTTCGATGTGGCACGCACGCCGGAGCTGCCCTACCGCGAGCGCGACCGGGTAAACCTGCGTTACGAGCATGACCGTGACTGGCACGGTGGAACCCTGCTGTTGGGTGCGTCGGCATTCAGCGGTTCGGTGCAGAACGTGGAAACGCGCCGCCATCATGATCACCACGGCATGGCCGTGCATGCGCAATGGGCGCGCGATGGCTGGACCACCCAGCTGCAATGGGCGCGCTACCACTACGGTGTGCCGGGAGCGACCATCGCGTTGTCGGCTTTCCAGGCACCGTTCCAGATCGCGCGCAAAGCCGATGTGCCCAGCGTCAACGTAGCCTATTCGTTCGGCGCGCAGCGTTGGCTGGATGACATCACCTGCTACAACAACGTGAGCATGACCCGCCCGCTGCAACGCCAGCCGGGCATGCGCTCGTCGTGGCAGAACGTCACCGGCTGCAGCCTGGGCAAGGGCATGATGCTGACCTACATCGACTGGATCGCCGGAAAGAACATGTGGTTCGCCGGCGGCGATGGCATCGGCCTGGACCCGCAAGGGCCCTCACGCTGGCACTCACGCCTGAACCTCAATATCGGTTTCTACTTCTAGGACGCCCCTCCTCGCGGTCCGCCGCGTATTCCCTTCACGCATTTCCGTTCACGGAGGACGACATGCCGAGCTCCGCTCCGCACCCCACCCCCGTCAGGCAGCGCATCCTGCCGCAGGTATTCATTCCCACCGCGGCGATCGTCATCGCCCTGCTGGCCCTGGCCATCTTCGCGCCGGAACTGGCCACGCACTGGTTCACCGCCGCCAAGAACTGGACCGCCAACGATGCGGGCTGGTTCACCATCCTGGCCGTCGCCGGCTTCCTGGTGTTCGTGGTGGGCGTGGCCGTCAGCGGCTATGGCCGCATCAAGCTGGGCCCCGACCACAGCCGCCCCGACTACAGCTATGCCTCGTGGTTCGCGATGTTGTTTGCCGCCGGCATGGGCATCGGCCTGATGTTCTTCGGCGTGGCCGAACCGATCATGCACTACGCCACCCCGCCCACCGGCACGCCCGAATCGGCTGCGGCGGCACGCCAGGCCATGCGCATCACCTTCTTCCACTGGGGCGTGCACGCGTGGGCGATCTACGCGGTAGTGGCGCTGGCGCTGGCGTACTTCGGCTTCCGCCACAACCTGCCGCTGCGCGTGCGCTCGGCGCTGTACCCGCTCATCGGTGAACGCATCCACGGGCCGATCGGCCACACCGTGGATACCTTCGCCGCGCTGGGCACCATCTTCGGCCTGGCCACCTCGCTGGGGCTGGGCGTGATGCAGATCAACTCCGGCCTGAACTACCTGTTCGGGCTGGAAGTGAGCACGCTGGTGCAGGTGGTGCTGATCGCCGTCATCACCCTGGTGGCCACCGGTTCGGTGGTGGCGGGCTTGGACAGCGGCGTGCGCAGATTGTCGGAATTGAACATGATCCTGGCAGCGGCACTGCTGGCCTTCGTGCTGGTCTGCGGACCCACCGTGCACCTGTTGCAGGTGCTGGTGCAGAACACCGGCATGTACGTGTCGCAGCTGTTCTCGATGACCTTCAACCTGTACGCCTACGAGCCCACCGGCTGGCTGGGCGGTTGGACGCTGTTCTATTGGGGCTGGTGGATCGCCTGGTCGCCGTTCGTGGGCATGTTCATCGCGCGCATCTCGCGTGGCCGCACCGTGCGCGAATTCGTGGTGGGCGTGCTGCTGGTGCCGCTGGGCTTCACCTTCCTGTGGATGACCATCTACGGCAACACCGCCTTGTTCATGGTGCGCGCTGAAGGGGTACAGGAACTGGTGCAGACCGTTTCCAGCGACAGCTCCATGGCGCTGTTCGAGTTCCTGCGCCATCTGCCGTGGACGATGGCGACCTCGTGCCTGGCGGTGCTGCTGGTGGCGTTGTTCTTCGTCACCTCTGCCGATTCGGGTGCTTTGGTGATCGACATGCTCACCTCCAAGGGTGAGGAAGAATCACCGCTGTGGCAGCGCATCTTCTGGGCGTTGCTGGTGGGTGCGCTGGCGGTGGCGCTGTTGTTTGCCGGTGGCCTGGAATCACTGCAGGCGGCCACGATCGCCAGCGCGTTCCCCTTCACCCTGGTGATGATCCTGATGTGCTGGGGGCTGCTGAAGGCGATGCGCCTGGATGCCACCAAGCGCTCGATCATCCGCGACGCACGCATCCTGCCCGGCACCAGCGATGACTGGCGTGCGCGCCTGCGGTTGCTGGCGCACAACCCGGTGCAGGCCGAGGTGCTGCGCTTCATCGACCAGCAGGTGATGCCGGCCCTGCAGGACGTGGCCGGTGAACTGCGGCGACAGGAGCTGGAGGTCGAGGTGACCCTGGGCGAGGATGGCCGCGCCTGGCTGCAGGTCGGCCATGGCCAGGAAATGGACTTCTTCTATTCGGTGCGGCCGCAGCCGTATGAGCCGCCCAGCTTCACCCTGCAGGACCCGCGCCGCGCCGCCAAGGCCGGGCGTTACTTCCGCGCCGAGGTCTATCTGCGCGAGGGCGGGCAGGACTATGACGTGATGGGCTGGACGCGCGTGCAGCTGATCCACGATGTGTTGGACCAGTACGCCCGCCACCGGCAGTTCCTGGACCACGTGCGCTGAACAGCAGAACGCCGGCCGTTACTGCGGCCGGCGTTCCGGGTGTTGCCAGGTGTACTTACCAGCCGCGGTGGCGACCGCGGTCGTGGCGGTAGCGGCGATCATCGTGGCGGTAGTAACGGCGGTCGTGGCCGCGGTCATGGCCATAGCGACGGTCATAGCGGCGGTCGTAGCGACGATCGTCGTGGCGGTCCTTGGTGGTCAGGTTGCCGATGGCACCACCGGCCACGGCACCGCCCACGGTGGCGGTCGGGTCGCCGTTGGAGATCAGGTGACCGGCCACGCCGCCCACCACCGCACCGACCACGGTGCGCTTGTCCTTGCGTGACAGGGCGCTGGCATCGCCGACCACGGCCAAGCCGGCCAGCAGCGCCAGGGCGAGGCCGAGGCTGCGGAAGCTGAGTGAGGACGTATTGAACATGTTCGGGTCTCCAGTTGGGGGCATGCCACGCGGGGCAGGGAAGGCGCCTGGGCGCCGTGGCTGCCGCAGGTACCACGCTGGGCTTCGGACATTGCCGGAACATTGCGTGGGCCACCCGGTCGGTGTGCGCATTCATCTAGCGTCATGCGCCATGAAGCCCGCCTGAAAGCAGAAAGCTGAACAGCAGGGTCGGAGCCCGTCCGGCGGACGGGATCCGACCCCCAGGGTCAGATCCCTTTCCGCAGGAAAGGGCTCTGACCCGAAGCCGGCACCACCGGGCTCAGTGCCCCATCGCGCGCTGGTTCTGGCGCACCTGTTCCTGCTGCTGATCGTCCTGCTGCTGCAGCACGTTCGGTGCGCCCTGCACGGCACCGCTGCTCAGGGCCACGCTCTGTTCGCTGGCGGCCTTGGCATCGACCGAGGCGCGCACGGCGGCCGGGTCGCCCATTGCGCCTTGCACGGCGAACAGGCGCTCACCGTTCATGCTGGGCACCACCGAATCGATGCGCTGCAGACCGGCGGCATGGGCGTCGCGGGTGAGCGTGGCGGCGGTGGCTTCCAGCGCGTGGCGGTCCTTGAACGTACCCGGCGGCAACTGCTCCAGACCGTGCACGGCCTGGTTGTACATCGGGTTGCGCGGGTGGCGTTCGTCGTTCAGCAGCGGACGTTCGCGCGCATCGTTGATGGCATCGAGCGTCTTCGGGCCGATGATGCCGTCCACGGCCAGGCCGTTGTCCTTCTGGAACTCACGCACGGCCGCTTCGGTGTTGCGGCCGAACTTGCCATCCTCGAACAGCGGCTTGCCGTCGGCGCCCACGTAGCCCAGGTGACCCAGCTGTTCCTGCGCCTTGCGCACGCCTTCGCTGTGGTCGCCATTGCGGTGGATCTCGCTGCGCGGTGCGCTGGCGGCGGCCTGCGCAGGTGCTTCCTTGCCCTGTTCGTGCTGCTGGGTCTGGCTGCGGTTTTCCAGCAGGTCGCGCGCCTTGTGCAGCGGGTCGGAGGCGAACAGCTTCCAGTTCGGGTGGTTTTCCACCTGCTTCAGGTAGTCCTCCACCGGCATGGTGTGCACGCCCAGCTTGCCGGTGGACTGGCTGATCAGCAGCTTGTCGGTGTTGGGGTCGCGCACCACCATCACGATGTGGTCGATGCCGTTCCAGTGCTCGTGCTTGGTCTTGGCCGTGTCCAGGCCGATCACCATGCCTTCCTGCAGCGCGCCCGGCTTCAGGATGTCGTCGCGCTGCAGCAGCACGCCCGAATCCTTGTAGGCCTGCTGCACGATGCCGCCGGAACCGGCGAAGCCCAGCTTGATCTTGTCGGCATCGCCATAGACGGCGTGGCCGGCCTTCTGGTTGATCTCGTCCTGGGTCTTGTTCAGCATCGTGCCGACCCAGCCGGAGCAGTCCGCGTAGCCCTGGTCCACGTTCTTGCCGGTGATGCCGTTGCCACGGTAGTACTGGCTGGACGCGATGTTGATTGCGTACTTCACATCGTCGTACTTCACGCCGGCATCGTAGGCGGCGGTCAGGGCGATGCCCGGCTTGTCCTGGTTGGCCGCCGCTGCAGCCGACACGGTGGCGGCGGTGGGCGCCGGCACGGTCTGGGTCGGGCCCGCAGCGGCCTGCACCGGTGCGCTGCGCGCCGGCGCATCGGCGCTGATGGCGGCGATGTTCTTTTCCGGAATGCTGATGCCGTCGTACTTGCGGTCGTAGTACTGGGCGAAGGTGCTGGCCAGGTCCTTGTCGTTCATCGTGCGCATTTCCGCGCGGGTGTGGCCGGTCAGCGCTTCGATGTCGCTGCCGATCTGGCCCATGATGCGCGGGCGCATGTTGATCGGTTCGCCATGGCCATCACGCACCACGCCGAAGGTGCCGGTGGCGATGGCGGTCTGGATGGAGCCGTAACCGGCCGCACCCTGCTGGTGGGCCAGGTACAGGTCCAGGCCGGTGGGCGATGCTTCGCCGGACAGGTACGGGTGGCCGGTGCGCGCGTGGCGCTTTTCCATGTCGGCCAGGTTGCGCTGGAACATGTCCGCGGCCGCTTCAGTGTTGCGGGTCGGGTCGTACTCGTGGCCACTCAGGCCGTACTGGCGCGCCGACGACGGCAGGAACTGGAACAGCCCCTTGGCGTCGGTGCGGCTGTTGTGCGCGCGTTCGTCGAACTGGCCGCCGGTCTCGATATGGGCAAAGCGCAGGAAGTCTTCGCTGGGAATGCCCTTGCGCTGGGCCACCTGTTCGATGATGTCGAGAACTTCCTGTCTGCTGTAGTCACGTTGTGCCATGACGTTTTCCTCTGGGGTTGATGGAGCGGCCTGTGCCGCGTTACGCCAACCGGACTCATCCGTGAGTCATCAACATGTCGGTCAACAGGTACTGCGTGTAAGGGTTACTGCGCGACGTAGGCCTTGCGGGCGGCGTCGTAGTGATAGCGGCGTGCATCGCTGGCGCCCAGTGCACGGGTCTGCCCCGGTGCATCGATGGTGGTGCCGGTGGCGGCCACGGTGATGGCCGGCAGATCGCTGCCCGGCACGGCGCTGAAGCTGAGCGTGCCCTGGTTGCTGATGCACGGCATCACCGCACCGTCGTCGCAGGCAGCCGAATTGTCTTCGCCGGTGTTCACCGTGCCGGCACTGGCCCAGACCTGGCCATCTTCGGAAGTCTCGTAGTCCGGGTTGAACACCAGGATCTCGTAGCCTTCCACGCTGGTGCCGTTGCTGAAGCTGCGGGTGGGCACGGCCAGCACCAGCTTGCCGGCGGCGGTGCGGTGTTCGACCGGCTTGCGCTTGCCGTCCACGTCCGGGGCGGTGCCATAGGCGCCGATCGCACCGATCCACGGCTCCACGCCCTTCAACACCCAGGGGCGGTCGGGCTTGTCACCGCTCAGGGTGAAGGTGGCTTCGGACAGGGTGACACGGCTTTCCGGGCCCACGTCGTCTTCGCCGGGCTTGCCGAACTTCTGCGGCGTGTTCCAGGCAAAGCCGGTGTAGTAACGGGTGCCGGCCACTTCGTAGCTGTGGCCGAACCAGAAGGTCGCCACGGCGCCATTGGCCACTTCGTAGGAGACGGCGCCGTCGCCATCCACCTGGTAGATGAAGTACAGCACGCTGCCGGCATCGGGCGGGGTGGCAACCGCGGCGGGGGTCGCAGCGGCGGTGGCGGAGTTCTGCATGGGGGCAACTTCCTGTCGTGGCGCGGCGGCGCCCTGGGGTGACGCGGTCGAGGTCGAGGGAGTGCAGGCGCTGGCCAGCAGCGAAACGGCCAGGCCAGCCAACGCCATGCGCAATCGCGGGCGGGCGGCAGCCGGGACGTAACGGGGGGAATGGGTCATGCGCCTCTCCATGGTGTGCGGGCGTCGGGCCGGATGGCCAACGCAGAATGCGCGCCGCCCGCAGTCGGGCAGCGTGGTGATGGGCCGGTCGATTCCTTCGACCTCGCATGGGAGAGCCCATCGGCGCGGATCATGGCACAGCCGTGGCGTCGATCACAGTGTCAGCACCGGGCGGCCACCGTGAAACCGTGAAGCAGTTCTCAGATTTTGCCGTCGCGCAGGTAGTCGAACAGCTCGGCGTCGCCCTTCAGCCCCAGCTTCAGCATGGCATCGCCTTTCTGCCGGCTGATGGTGCTGACGCTCTTGTGCAGCTGCAGCGAGATCTCCTTCACGGTCATGCCGGTGCCGAGCAGGCGCAGCACTTCCACTTCGCGCGGTGACAGCGGCTTGCCGTCGCCTTCGCGCATGCGCCAGCTGCCGGCCTCTTCCACGCGCTCGCGCAGGCTGCGGCTGATGTAGGACTGGCCGCGGTAGACCGCCTGGATCGCCTGTGGCAGTTCTTCCATGGACGAGCTCTTGTCCACCAGGCCGAGCACGCCGCTGTCCAGCACCATGCGCAGGATGGCCAGGTTGTTGGACACGCTGAGCAGCAGCACCGGCAGATCGGGATAGCGGCGGCGGATCATGCCGATCATCGCGAAGCCGTCGGCCTGGGCGCTGCCGGGCATGGAATAGTCGGTGACCAGCAGGTCGCAGGGCTGGTTGGCCAGCAGTGCGATCAGGGCCTGGGCATTGTCGGCTTCGCCAACCACCCGGCCCACGCCACTGGATTCGATGACCGCGCGGGTTCCGATGCGGACCACGGGGTGATCGTCTGCGATGATGATGCGCAAGGTCATGCTCTAGTATGGCCTTCGGGCAGTGCCGGCCGCGAGCAGCGCGGTACCCGGCGGGTTCAAGGGAGATCGTCGCAGATGCGGAACGGCGCTGTTCGTGGATGGGTCCTGTTGCTGGGCTTGCTGGGCCTGTCGCTGCTGGCCCAGGCCGAGCCCGGACCCTTGCCGCTCACCCCGTTGCAGCGCCAGTTCCTGGCCGCGCATCCGGTGGTGGTTGTCGGCCAGTATGACAGCGGCTGGCCGCCCTACGAGTTCCTGCAGGATGACCGGCCGGCCGGGCTGGGGCCAGATTACCTGTCGCTTCTGACCCGTCAACTGGGCAGCAAACTGGAGTTCCGTCGCTACCCGGACTGGAATGCGGTGCTGGACGCGGCGTGCCGTGGCGAGATCGATGTGGTGATGAACATCGCCCTGAGCGCCGAGCGCACCCGTTGCATGGTCTACACCCGCGCCTACGCCGAAGCGCCGCTGGCGATGGTGGGCCGACCGGGTGACCTGCGCGCGTCCGAGGCGCCGGATCTGGACGGGCTGCGGGTGGTGATCGAGCAGGATTTCATGACCGCGCCGCAGGTGCGTGCCCGCTTCCCGCGTGCCCGACAGCTTGTCGCAAACAACACGCAAGCCGCGTTGGAAATGGTCAGAGACGACAAAGCTGACGTGTTCATCGGCAATGCCTATGTCGCCACCGAGCTGATCGCCCAGGAAAAACTGCAGGGTGTGGTGCTGCTGCGGCCCAGCGATCTACCGCCCGAGCGGCTGCATTTCGGTGTGCCCAACGGCAAGCAGCCGCTGGCCGAAGCGCTGGACCTGGCGCTGGCGGCCAGCAGCGCCTCGCAGCAGGAGGCGCTGGTACAGCGCTGGCTGCCGCCGCTGCAGTGGTCGGCATCGGCCCAGCTGGCCCTCAGCCAGGCCGAAAAGCGCGTGCTGCAGGAGCCGCTGAAGATCGGCTTCCCGCCCAATGCGGCGCCGCTGTCCTTCGCCGACGCGGGCGGCCAGCCCACGGGCCTGGCCGCCGAATACCTGCGCCTGCTGGTGAAGGCCGGCGCCAACCTGCAGATCGAACCCAGCCACGACTGGTTCGAGGTGCGGGCCAAGGCCAAGCGCGGCGATGTGCAGGCAGTGATGGGCATTCCGCTGGATTCGCAGTACCTGGGGCCCGACTGGGTGTTCAGCCAGCCCTTCATCAGCGTGCCCAATGTGATCGTGACCGCGCAGGGCAGCCCGGTGCTGCTGGGGCTGGCCGACCTGCAGGGCAAGCGCGTGCTGCTGTCCGACCCCGAGCGCGTGCGCGGCTATGTGCTGCAGCAGGCGCCGCAGGCCCGCATCATTCCCGCGCGCAGTGCCGAACAGGCGCTGCAGCGGCTGCTGGACGGTGATGCCGATGCGTACGTGGGCAACCTGGCACTGGTCGACCACATGCTGCGCGAGCGCTTCCCCGGCCGCCTGCAGATTGCCGCACCGGCAGGCTTCAACGACCAGTTGGCGCTTGCGGTGAACCACCGCCATGCCGCCCTGGCCACCACCTTCGACCGCCTGCTGCTGCAGATGACCCCGCGCGAACGCGAATCGCTGCGTGGCGACTGGCTGGCCGTGGAATACCGCCAGGGCGTGCACTGGGGCGGGCTGCTGCGCTGGATCATTCCGCTGCTGCTGGTGCTGCTGACCGCGGCCACCGTGCATGGCCTGGGCCACTGGCGCCTGCGCCGTGAAGTGGCCGGGCGCCGCCACGTGGAGCAGCGCCTGGCCGAGGTGACCGACAACCTGCCGGCAATCGTCTACCAGGCCCGCCGCGCGGCCGACGGCACGCTCACCTTCCCGTTCATTGCCGGCGATGTGCAGGCGCTGTTCGGCATTACGCGGCAGCAGGCGATGGAGGAGACCGGGGCGTTGCTGGGCCGAATCGCGCCCGATGATCGCGCCGTGATCCTGCAGGCCACCGCGCAGGCCGCGCGTCACTTCGCTGCACTGTCGTTCGAGTTCCGCGTGCTGACCGAAGATGACAGTCAGCGCTGGGTACGCAGCCAGGCCCATCCGTATGCCGCCGAGGCCGGTGCGGTGACCTGGAGCGGCTACTGGGTGGATGTGAGCGAGGCGCGCGCGCAGGCCGATGCGCTGGCCGCGGCCAAGGTGGAAGCCGAGCAGGCGGCCGACGCCAAGTCGCGCTTCCTGGCCACGATGAGCCACGAGATCCGCACGCCCATGAGCGGCGTGCTGGGCATGCTGGAAGTGCTGTCCCATTCGCCGCTGGACCAGGAACAGCAGCGCATCATCACCGTGATCGAGGATTCGGCGCAGATGCTGCGGCAGATCCTGGACGACATCCTGGATTATTCGCGCATGGAAGCGGGCGCGCTGCGCCTGGCGCCGGTGCCGATGCCGCTGCGCCCGCTGCTGGACAGCGTGTGCCGGTTGCTTTCGCCGCAGGCCACGGCACGGGGCCTGGAGCTGCAGGTGGACATCGACCCGCGCCTGGCCCAGGCACACGAAGTCGATGGCGTGCGCCTGCGGCAGATCGTCTTCAACCTGCTCAGCAACGCGATCAAGTTCACCAACGAGGGCCATGTGCGCCTGCAGGTGGATGTGCTGGGTGCCACCGCCGAGGATGGCAGCCAGCCGCTGCGACTGACCGTGTCCGATACCGGCATCGGCATTGCCGAGGACCAGATTCCGCACCTGTTCGCGCCCTTCACCCAGGCCGGTGCCTACATCCAGCGCGAGCATGGCGGCACCGGGCTGGGGTTGAGCATCTGCCGGCGCCTGGTGCACAAGATGGGCGGTGAGCTGAGCCTGCACAGTGTGCTGGGCGAAGGCACGCGGGTGGACGTGGAGGTGGCGCTGGTGGAGGCGCGCGCCGAAGACGTGGCCGCGTTGTTGGCCGAGCAGGAACAGACCGCGCTGCTGCCGCCGGCATTGCGGGCGGCGCGCGTGCTGGTGGTGGAAGACCACCCGACCAACCAGGCGATGATGGCCTGGCGCCTGCAGCAGCTGGGCGTGCCGCATGTGCTGGTCGACGACGGGCGGCAGGCCCTGGATCGGCTGGCGAAGGAACCGTTCGATCTGGTGATCACCGACTGCCGCATGCCGGTGATGGATGGCTTCGCCTTCGCCCGCCTGCTGCGCGAGCGTGAGAGCCGCAACGGCCAGCCGCGGCTGCCGGTGCTGGCGCTGACCGCCAGCGTGCTGGACGACGACGCACGGCGTTGCCGCGAGGCGGGCATGGACGATGTGCTGGCCAAGCCGTTGTCGCTGGCCACGCTGCGCCAGGCCTTGCTGCGCTGGCTGCCACAGGCGGCCGGGCTGGATGCGGCCGAGCTGGCCGCCGCCACCCATGCGCCGGGTGAGCTGGTGGATGCAACGCTGGCACTGCCGGATCTGGCGGCGCTGCAACAGCGCTTCGGTTCGCTGCAGGTGGCTACCCAGTTGCGCGACAGCCTGCTGGCCGCCACGACCCGCGACATGGCCGATCTGCACGCCGCGCTGCGCGACGGCGACCGCGCCCAGCTGGTGCAGCACCTGCACCGCATGGCCGGTGCGCTGGGCGCGGTGGGCGCGCAGGGCCTGGCCGCCCGCGCCGGCGCCCTGGAAGAGCAACTGCAGCAGGGCGACGAGGCGGCCATGGGGCCGTTGCTGCAGCAGGTGAGCGAGTTCATGGCCCTGCTGCAACAGCAGTTGCAGCGGCTGGCTCAGTGAACGCTGTGCACCTACCGAGCGTGCTCCTGGTGGGCATGCTCCTACTGGGCATGCTCCTGCAGGTAGGCGATCACCAGGGCGCGCCGTTCCGCGCTGGGGAACGCGTTGTACATGCGCGTGCCGGGCACCATGTGGCTGGGTGACTGCAGGAAGGTGTCCAGGGTCTGCGCGCTCCACACGAAATCGGCGCGGCGCATGGCGTCGGAATAGCCGTAGTCGGGCAGGCTGCCGGCACGTCGGCCGAGCACCCCGTGCAGGTTGGGACCGAAGCGATGGATGCCGCCGGCCTTCACCGTGTGGCAGCCGGCGCACAGTTCAAACGCGCGCTGCATGGCCTGCTGGCGTGCCTGTTCGGGACTGGCCGGTGCGGCTGGCGGGCGCTGGCAGGCGGTGGCCGCCAGGGCCACGGCGAATACAACAGGTAGAGCGAGCGCGCGCATGGGCCGGCAGCATACCGGCCCGAGCGTGGACGCGGGCTGCGACACGCCGTCGCAGCCCGGTGACTTACATGCCCGAGTAGTTGGGGCCGCCACCGCCCTGCGGAGTCACCCAGACGATGTTCTGGGTCGGGTCCTTGATGTCGCAGGTCTTGCAGTGCACGCAGTTCTGCGCGTTGATCTGCAGCCGCGCGTTGTCGGCTTCGCCAACGAACTCGTACACACCGGCCGGGCAGTAGCGCGCCTCCGGGCCGGCGTACTCGGCCAGGTTCACCTTCACCGGAATGCTGGCGTCCTTCAGGGTCAGGTGGCTGGGCTGGTTTTCGTCGTGGTTGGTGCTGCTCAGGAACACCGAGCTGAGACGGTCGAAGGTGAGCACGCCGTCGGGCTTGGGATAGGCAATGCGGGTGTGCTTGGACGCCGGTTCCAGGCAGGCATGGTCCGGGGTGCTGTGGCGCAGGGTCCACGGCGGGTTGCGCACGCCCAGCTTGGGCAGCAGCCACTGTTCCACGCCGGTCATCAGGGTGGCCACGGTCTGGCCCTTCTTGAACCACTGCTTGAAGTTCTTGGCCTGCTGCAGTTCGGTGAACAGCCAGCTGGCTTCGAACGCCTGCGGGTAGGCGCTCAGTTCGTCGTGCTGGCGGTCGGCCACCAGCGCATCGAAGGCGGCGTCAGCGCACAGCATGCCGGTCTTGATGGCCGCGTGGCTGCCCTTGATGCGGCTGACGTTGAGGTAGCCGGCCTCGCAGCCGACCAGCGCGCCGCCGGGGAACACCGTCTTCGGCAGCGACATCAGGCCACCGGCGGTAATGGCGCGCGCGCCGTAGCCGATGCGGGTGCCGCCTTCCAAGTGCTTGCGGATCTGCGGGTGGGTCTTGAAGCGCTGGAACTCTTCGAACGGGCTCAGCCACGGGTTCTTGTAATCCAGGCCCACCACGTAGCCCACCGCCACCTTGCCGCCGTCGGCGTGGTACAGGAAGGCGCCGCCATAGGTGTCGTTGTCCAGCGGCCAGCCGGCGGCGTGCACCACCAGGCCCGGCTCATGCTTGGCCGGGTCGATCTGCCACAGTTCCTTGATTCCGATGCCGTAGGCCTGCGGGTCCTTGCCTTCATCCAGCTTGTAACGGGCGATCAGCTGGCGGCCGAGGTGGCCGCGCGCACCTTCGCCGAAGATCGTGTACTTGGCATGCAGGGCCATGCCGCGTTCGAAGGCCGGACCGATGCTGCCGTCCTTTTCGATGCCCATGTCGCCGGTAGCCACGCCGACCACTTCACCGTTGTCGCCGTACAGCACCTCGGCGGCGGCGAAGCCGGGGAAGATCGCCACTTCCAGCGCCTCGGCCTGCTGCGCCAGCCAGCGGGTCACCTCGCCCAGGCTGATGATGTAGTTGCCTTCGTTGTGGAAGCATTCGGGCAGCAGCGCGTTGGGCGTGCTGCGCGAACCGGTCTCGCTGAGGAACAGGAACTCATCACGGGTGACCTTCTGCTTCAGCGGCGCGCCGCGTTCGGCCCAGTCCGGGAACAGTTCGGTCAGTGCCCGCGGGTCCATCACCGCACCGGACAGCACATGCGCGCCGGGCTCGGAGCCCTTTTCCAGCACGCACACCGACAGTTCACGGCCGGCTTCGATCGCGCGCTGGCGCAGGCGGATGGCGGTGGCCAGGCCGGCAGGACCGGCGCCGACGATCACCACGTCGAATTCCATTACTTCACGCGGGGGCAGGGCGTTGGCTTCAGCGCTCATCGAATGCATGACTCGTGGGTAGTGCCGGCATCGGGGCCACCGGCGGTGCCTGGGAATCGCGCGTGCTGCCACGTGCGAAACGCTTGTTTGAATGTGTCAGGGTACCGGGCCGCGCGTGATCGAGCTAGATCGGCGCCGTTCACACCGCGTTTGCTGCAATGCAGCGAAATGCGCGTGGCCGGGTAGGTGCCAACCTTGGTTGGCACATTGTTTCACCGCGCGGACCCGCATCCGTGTGGACCAAGGTCCACACCTACCAGACGCGATGCGTGCGGATGACCGACAATGGCCCGGTCCTGACTGCGCGTGAGTGCCATGGCTTTGCATCCGTACGATCTGTTCGATGTCCGTTCCCTGCTCAGCGAGGAAGAACGCGCGGTGCAGGACAGCGTGGCCCGCTTCACCAACGAACGGGTGCTGCCCATCATCGGCGATGCGTTCGACCAGGCGCGCTTTCCCGACGAACTGGTGCCGGAGATCGCCGCACTGGGCCTGCTGGGCGCGACGCTGCCGTCCGAATACGGCGGCGGCGACCTGGGCGCGGTCAGCTACGGCCTGATCTGCCAGGAGCTGGAACGCGGCGATTCGGGCCTGCGCAGTTTCGTTTCCGTGCAGAGCTCGCTGTGCATGTACCCCATCTACGCCTACGGCAGCGAGGAACAGCGGCGGCAGTGGTTGCCGGCGATGGCCCGTGGCGAGCTGATCGGCCGCTTCGGCCTGACCGAAGCGCATGGTGGTTCGGACCCGGCCGCGATGAAGACCCGCGCGGTACGCGACGGCAGCGACTGGCGCATCAGCGGCAGCAAGATGTGGATCACCAGCGGCCCGGTGGCCGACCTGGCCATTGTCTGGGCGCAGACCGAAGACGGCATCCAGGGCTTCGTGCTGGAAAAGGGCATGGCCGGTTTCACCAGCCAGGAGATCAAGCACAAGATGAGCCTGCGCGCCTCGCTGACCGGTGCGCTGTACTTCGACGACGTGCGCGTGCCCGACAGCCACCGCCTGCCCAACGTGAAGGGGCTGAAGGGGCCGCTGGGCTGCCTGACCCAGGCCCGCTTCGGCATCAGCTGGGGCCCGATCGGTTCGGCCATTGCCTGCCTGGACGAAGCGCTGGGCTATGCCAAGGAGCGGGTGCTGTTCGGCCGGCCGTTGGCCGCCACCCAGAGCGCGCAGATCAAGCTGGCCGAAATGGCCCGCCGCATCACCACCGCGCAGCTGCTGGCCCTGCAGCTGGGGCGCCTGAAGGAAGCTGGCCAGCTGAAGCCGCAGCAGGTCAGCCTGGCCAAGTGGAACAACTGCCGCATGGCGATTGATATCGCCCGCGAATGCCGCGACCTGCTGGGCGGGGCCGGCATCACCACCGAACACGTGGCGATCCGCCATGCGCTGAACCTGGAATCGGTGATTACCTATGAAGGCACCGAGACCGTGCACCAGCTGGTGATTGGCCGCGAGCTGACCGGTATCAACGCGTTCTGACCGTCATCCACGCATGGCGTGGATCTACCGGGTAGGTGCCCACGTTGGTGGTAGGTGCCAACCTTGGTTGGCACAGACCCTCCGCGCGCGACCGGGCATTGGTGCGGACCAAGGTCCGCACCCACCAGGGGCGGTCCGTACCCACCACAATCGGTCTGCCGCGTTACGTGCCGCCGGCAAACCCGTGCTGGCGCCAGGCTTCGTACATCAGTACGGCCACGGTGTTGGACAGGTTGAGGCTGCGGTTGCCCGGCTGCATCGGCAGGCGCAGGCGCTGGCCGTCGGGCAGGGCGTCGAGCAGATCCTGCGGCAGGCCACGGCTTTCCGGGCCGAACAGGAATGCATCGCCGTCTTCAAAGGCCACGCTGTCGTAGCGCACGCTGGCCCGGGTACTGAGTGCGAACAGCCGCTTCGGCGCGATGCGCGCCAGCGCGGTGTCCAGGTCGGGGTGCACCTGCAGGCGCGAATACTCGTGGTAGTCCAGCCCGGCGCGCTTGAGCTGCTTGTCTTCCAGTGCGAACCCGAGCGGTTCGACCAGGTGCAGCTGCGCGCCGGTGTTGGCACAGAGCCGGATCACGTTGCCCGTGTTGGGCGGGATTTCCGGTTGGAACAGGATCACGTGGAACTGGGGCGCGGCATTCATCGGTGCAGTGTACCTGCCACCGCTGCCGCCTCTACGGCGCACGCCCTGCGCGGGGCAGGGCGGCACCGGTTACGGGCGCAGCAGCACCTGTGCGGTTTCGCTGGCCAGGGCCTGCAGATCGGCGGCGCTGGGGCGAACCTGCAGGGTCGGCAGGTTGGTGATCACCTGGTTGGCCACCGAGGTGGCAGCGGCAGCCAGGGTGGCGGCGTAGCGCTGTGCTTCCTGTTCGGCGGCCAGGGCGACGCGCTGTTCCAGGCTGGGGCGCACTTCGACGGCGGCCAGGGTGGTGATCGGCATTGCAGCGGCGACCGGGGCAGCCACGTAGCCGTTGCGTTCGGCCAGCTGGTCAGCACTCGGGCGCACCTGCACTGCTGCCAGCGTGGGGATGCCGCTGGCCTGTTCCCAGGCCTGCTGGGCCAGCTGGTCGGCGGCCGGGCGCACCTGCACGGTGTCCAGGGTCTTGATGGATTCGGAGGCCTGCACCGACGAAACAACCGCGGTGCCGGCGATCAGGGCGATGGCGATGGCAATGGTCTTGGCGTTCATGACGGGGCCTGTTTAGTGTTGTTGAGCGGTGGTGTGGTAGTAAGGTAGTACACCAATTCTGGGCATGCAAGAGAAATTTTCGATTTTCTCTATTTGTTCAGCGGTCAGTCAGTTTCGATCTGAAGCCCTTCCTGGCGCAGGAACTACACAGCAATCGCCGTGCCAACTTTCAAGCGTTGATTTCAAAGGATTTTTTGCGGTCTTCGGAGTGTCCGCGGGGCGGACACCTGTCCGTTCGGCAGGCCGTGGACACTGTCCGGACGCGCTGGCGCGACTTACGTGACCGCTATGGCGGGGCGGTCTGGCGCCCCCAGGGCAGTGACTGCTGGCCGATACCGGGCGGGCGGGACACACGCTAGGATCGGCATTCACCAACGTGACCAAGGATCTGGAAATGTCTTTCGCCCTGCGCCCGCGCACCGCGCTGCTCGCCGTTGCCCTCAGCACCGCCCTCGGCACGCTTGCGCCGACCACCGCCCTGGCGGCCAAGCCGGCCGCGCCGGCCAAGGTGGACATTCCCTTCGAGCAGTTCACCCTGCCCAACGGCCTGCGCGTGATCGTGCACACCGACCGCAAGGCGCCGATCGTGGCGGTGAACGTCTGGTACCACGTGGGCAGCAAGGACGAGCCGGCCGGCCGTACCGGCTTCGCCCATCTGTTTGAACACCTGATGTTCCAGAGCAGCGAAAACCACGACGGCGAATACTTCGAGCCGTTCAAGCAGGTCGGTGCCACCGGCCAGAACGGCACCACCAATACCGACCGCACCAACTACTTCGAGAACGTGCCGACCACCGCGCTGGACATGGCGCTGTGGATGGAATCGGACCGCATGGGCCACCTGGTGGGGGCGATCGACCAGGCCGCGCTGGACGAACAGCGCGGCGTGGTACAGAACGAGAAGCGCCAGGGCGAAAACCAGCCCTATGGCCAGGTCTGGGAAAAGCTGAACCGCGCGCTGTATCCGGCCGGCCACCCGTACCACCACAGCGTGATCGGGTCGATGAACGACCTCAACGCGGCCTCGCTGGATGACGTGAAGACCTGGTTCCGCACCTGGTACGGCCCGAACAATGCGGTGCTGGTGCTGGCCGGTGACATCGACCTGGCCACCGCCAAGGAAAAGGTGGCGCGCTACTTCGGCAGCATCCCGGCCGGCCCGACCATGCCGCAGCCGAAGGTGGACGTGGCCAAGCGCGATGCCGACACCCGCGAAGTGATGACCGACAAGGTGCCGCAGGCGCGCATCTACCGCGCGTGGAACGTGGCCCAGGTCGGCACGGCCGACATCGACCAGCTGCAGCTGCTGGCCGAAGTGCTGGGTGGTGCCAAGTCCTCGCGCCTGAGCCAGCGCCTGCAGCATCAGGACAAGCTGGTGGACAACATCAGCGCCGGCGCCTACGCCTCGCAGCTGGGGTCCAACTTCATGGTGATGGCCACGGTGAAGAAGGGCCAGGACCCGTCCCGCATCGAGAAGATCATCGACGAAGAAATCGAGCGCCTGCTGAAGGACGGTCCGACTGCCGATGAACTGGCACGCGCCAAGACCGGCTTCCGCGCCGGCTTCATCCGTGGCATCGAGCGCATTGGCGGCTTCGGCGGCAAGGCCGATGCGCTGGCCGAATGCGCGGTCTACACCGGCGACCCGGGCTGCTTCCGCACCTCGCTGGCCAACATCGACAAGGCCACGGCCGCCGATCTGAAGCGCCTGGGCGCACAGTGGCTGGACAAGGGCAGCCACACCCTGGTGGTGGAACCGGGTGAGCGCGTGGCGCTGAAGGAAGAAGCCTCGGCCACGCCCAAGCCGTTCAACGTGCCGGCCGTGGACAGCAAGTACAGCACCCTGCCCGAGCAGGTGGACCGCAAGGCCGGCGTGCCGCAGACCCGCGAGTTCCCGCAGTTGAAGTTCCCGGCCCTGCAGCGCGCCACCCTGAAGAACGGCACCCAGGTGGTGCTGGCCGAGCGCCACGAGATTCCGGTGGTGCAGTTCAGCTATCAGTTCCCGGGCGGCTTCACCGCCGACCAGGGGCGCAAGCCGGGCACGGCCAACTTCACCATGAGCCTGATGACCGAAGGCGCCGGCAAGCTGGGCTCGCTGGCCTTCGCCGATGCCGCCGATGCGCTGGGCGCCAGCCTGGATGCCTCGGCCGGGCTGGATTCGGTGGATGTTGAACTGTCGGCACTGAAGGAAAACCTGGTGCCGTCGCTGGCGCTGTACGCCAGCCTGCTGCGCGAACCGCGCTTCGAACAGGGCGAGATCGACCGCGTAAAGGCTTCGTGGATCGCCGGCATCCAGCAGGAAAAGGTCAACCCCAATGCAGTGGCCATGCGCGTGCTGCCGCCGCTGCTGTACGGCAAGGGCCACCCGTATGCGATTCCGTTCACCGGCAGCGGTGACGAAGCGGCCATCGCCAGCCTGGGGCGCGAAGACCTGGTCGATTTCCACCGCGACTGGCTGCGCCCGCAGGACGGCACCCTGATCGTGGTGGGCGACACCACCCTGGCCGAGATCGTGCCGCTGCTGGACAAGCAGCTGGGCGACTGGAAGGCCAGCGGCGATGCGCCCACGGTCAAGGCCACCACTGCCGTTGCCGTGCCCAGCGCACCGCGCGTGTTCCTGATCGACCAGCCGGGTGCGGTGCAGGCCAACCTGTTCGCCGGCCAGGTGGTTCCGCCGTCCAGTGATGCCGGCTCGACCCGCTTCGACATTGCCAACGGCGTGATCGGTGGCGACTTCACCTCGCGCCTGAACATGAACCTGCGCGAGGACAAGCACTGGTCCTACGGTGCCCGCACCATGGCCAGCAACACCGTGGGCCAGCGCCCGTGGATGGCAATGGCGCCGGTGCAGATCGACAAGACCGGCCCGGCGCTGGCGGAAATGCGCAAGGAGATCGCCGGCTTCGCCGATGGCAGCAAGCCGGCCACCGAGGCAGAGGTCAACCGCATCCGCAACATCCAGACCCTGAGCCTGCCGGGCGCGTATGAAACCGCGGCGGCCGTGGCCTCGACCATCGGCAACATCGTGCAGTTCAAGCGCCCCGACGACTACGTGCTGCGCCGCAAGGCCGAGATCGAAGCGATGACCCCGGCGCAGGTGCAGCAGGCGGCGGCCGAGATCAAGCCGCAGGCGCTGACCTGGGTGGTGGTGGGTGACCTGAAGCAGACCGAAGCCGCGGTGCGCGCGCTGAACCTGGGCGAGGTGACCGTGGTCGATGCCGACGGCAACCCGGTGAAGAAATAAGGCAAGACCCGGCCAGGGGTCGGATCCCTCTGTCGGGGGATCTGACCCCATCCCCGGCTACCCCCGATTCAGGCTGTTCAGGCAGAATCGCCCCATACCCTTCCAGGATCTGCCCATGCGCGTTCTGCTGCTTTCTTCCCTGCTGCTCACCGTCACCGCCTGCACCTGGGTGCCGATCGAACCGGCCGGCAAGGCGACCCGCGTGCTGCCGGCAGGCCCGGTTCCGGCCGGCTGCATCACCAAGGGTGAGGTAGTTGTAACGGTCAAGAGCAAGGTCGGCTTCTACAACCGCAACCCGCTGCGGGTGCAGGAAGAGCTGGAAACCCTGGCCCGCAACGAGGCCCCCAGTGCCGGCGCCAACGCCGTGCAGGCCGCCGCCGCCCCGGCCGATGGCAGCCAGCGCTTCGCCGCGTTCCAGTGCCCGCCACGCTGAATCCTTCACCATACGGGGAAGGCTGAATTCGTAAAGATGCGGTGAAGGCGCGGGGGTTATAGAATAGCGCCCCCTTTTGCCTGAGCCTTGGCGCTAACCTCGATGCTCTTCAAGAATGTCTCGATCGCCGGCCTCGCACACGTCGACGCGCCGCATACGTTGACGACCAAGGAAATCAACGACCGCCTGCAGCCGACCCTGGACCGCCTGGGTATCCGCACCGACGTGCTGGGCGATATCGCCGGCATCCACGCCCGCCGCCTGTGGGACACCGGCGTGCTGGCCTCGGACGCGGCCACCATGGCCGGCCGCAAGGCGCTGGAAGACGCCGGCATCACCGCCGGCCAAGTCGGCCTGCTGGTCAACACCTCGGTCAGCCGCGACTACCTGGAGCCGTCCACGGCCTCCATCGTGTCGGGCAACCTGGGCGTCAGCGACGAATGCATGACCTTCGATGTGGCCAATGCGTGTCTGGCCTTCATCAACGGCATGGATATCGCCGCGCGCATGCTCGAGCGCGGTGACATCGACTACGCCTTGGTGGTCGATGGCGAAACCGCCAACCTGGTCTACGAAAAGACCCTGGAGCGGATGACCGCCCCGGACGTCACAGCCGACGATTTCCGCAACGAACTGGCGGCCCTGACCACCGGTTCGGGTGCCGCGGCCATGGTCATGGCGCGCTCGGAACTGGTGCCCGACGCCCCGCGCTACAAGGGTGGCGTGACCCGCTCGGCCACCGAGTGGAACCAGCTGTGCCTGGGCAACCTGGACCGCATGGTGACCGACACCCGCCTGCTGCTGATCGAAGGCATCAAGCTGGCGCAGAAGACCTTCGCCGCCGCCAAGATCGCCCTGGGCTGGGCCGTGGAGGAACTGGACCAGTTCGTCATCCACCAGGTCAGCCAGCCGCACACCGCCGCGTTCATCAAGAACTTCGGCATCGACCCGAAGAAGGTGATGACCATCTTCGGCGAGCACGGCAACATCGGCCCGGCCTCGGTGCCGATCGTGCTGAGCAAGCTCAAGCAGCTGGGCAAGCTGAAGAAGGGCGATCGCATCGCGCTTCTGGGCATCGGCTCGGGCCTGAACTGCTCGATGGCCGAAGTGGTCTGGTAAGACCGCCTGGCCTGTCGCCTGACGGGTCTGGCCTGGGATCGCGCCGCAATGGCGCGATCCGGGCGACGTGAACGTGCGGCCGGAGGCGTTCATGTACGAATTTTCTTACTTTTTCGACATGTGGGCGGCATCATGTCGATTCCATCGACATGAGCGGCTGTATGGATGCCCAGACGCCCTATAACGACCTGCCGCCGCTGCCTCCTGTTGCCGAGCTCGAAACCCGGCCGTTGCTGAAGGCCTGCATCGAAGCACACAAGGCGCTGGCTTCGCTGCGCCAGGCCACCGGACACCTGCCCAACCCGGCAGTGCTGATCAATACCATTCCGCTGCTTGAAGCGCAGGCCAGTTCGGAAATCGAGAACATCGTCACCAGCACTGACGAACTGTTCCGCTTCGCCGACCAGCAGCACGGCGCCGACCCGGCCACCCGCGAAGCACTGCGCTACAGAAGTGCGTTGCAGGAAGGGTTCCAGTCACTGGCGGAACGACCGCTCTGCACCGACACCGCCGAACGTGTCTGCAGCCGCATCAAGGATGCGCAGATGCAGGTACGGCGCGTACCGGGCACGGCGCTGGTCAACCAGCAGACCGCCGAAGTGATCTATACGCCGCCTGCCGGCGAGGCCCTGCTGCGCGAAAAGCTGGCCAACTGGGAACGCTTCATCCACGACGAACGGGACATCGATCCGCTCATCCGCATGGCCGTGGCGCACTACCAGTTCGAGGCGATCCATCCGTTCACCGATGGCAACGGCCGAACCGGGCGCGTGCTGAACCTGCTGATGCTGGTGGAACAGAATCTGCTCGATCTGCCGGTGCTCTACCTGTCGCGCTACATCATCGAACGCAAGGCGGCCTATTACCGGCTGCTGCTGGCGGTTACCCGCGACGGGGATTGGGCGGCCTGGATCGCCTACATGCTGGATGCGGTGGCCGACACCGCTCGCTGGACCGGCGCGAAGATCGATGCCATCCGCCAGCTGCACGAGCAGGCCTGCGAGTGGGTGCGCATCCAGCGGCCCAAGATCTACAGCCGCGAGCTGATCGACGTACTGTTCAGCCAACCCTACTGCCGTATCCAGAACCTGGTGGATGCCGGCATTGCCCGCCGCGAGACGGCAGCGCGCTACCTGCGTGAGCTGGTGGACGTGGGCATGCTGCAGGAACAACGCATGGGCAAGGAAAAGCTGTTCCTGCACCCTGCCTACCTGCGCCTGCTGTCCGACAATTCGCATACCCCGCAACGCTACGTACTGCCGCCTGCGCGCGAGCAGTGATGTTCACCTACTGAAGAACTGGCCCATGAATCTTCCCGGTTACCCCGCCCACCCGCAGCGTTTCGAGGTTCGCCCCGGTCTGTCGATGAACTATCTCGACGAGGGCCCGCGCGATGGCGAGGTGGTGGTGATGGTGCACGGCAACCCGTCGTGGAGCTATTACTGGCGCACGCTGGTGGCCGGCCTGTCGGACAGGTACCGCTGCATCGTGCCCGACCATATCGGCATGGGCCTGTCGGACAAGCCCGATGACAGCCGCTACGCGTACACCCTGCAGTCGCGCGTGGACGACCTGGATGCGCTGCTGAAGCACCTGGGCATCACCGGCCCGGTGACTCTGGCCGTGCACGACTGGGGCGGCATGATCGGCTTCGGCTGGGCGCTGTCGCACCACGATCAGGTGAAGCGCCTGGTGGTGCTCAACACCGCGGCCTTCCCGCTGCCGGCGGCGAAGAAGATGCCGTGGCAGATTGCGCTGGGCCGGCACTGGAAGATCGGTGAGTGGATCATCCGCACCTTCAATGCGTTCTCGTCCGGTGCCTCGTGGCTGGGCGTGGAGCGGAAGATGCCGGCCGATGTGCGCCGCGCCTACGTGGCGCCGTACAACAGCTACGCCAACCGCATCAGCACCATCCGTTTCATGCAGGACATTCCGCTGTCGCCGGCCGACAAGGGCTGGTCGTTGCTGGAACGCGCCGGCCAGGCGCTGCCGTCCTTCGCCGACCGCCCGGCCTTCATCGGCTGGGGCCTGCGCGACATCGTGTTCGACCACCACTTCCTGAAGGGCTTCCAGGCCGCGCTGCCGGCCGCCCAGGTGCATGCCTTCGAAGATGCCAACCACTACGTGCTGGAAGACAAGCACGAAGTGCTGGTGCCGGAGATCCGCGCCTTCCTGGACGCCAACCCGATCTGATCGGTGTGCGGGGTCGGATCCCTCTCGCAGAGAGGGCTCTGACCCCCTCTGCGCGACACGGGGTCAGAGCCGTTTCTTCGAAACGGATCCGACCCGTGGCCTCAGGCCGCGATCGGGCTGCCTCGGTGTGTGGGGTCGGATCCCTCTCGCAGAGAGGGCTCTGACCCCCTTGCGCGACACGGGGTCAGAGCCGTTTCTTCGAAACGGATCCGACCCCTGGCCTCAGGCCGCGATCGGGCTATTTCGGTGTGCGGGGTCGGATCCCTCTCGCAGAGAGGGCTCTGACCCCCTCTGCGCGACACGGGGTCAGAGCCGTTTCTTCGAAACGGATCCGACCCCTGGCCTCAGGCCGCGATCGGGCTGCCGTCGCTGCCTTCCCAGTCCGCCGGGGTCAGCAGGGCCAGGCCATAGGCAAGGCGCGCCTTGTCGCACTGCGGGCTGGCCTTGCCGTATTCCCACGAGGCATCGACCTCGCGGCACACGCTGGGCCGGTTGGGGTGGATGGTGCAGCGTGAATACACGCCGATCTGCGCATCCAGGGCCACGCAGCGCACCGGCTTGGAATGGGTGCCGCGCATGCACAGGCGGTGCGGGTCCAGCGTTTCGGTCAGCTGGTGCGGTACCCCGCCGGGGGTGACCTCGTCCGATTCCATCCAGTGAAAGGCCACGCGGTACTGGGTGCAGCAGGCGCCGCAGGTCATGCAGGGATGTTGCATGGTCAAGCCGCCTCGGGCGGCAGTGGAATGGGTGACGAGGCTGCGGATTTTCCACGAAGTCGGCCGCCGCGCAAGAAATTCCGTAAGCGGCGACAATGAACGGATGAACCGACCCTGCAATATTGCCGCGCGGCTGCCGGAACTGGCCCGTGAACGCCCCGACCAGATCGCCATCCGCTGCCCCGGCCGCCGAGGCGCTGGCAACGGCATGGCCGCCTATGACGTGACCCTGGACTACCGCCAGCTGGACGCCCGCAGCGATGCCATGGCGGCCGGCCTGGCCGGCTACGGCATCGGCCGCGGCGTGCGCACGGTGGTGATGGTGCGGCCTTCGCCGGAGTTCTTCCTGCTGATGTTCGCCCTGTTCAAGCTGGGCGCGGTGCCGGTGCTGGTCGATCCGGGCATCGACAAGCGCGCGCTGAAGCAGTGCCTGGACGAAGCGCAGCCGGAGGCCTTCATCGGCATTCCCCTGGCCCACGTGGCCCGTCTGGCGCTGCGCTGGGCACCGTCGGCCACCCGTCTGGTGACCGTGGGCCAGCGCCTGGGCTGGGGCGGCACCACCCTGGCCGCGCTGGAGCGCGCCGGCGCCGCCAGCGGCCCGATGCTGGCCGCCACCGACGGCGAGGACATGGCCGCGATCCTGTTCACCAGCGGCTCCACCGGCGTGCCCAAGGGCGTGGTCTACCGCCATCGCCACTTCGTCGGCCAGATCGAACTGCTGGGCAACGCCTTCGGCATGGAAGCGGGCGGGGTGGACCTGCCGACCTTCCCGCCGTTCGCGCTGTTCGACCCGGCGCTGGGGCTGACCTCGGTCATTCCGGACATGGACCCGACCCGGCCGGCGCAGGCCGACCCGGCGCGGCTGCACGATGCCATCCAGCGTTTCGGCGTGACCCAGCTGTTTGGTTCGCCGGCATTGATGCGCGTGTTGGCCCGCCATGGTCGGCCGCTGCCGTCGGTCACCCGGGTCACCTCGGCCGGCGCCCCGGTGCCGCCGGACGTGGTGGCTACCATCCGCCGCCTGCTGCCGGGCGATGCGCAGTTCTGGACGCCCTATGGCGCCACCGAGTGCCTGCCGGTGGCCGTGGTGGAAGGCCGTGAACTGGAACGTACGCGTGCCGCCACCGAGGCCGGCGCCGGCACCTGCGTGGGCAGCGTGGTGGCGCCCAACGAAGTGCGCATCATCGCCATCGATGACGCCCCGCTGCCCGACTGGTCGCAGGTGCGCGTGCTGGGCGTGGGCGAAGTGGGCGAGATCACCGTGGCCGGGCCGACCGCCACCGACAGCTACTTCAACCGCCCGCAGGCCACCGCCGCGGCGAAGATTGCCGAAACCCTGGCCGATGGCAGCAGCCGCATCGTGCACCGCATGGGCGATGTCGGTTACTTCGATGCGCAGGGCCGCCTTTGGTTCTGTGGGCGCAAGACCCACCGCGTGGAAACCGCGCGCGGGCCGCTGTACACCGAACAGGTGGAACCGGTGTTCAACACGCTGCCCGGCGTGGCCCGCACCGCACTGGTGGGCGTGGGCGCGGCCGGTGCGCAGGTGCCGGTGTTGTGCGTGGAGCTGCAACGCGGCACCCGCGATGGCGCGGCCCTGCAGGAGGCGCTGCGCGCCCATGCGGCCACGCACCTGCCCGCTGCCGGTGTGCAGCACTTCCTGGTCCATCCGGGCTTCCCGGTGGACATTCGACACAACGCCAAGATCGGCCGCGAAAAGCTGGCCGTCTGGGCCAGCGCTGCCTTGGAGAAGCGTGCATGAAGATCCTGGTTACCGGTGGTGGTGGCTTCCTTGGCCAGGCCCTGTGCCGCGGCCTGCTTGAGCGCGGCCACCAGGTGCTGGCGCTCAACCGTGGCCATTACCCGGCGCTGCAGGCGATGGGCGTGGGCCAGATCCGTGGCGACCTGGCCGATCCGCAGGCCGTGCTGCATGCGGTGGCCGGGGTGGACGCGGTCTTCCACAACGGCGCCAAGGCCGGCGCCTGGGGCAGCTATGACAGCTACCACCAGGCCAACGTGGTGGGCACCGACAACGTGATTGCCGCCTGCCGCGCGCACGGCGTCGGCCGCCTGGTCTATACCTCCACGCCCAGCGTGACCCATCGCGCCACCTACCCGGTGGAAGGGCTGGGCGCCGACGAAGTCCCGTACGGCGAGAATTTCCAGGCCCCGTACGCGGCGACCAAGGCGATTGCCGAGCAGCGCGTGCTGGCCGCCAACGATGCCAGCCTGGCCACCGTGGCGCTGCGCCCACGCTTGATCTGGGGCCCGGGTGATCTGCAGCTGGTACCGCGGCTGGCCCAGCGTGCCCGCCAGGGCCGCCTGCGCCTGGTGGGCGATGGCAGCAACAAAGTCGACACCACCTACATCGACAACGCCGCGCTGGCGCACTTCCTGGCGTTCGACGCGCTGACCCCGGGTGCGGCCTGTGCCGGCAAGGCGTACTTCATTTCCAACGGCGAACCGCTGCCGATGCGCGAGCTGTTGAACAAGCTGCTGGCGGCGGTGAATGCCCCGGCCGTGGAGAAAACCCTCAGCTTCAAGACCGCCTACCGCATCGGCGCCGTCTGCGAGCGCCTGTGGCCGCTGCTGCGCCTGCCCGGCGAACCGCCGTTGACCCGGTTCCTGGCCGAACAGCTGTGCACGCCGCACTGGTACAGCATGGAACCGGCGCGCCGCGATTTCGGTTACGTGCCGCAAGTCAGCATCGAAGAAGGGCTGCGCCGCCTGCACGCGGCCTCGTGACGACGGCATCACGCCGCTGAAGGCTTCATCGCGCGCAGAAGTGGCCGTCACCGGTTGCACACCGCCGGATCGGGAGGATGGACCCACGCCATCCACGGCCCGACCCATCGCGAGGAGCGCCATGCTGCACTACGCCGTTATTTTCTTCGTCATCGCCATCATCGCCGCCGTGCTCGGCTTCTCCGGCATTGCCGGCGCCGCCAGCAACATCGCCTGGATCCTGTTCGTCGTGTTCCTGATCCTTGCGGTGATCTCGATGTTCCGCAAGCGCGGGTAGTGTCGAGCCTGCTCGACTGACGCACCTGTAGAGTCGAGCCATGCTCGACTGTTGCAACAGCAGTCGAGCAAGCTCGACTCTACAGAAGCGGGGCCCCGCGCGTCGCACGCGATGCGGGGCCCCCCGCACTACACCAGCGCCTTGTCGGCCGCGTGCCGCTCCAGCGCCAGTTCGATCAACCGCGTGATCAGCGCGGTGTAGCCCAGCCCACTTGCACCCCACAGCTTGGGATACATGCTGATGCGGGTGAAGCCGGGCAGGGTGTTGATCTCGTTGATGGTGATCTTCCCATCCGCGCCCAGGAACACATCCACCCGCGCCATGCCCGCGCACTCCAGCGCCTGGTACGCCTGCAGCGCGATCTGCTGGATACGCGCCTGGCTGTCAGCATCGATCGCCGCCGGCACCACCACATCGGCACCCGCCGCGTTCAGATACTTGGTGTCATAGGCGTAGAACTCGTCATGCACCACCACCTCGCCACAGACACTGGCCTGCGGTTGTGCGTTGCCCAGCACCGCACATTCGATCTCGCGACCGGCCACGGCCGATTCCACCAGCACCTTGTGGTCGTGGCGCAGCGCCAGTTCCAGCGCAGCCGCAAAGCCAGCCGCATCCTTTACCTTGCTCACGCCCACCGAAGAACCCTGGTTGGCCGGTTTCACGAACAGGGGCAGCCCCAACTGCGCGATCAACGCGGCCACATCCACCTGGGCTGCCTGGTGGCGGCGGATGCAGACCCACGGCGCCACCGGCAGGCCGGCATCACGCAGCAGGCGCTTGGCCACGTCCTTGTCCATCGCCGCCGCCGAACCCAGCACCGACGAGCCCACGAACGGCAGGCCGGCCATGCGCAGCAGGCCCTGCAGCGCACCGTCTTCGCCCAGCGGGCCGTGCACGATCGGCAGCACCACGTCGATCTGCCCCAGTGCTGCACCCGGCAGTAGCGCCGAGGCGGCGCCGGACGGGCGCAGCGCGATCCGGGCCGGATCATCGGCGTTGAGCAGGAACGCGTCGGGCTGCAGCAGGTGCCATTGCCCCTGCTTGTCGATGCCGACCAGCACCGGTTCGTAGCGCTCGCGATCCAGCGCATCGAGGATGTTCTTCGCCGACTGCAGCGAAACTTCGTGTTCGGAAGACGTGCCGCCGAAAATGATGCCAACCCGGGTACGTGCCATGGGCAATGCGATGTCCTGTGCAACAAGGACCCACAGCATGAACCTTCCCGCGCCGACCAGGTGAGGCCCACATGAATCCCCAGGGGGTCAGAGCCCGTTGCGCAGCAACGGGATCCGACCCCGTCCGTTCCGACAGATCGCAGGGCCCCCGGCCCAAGCCCACCACCCACGCAGGTAGAATGGCCACATGGCTCTTTCCCTGCTCAAGTCCCTCAAGCCGGTCGCTGGCCGCGCCCTGCAGATCGCCCTGAACCGCGCCCTGGCGCTGGATCCGGACACCCGCCACGCCCTGGCCAGCCTGCACGGCCGGCACATCGACCTGACCCTGGAAGCGCCCGCGCTGGCCATGCGCATCAGCGTGGACGGCGACCAGCTGCGGGTCGGCCCGGTGGACGCCCAGGAAGCCGACCTGGCCGTGCGCAGCAGCCTGGTCGGGGTGCTGGCGCAGTTGCCGCTGCTGGCCAACGCGCGGCGTGGCGACGACGCCGGCAAGGGCCGCGTACGCGTGGCCGGGGATGCCGAACTGGCGCGCCGCCTGCAGCAGCTGGCCAAGGGCTTCGATCCGGACTGGCAGCAACCGTTCGTGAGCGTGTTCGGCGAAGTGCTGGGCGTGCAGGTGGCCAACACCCTGCGCAGCGCCTTGCAGCACGCGCGGCAGGGCGCCATCGACCTGGCCCACAGCGCCGCCGAATTCGTCACCGAAGAATCGCGCGACGTGGTGCCGCGTGGCGAACTGGATGCCTTCCACGATGACGTGGACGTGCTGCGCGACGATGTTGAACGATTGCAGGTGCGCGTGCAGCGCCTGCGGGGTGCCGCATGAAGGCCCTGCTGCGGGCCAACCGCATCGGCCGGGTCATTCTGCGTTACCGCCTGGACGACCTGCTGCAGGGCACCGCGGCCGAGCGCTGGCTGCGCCTGGCCAAACCCTTCGTGCCGCGCGCACCGGCGGCCATTGCCGCGCAGTCGCGTGGCGCACGCCTGCGGCTGGCGCTGCAGGACCTGGGCCCGATCTTCGTCAAGTTCGGCCAGATCCTGTCGACCCGCCGCGACCTGGTGCCGCCGGACGTGGCCAATGAACTGACCCTGCTGCAGGACCGGGTCAAGCCGTTCGACGGCGATACCGCACGCCGCATCGTGGAAGAAGCGCTGGGCCTGCCGGTCAGCGAGGCCTTTGCCAGCTTCGATACCGAACCGCTGGCCTCGGCCTCGATCGCGCAGGTTCACGCCGCCACCCTGGCCGATGGCCGCCAGGTGGTGGTGAAGGTGCTGCGCCCGGGTATCGAGAAGCAGATCGACGCCGACATCGCGCTGTTGAACTCGCTGGCCAGCCTGGTCGAGCGCACCCACCCGCGTGCCGACAAGATCCGCCCGCGCGAAGTGGTGGCCGAGGTGGAAAACACCCTGGCCGCCGAGCTGGACCTGCAGCGCGAAGGCGCCAATGCCAGCGTGCTGCGCCGCTTCTGGGAAAACAGCGACGATCTGTACGTGCCCGAAGTGATCTGGAGCCACACCGCCGAACGCGCGCTGACCCTGGAACGGGTGTGGGGCATTCCGTCCGACGACATCGTCGCCCTGGACCAGGCCGGCATCGACCGCAAGGCGCTGGCGGCCAAGGGCGTGCGGGTGTTCTACACCCAGGTGTTCCGCGACAACTTCTTCCACGCCGATGCGCACGCCGGCAACATCTGGGTCGACACCGATCCGGCGCGCCGCGACAACCCGCGCTTCATCGCGCTGGACTTCGGCATCATGGGCCAGCTCTCGCAGGAAGATCAGTACTACCTGGCCGAGAACTTCATGGCCATCTTCAACCGCGATTACCGCCGCATTGCCGAACTGCACGTGCAGGCGCGCTGGATGCCGGACAACGTGCGCATCGACGATCTTGAAGCGGCGGTGCGTTCGGTGTGCGAACCGTACTTCACCCGGCCGCTGTCGCAGATTTCGCTGGCCGAAGTGCTGCTGAAGCTGTTCCGGGTAGCCCAGCGTTACCAGCTGACCCTGCAGCCGCAGCTGATCCTGCTGCAGAAGACCCTGCTGAACATCGAAGGCGTGGGCCGCCAGCTGGACCCGCAGATCGACATCTGGGCCGTGGCCAAGCCGGTGCTGGCGAAGATCCTGCGCGAGCGCTACAGCCCGCGCCGGGTGGTGCGTGAGATCGGCAAGCGCCTGCCGGAAATCATGACCCACGCGCCGGACATGCCGCGCCTGGTGCATGCCTGGCTGAGCCAGCAGGTGGAAGGCCGCCACGAACTGGCCATGCGTTCACGCGATCTGGTGGCGCTGGACGCCAGCCTGCAGAAGCTGCAGAAGCGCGCGGTTGGGGCGATTACCGGCGTGGGCCTGCTGGCCATTTCCGCACTGCTGTACGTGCTGCAGCCGCCCGGCTGGTACTGGGGTGACCTGCCCATGTTGGGGCTGGGCGCGGCGGTGCTGGGCGCGGTTGCGCTGGCCCGCGCCTGGTGGCGCTGAGCCCGCATGGCTGATCGGCTGGCAGCGCGCACGCTGCCAGCCTCCTGCGGCTACCAGTGGTAGCCCAGACCCAGGTGCGACTGCACACTCTGGAAGCGATCCAGACGCGTTGAATGCCAGGTCTTGCCCAGCCCGGCTTCCAGCATCAGATGCTGGCCCAGCGGCTGGTTGCGGCGCACGAACACGCGCTTGCTGTCGTGTTCGCGCAGCAGCAGCGGGTCCGCATCGGCGGTATACCCGGAGGTACCCTGTCCCAGCCACAGCTGGGTGGAACCGCGCCCACTGCTGTCTTTCAGCCGCAGCGACACGGTGGTGCCGTGGCCATCGGGGCCGTTCGACTGGCGGTGGCGCTCATGCCGCAGCGAAGCCGTCACCCGCGGGAAGTAGTGCGACGCCCCGACCGACCAGCCGCTGACGTAGGCGCCGGCGTGGTATTCGGCGTATTTGCCGCCCACGCTCAGCACGGTCTGCGGCGCCACCTTCCACTGCAGGTCCTGCTGGATCTGCCGGTTCACGAACACCGGATCGTCGTTGGACGCCGTGGCCGCGGTGCGGGTGGAAAACCGAGGCGACCAGGTGTGGTGCAGCGAGCCCTGCACCCGGTTGCCGCCGAAACGGGCACTGCCGTAGTCACGCTCGCCATGGGCCAGGCCCAGGTGCCAGCGGCTGTCGCCATTGCGACCGGCCACGTCCAGGGTCTGCACATCGCGGTGGCCGAAACCATCGGTGTAGTCGGCGTGGTCCAGTTGCAGCGCAACCCGGTCGATGCCGGCATGGGCGCTGGACACGGCCAGCAGCAGGGCGCACGGCAGTGCGCCACGGAAGATCAATCGCATGGTGGTTACTCCAGGGGTTGGGAATGCAGCTGCTGCACCAGCCGGTAGCGGCCCGGCGGCAGGTTTCGCTCCACGGTGATGCGTGGGCCGAACTGGCTGCCCGCAGCGACAATGCGCCCGGGCAGGATGATCACGCCGACGCCTAGCGCGGCGCGTGCACCGATCCATGCGCCCAGCTTGTCGCGCTGGCTGTCGTGCACGTTGCCGCCCACATGAACGCAGACAGTGGCGCCATCCAGGCGATGGTTGCTGGTGCGCACCAGCGCGCCCAGATAGGCGTGGTCGTCAATGCGGCTGTCACCGATGAAGCACTGCGGGCCGATGCTGACCTGCTGGCCGATCAGCGTGTGCTTCAGTTCGCTGGCGAAACCGATGCGCGTGCCATCGCCGATCTGCAGCGGCCCGCGCAGCAGCGCGTGGTTGCCGATCACGCAGTCGCGGCCGATCAGCACCGGGCCCTGGATATGCGCGCCATCGCAGACGCGTGTACCGGCGCCGATGCGCACCGCACCCTGCACGATGGCCCGCGGCGAGACCTGTGCCTGCGGGTCGATGGCAGGTGACATCGTGGCCAACGCGGTGGCCATCGCTTGCAGGTCATTCCACCACATGCGGGTACCTCGTCGGCTTGTCGCGTGCTGGCTCGCGCCCGGTGCACAGCCCCTTCAGGCCGTGCACCAGCCAGATGGCGTAGGCCAGCAGCACGTACAGCATGGAAAACGCGGCGGCGGGCACCAGCCAGGCGCTGCGGTGGTGCACCGCGCTGATCACCGCCAGCGCCATCACGATGCCGATCCACACCAGCGGCATCACCGCCAGCACCAGCCCACCCGGGCCGTGCACCTGCGTGGCACCGAACCACACATGCAGCGAAGCGGCCACGCCCAGCAGTGCCAGCAGGAGCATCGGCAGGATGCTGAACACCCCGAAGCGGCTGAGCAGCAGGCCGCGGTGCAGGCGCATGCAGACCGCATAGCCCACGATCCAGCGCCGCCAGCGTCGCCATTCCTCGCGCAGCGTGTTGCATTCCTGCGGGTAGACCACGCAGCGGATGCTCTGCCGCACGCGGAAGCCCTGCGCCACCAGCGACCACGACATGTCCAGGTCTTCCACCCGGGTGCGGTCGGAAAACCCCACCTTGCGCAGCACGGCGGTGCGGAACAGCCCGCACGAACCGGAGACGATGAAGGGCGCGCCGCCCAGCCACTGCTGGAAGCTGCGCTTGATCACGATCATCGGCAGCTTCAGGCTGGCCCGCACATGGGGCAGGAAGCCGGCGCCGCGCAGGCAGGAAGAAGGTACGCCGCCCACGGCATCGGCGCCGCGTTCGATCTCGGCCAGCAGGTGGCCAAGCCCATCGCCCTGCGGGTCGATGCGTGTATCGGCATCGGTCAGGAACACCTGTTCGGCGGTGACATGCTGCAGGCCGTGCATCAACGCCCCGCCCTTGCCGGTGTTGGCCTGGTGCAGCGCAAGCAGGCGCCCGGGCCACTGCGCCTGCAGCGCGTCCAGCACCTGCGCGGTGGTATCGGTGGAGCCATCGTTCACGCAGATCACCCGCGCCACGTAGCGGTTGTGCAGCAGGTCGGTGAGCGAGCGCGCCAAGCACGGTGCCTCGTTGTAGGCGGGCACGATGGCGTCGATGCTGTGCAGCCGCGCGCTGGGCCGGCGGGCGGCATGCACCAGCAGGCGCACGCCGATGAAGGCGCACATGGCCAGGAACAGCAGCGTCTTCATCACAGCACCATCCGGTGGGCCAGGAAGCCTTCGCACGGCCCCAGGCCGATCTGCTGGCCACGGAACTGCGCGTGGCAGCGCAGATGGCTTTCCTGCATGTACTGGCGTTCGCCCTGGCTGGCATGTTCGCGCAGCGCCAGGATCTTCTGCTCCAGCTGTGCGCTGATGTCTTCGAACACCTGTGGCGCGAACTGCGGCAACGTGCTCGGGCTTTCGTAGCACAGCACCTGGCCCACGCCGCGGCAGGCGATGATCGAGCACTCATGCACGGTGCGATGGTCCTGGTGGTGGTCCTGGCCGCACATGGTGTAGACCCGCTGCGGTGCCACGGCGGCGCAGGCACGTTCGATGGTGGCGATCAGCTCGTTGCGGCAGGCCGGGAAGCAGGTATCGGGGAAGTCGCACTGCTGCACGTGCAGGGCGCCCAGCTGCTGCAGGGCGCGATGCGATTCGCCGCTGCGATCGGCACCGTCGTGGCAGCCGCGGCCGCCACGGCTGAGCACCAGTGCATGCACGCGCGCGCCGTCGCGGGCCAGTTTGGCCAGGCTGCCACCGCAGCCCAGTTCAATGTCATCGGGGTGGGCGCCGATCGCCAGAATATCCAGGGGCATGGCGGGGTCCTTGCGGGATTCGGGAAACAGGCGCGTGTGCCGGGGCGTGCGCCGAGAGGGCCGGGACTATCGCAGCGCAGATGCGGGCGATCCATGCAACATTTCCGAAAAGCGCGCAGGATCACAGCGCGGTGGCAGAAACCGCGTGGGTTGCGCCAGTCGCTGCGGCGGCGGCGTTCGCGCGACAATCACCCGAACGTGCCGAATGCGGCACGCACTGCAGGACGAGACATGGATCTGGCAGCACTGAAGGACGAACTGGCGCGCCACGGCGCCGACAACGATGCGGGCGAAAGCGAACGTGGCCGGCGCATGCTGAACATCACCGCCGACACCGGCGAACTGCTGTCGGTGTTGGTGCGTTTCGGCCAGGCCCGTCGCGTGCTGGAAATCGGTACCTCCAACGGCTATTCCACGCTGTGGCTGGCCGAGGCCGCCGCAGCGATCGATGGCCACGTGACCACGCTGGAATACGCCGCGGACAAGGTGGCGATGGCGCGCGCGAACTTCGCCCGCAGTGGCCTGGCCGGGCGCATCACCCTGGTGCAGGGCGATGCCGGGGACTGGCTGGCCGCGGCGGACGATGCCAGCGTGGACCTGCTGTTCCTCGATTCGGACCGCGACCAGTACGCCGGCTGGTGGCCGCAGCTGCGCCGCGTGCTGCGCCCCGGCGGTCTGCTGGTGGTGGACAACGCCACCTCGCACGCCGCACAGATGCAGCCGCTGCGCGCGTTGCTGGATGCCGATGCGGACTTCAGTACCAGCCTGGTGCCGGTGGGCAATGGTGAACTGCTGGCGGTGCGCAACGGCTGACGGCTCCTGCCGCCGTTGTATGGGGTCGGAGCCCTTTTCCGCAGGAAAAGGGATCCGACCCCACGCTGGCGCCCCCGTATAATCCGGCGGTGAGTACCGATACCGAAACCGCCCCTGAAACCGCCCCCCTGCAGCTGCTGCACCTGGATGAACGGCTGGCCGTGGTCAACAAGCCGGCCGGGCTGATGGTCCATGACAGCAAGCTGGCCCGTGGCGAAGATGATTTCCTGGCCGACCGCCTGCGCGAGCAGCTGGGTCGCCCGATCTTCCTGGTGCATCGCCTGGACCGCGCCACCAGCGGCTGCCTGCTGCTGGCCTTCGACCGTGATACCGCCAGCACGCTGGGCAAGGCGCTGATGGGCGGTGAGGTGAGCAAGGATTACCTGGCCATCTGCCGCGGCTGGCCGGCCGAGGAGGCCTGGCAGGTGGATCACGATCTGGATGGCGGGCCCGGCAAGCCGGTGAAGAAGCCGTCGGTGACCGATTTCCAGCGCCTGGCCATCGGCGAACTCTGCGTGCCGGTGGGCGAATTCGCCAGTTCGCGCTATGCGCTGCTGCGCTGCCAGCCGCTGACCGGTCGCTTCCGGCAGATCCGCCGGCACCTGAAGCACCTGTCGCACCACCTGATTGGCGATACCAGCCACGGTGACGGCCGCCACAACCGCAATTTCCGCATGCAGGGCGTGCACCGCATGCTGCTGCACGCCGAGCGCCTGCGTTTCCCGCACCCCGATGGCGGCATGCTGGATGTGCGTGCGCCGGTGGATGCCGGTTTCCAGAAGGCGCTGGACCTGTTCGGCTGGCAGGTGGACTGAAGGTAGCGCCGGGCCATGCCCGGCGTGGTGCCCCGGGGTCAGAGCCCTTTCCCGTTGGGAAAGGGATCCGACCCCGATGGGGTTACTTCTTTTCCGGCTCGTTCACGATCGCTTCCAGGTCCTTCTGCAGATCGGTGATCAGCGGCTGCATGCGCGTCTGGATGGCCACCATCACGTTCTGCATCAGTGCCGGGGTCTTGTCCAGCAGGCTCTGGCCGGCCGGGCTCTCGTAGAACTCGGCCATGGCCAGCACGTCTTCCTTGCTGAAGGTCTTCTTGTAGAGATCGACATACATCGGCCGCAGCTGCTGCCACGACAGCGCCTGGCGCAGGGTCTGGTTGGTGCGCGCCTGGATGCGCTGCAGCTGTTCCTGCTGCTGGGCGGTCAGTTGGCGCTGCGCGGTGGCCTGCTGGAACTGCTGCTGCTGCATCGCTTCGATCTGCGGCAGCGCCGCGTCGAGCATGGTCTGCGCGCGCGATGCGGCCAGCAGGCGGTTGATGTCGCTGTCGGTCGGCGGCGCGGCCCAGACCGGGCTGCTGCACGCGGCCAGGGCCAGCAGCAGGGCAACGCGGCGCAGGCGCGCGGGCAGGGCGGGAACAAGGCGGGTCATGCGAAGCTTCCTGCGGTACATGGAAGGCCCAGCATAACTGCTGCGCAGGCGAAGGCGACGTGTTCGGTACCTGATCGGCGGCATACGGCGCGCGATGGCGGCCACGGCGGCGCCGGTGCCGCTACAATGCGCGCATGGGCAGTGGACCGGTCACCATCAGCGCGCAGCTTGAAATCCCCGACGGCGAGATCGTCGAGCGGTTCGTGCGTGCCAGCGGTGCCGGTGGGCAGAACGTCAACAAGGTGTCCACCGCGGTGGAACTGCGTTTCGATGTGGCCGGCTCGCCCTCGTTGCCCGAGCCGCTGCGCGAGCGCCTGCTGGCGCGCCGCGACCGGCGCATGACCGGCGAAGGCGTGCTTGTCATCGATGCGCAACGGTTCCGCACCCAGGATCGCAATCGCGAGGATGCGCGCGAGCGGCTGGCGGCCTTCATCCAGGCTGGGCTGAACGTGCCCAAGCCGCGCAAGGCCACCAAGCCGTCCCTGGGCTCGAAACTGCGTCGTCTGGACGCCAAACGCGGGCGCGCGCAGATCAAGCGCGGGCGCTCATCACGTGACTGGGAGTGATTGCTTGAACAACCCGACGCCGTTGCTGCCGGCCGTGCCGCCGAACATGCCGCAGGTCAAACCCAACGCCTTCCTGCGCTGGCTGGCGCGCTGCACCCTGCGCCTGGGCGGCTGGAAGGTGACCGGCACGCTGCCGGACATTCCGCGCCTGGTCTTCATCATCGCCCCGCATTCGTCCAACTGGGACGGGCTGTGGGGCATGGCGGCCAAGATCGCGCTGGGCATGAAGGTGAAGGTGCTGGGCAAGGCCTCGCTGTTCTGGTGGCCGCTGGGCCCGCTGCTGCACCGGCTGGGGGTGATCCCGCTGGACCGCAGTGCGCCGCAGGGCACGGTCGGCCAGGCCGTGGACCTGCTGCGCAACAACGAAAAAATGTGGTTCGCCATCACCCCCGAAGGCACCCGCAAGGCGGTGAAGGACTGGAAGGCCGGTTTCCTGAAGATCGCGCGGATGGCCGACGTGCCGGTCCTGGCGGCGTACTTCCATTACCCGGAAAAGACCATCGGCATCGGCCCGCTGTTCACCCCCACCGGCGATGATGCGGCCGACATGGCGGCCATCCGTGAGTTCTACCGCCCGTGGATGGGCAAGACCCGCGGCACGGTCTGAAACGCCCCGCAGCGGCCGCATACACGCCACGTCCGGCACATGCCGGGCGGCCGCGACAGGAGTAGGGTGGAGGGCTGTCATTCCCTACCGCCCGCCCAAGGAGCGTTCTACATGTCGCGTACCGTAGCCCTGGCCGCCGCCATCAGCCTGGCGCTGGCGGCCTGTTCCGGCAAGGAGTCCACCCCCGTGTCCGAAGCCCAGCAGACCCCGGCCCAGCAGCCGGCCGATGCCTCCACCAACCCGCTGCTGAGCGCCAGTACGCTGCCGTTCCAGGCGCCGCAGTTCGACAAGATCAAGGACAGCGACTACCTGCCGGCCTTCGAAGAAGGCATGCGCCAGCACCTGGCCGACGTGCGCAAGATCGCCGACAACCCCGAGCCGGCCACCTTCGACAACACCCTGGTGGCGATGGAGCGCAGCGGTGAAACCCTCACCCGCGTGTCGCGCATCTTCTTCGGCCTGGTCCAGGCCGATGGCACCGAAGCGCGCCAGAAGATCCAGGAAGAGATCGCACCGAAGCTGGCCGCGCACCAGGACGAGATCAACCTCGATCCGAAGCTGTTCGCGCGCGTGAAGTCGCTGTACGACCAGCGCGACACGCTGGAACTGGACCCGGTGCAGAAGCGTCTGGTCGAGCATTACTACGACGGTCTGGTGCGCGCTGGCGCCCAGCTGTCCGACGCCGACAAGGCCAGCCTGCGCAAGCTGAACGTGGAAGAGACCACGCTGTCCACCCAGTTCCACACCCGCCTGGTCGCGGCCACCGCCGCCGCCGCCGTCGTGGTGGATGACAAGGCCAAGCTGGCCGGTCTGGACGAGAACGCGATCAACACCGCGGCCAACGACGCCAGCGCCCGCAAGCTGGACGGCAAGTTCCTGCTGCCGCTGCAGAACACCACGCAGCAGCCGGTGCTGGGTTCGCTGAGCGATCGCGACCAGCGCGCCGCCGTGCTGAAGGCTTCGGAAACCCGCGCCGAGCGCGGCGACGCCAACGACACCCGGCAGACCGTGCAGCGCCTGGCCCAGCTGCGTGCGCAGAAGGCCAAGCTGCTGGGCTTTGACACCTACGCCGATTACAACCTGGGCGACCAGATGGCCAAGACCCCGGCCGCTGCGCTGAAGCTGCTGACCGACACCGTGCCGGCGGCCACCGCCAAGGCGCGCGAGGAAGCGGCCGACATCCAGAAGGTGATCGACGCGCAGAACGGCGGCTTCAAGCTGGCCGCTTCGGACTGGGACTTCTACGCCGAACAGGTGCGCAAGGCCAAGTACGATCTGGACGAATCGCAGATCAAGCCGTACTTCGAACTGGACAACGTGCTGCAGAACGGCGTCTTCTACGCCGCCACCCAGCTGTACGGCATCACCTTCAAGCCGCGCACCGACATTCCGACCTACAACCCGGACATGAAGGTGTACGAAGTGTTCGACAAGGACGGCACGTCGCTGGCCCTGTTCTACACCGACTACTTCAAGCGTGACACCAAGTCCGGCGGCGCCTGGATGGACGTGTTTGTTGAACAGGACGGCCTGACCGGTGCCAAGCCGGTGGTCTACAACGTCTGCAACTTCACCAAGCCGGCCGCAGGCCAGCCGGCGCTGCTCAGCTTCGACGACGTCACCACGCTGTTCCATGAGTTCGGCCACGCGCTGCACGGCATGTTCTCCAACGTGAAGTACCCGTCGATCGCCGGCACCGCCACCTCGCGCGATTTCGTCGAGTTCCCCTCGCAGTTCAACGAACACTGGGCGCTGGACCCGAAGGTGTTCGCCAACTACGCCAAGAACTACAAGACCGGCGAGCCGATGCCGCAGGAACTGGTGGACAAGATCCTGAAGGCACGCAGCTTCAACCAGGGCTACGCCACCACCGAATACCTGTCGGCGGCGCTGCTGGACCTGGCCTGGCACACCCAGAAGGCCGATGCCCCGCTGCAGGATGTGGGCGCCTTTGAAGCCAGCGCGCTGAAGAAGTTCAAGGTGGACCTGCCGCAGGTGCCGCCGCGTTACCGCACCACCTACTTCGACCACATCTGGGGCGGCGGCTATTCGGCCGGCTACTACGCCTACTTCTGGGCAGAAGTGCTGGACCACGACGCGTTCCAGTGGTTCACCGAACACGGTGGCCTGACCGCGGCCAACGGCCAGGAGTTCCGCGACAAGATCCTCTCGCGCGGCAACAGCGTGGAACTGTCGACCCTGTACCGCGATTTCCGCGGCAAGGACCCGTCGGTGGAACCGCTGCTGAAGTTCCGCGGGCTGAAATAAGAAACAGAAAACGGCGGGGGCAACCCCGCCGTTTTTCGTTGCGCCGCACCGGGGTCGGATCCCTTTCCGCACTGCGGAAAGGGCTCTGACCCCCTTGCCCGACCCGACCGGGAACCTCTCCCGCCGCCTTGTGGTCTGATCCACCTACCACCCACCCGGAGCCTGTCATGGATGCTGTCGCCCGCCCTCCCTTTTCCCAACGCGCACTGGTCTGGCTGAAGAAAGAAGCCCTGCCCCTGCTGGTGATGCTGGGCCTGCTGGCTGCCGCCCGCGACACCCTGGCCAACCACTACGTGGTGCCCAGCGGCTCGATGCAGCCCACCCTGCAGCCCGGCGACCGCGTGGTGGTGGATATGCGCGCCTACGGCCTGCGCCTGCCCTTCACCCACCAGCAACTGCTGGCCACCGGCACCCCGCAGCGCGGCGAAGTGGCCGTGTTCGATTCGCCGGCCGACGGCACCCGATTGATCAAGCGCGTGGTGGCCGTGGCCGGTGACCATGTGCAGCTGCACGGCGGCCACCTGACCATCAATGGCCAGGCACTGCAGATCGCCGGGCTGGCCGATACCGAAGCCTTCGGCCCGCGCCAGGCCCAGCTGGACCTGGACATGGGCGGTGGCCCGGACATCGCCGACCTGCAGGTGCCGGCCGGCAAGGTGCTGGTGCTGGGCGACCACCGCGGCAACAGCTTCGACGGCCGCTTCTTCGGTTTCGTCGATGCCGATGCCCTCTACGGTCGCGCGGTGTCGGTGTACTACCGCCGCGGCGACGGCTTCGAGTGGCAGCGGCTGTAAGCTGAATTGATACGTTCTACATATCAATCCTGACCTATCAGGTTATGGATCGACTGGATAAGGCGGCCTACGCTGGCCGCCTGATCCCCATCTTGGCCGCCCCCACGGCCACCCGATTCCATGACTGGCGAAACCGCGGCGGCCGACAGCGCCCGCCCCCGTACCCTCGATTCCGGCACTGACACCCGCATCCAGCAGGGCACCCCGGCGTTCCGCCGTACCGCGGTGGCGCTGTTCCTGGCCGGCTTTTCCACCTTCGGCCTGCTGTACACGGTGCAGCCGCTGCTGCCCGAGTTCAGCCGCCACTTCGGCGTGTCGGCCGCCGGCAGCGCGATGTCGCTGTCGCTGAGTACCGGCACGCTGGCGGTGGCGATGCTGCTGGCCGGCCTGCTGTCCGATGCGGTGGGCCGCCGGCCGTTGATGATCGCGGCGCTGATGGCCTCGGCGCTGCTGTCGCTGTGCACCGCGCTGGTGGACGACTGGACCACGATGCTGGTGCTGCGCACCCTGCTGGGCCTGGCCCTGAGCGGCGTGCCGGCGGTGGCCATGACCTATCTGGTGGAGGAGATGGACAGCCGCGCGCTGGGCCTGGCCATGGGCCTGTACATCGGCGGCAATGCCATTGGCGGCATGAGTGGGCGCCTGCTGGCCGGCATCATTGCCGACCACTGGGGCTGGCGCTGGGGCATCGGCGCGGTGTCGATCATTGCGGTGGCCAGCACCGTGCTGCTGTGGCTGCAGCTGCCGCCGTCGCGGCACTTCCAGGCCCGTCGCGGTGGCCTGCGCCAGTTGCCGTCGCGCTGGCGAACGCTGTTTGCCGACCCGGGCCTGCCATGGCTGTTCGCCACCTCGTTCGTGCTGATGGGCGTGTTCGTCACCCTCTACAACTACCTGGGCTACCACCTGCTGGCGCCGCCGTACCACCTCAGCCAGACCGTGGTCGGGTTGATCTTCAGCGTCTACCTGGTGGGGACCTTCAGCTCGGCGTGGATGGGCCAGCTGGCGATGCGGCATGGGCGGGGCCGCATCCTGACCATTTCCTTCGGCCTGATCGGCGCCGGCATCGTGCTGCTGATGCTGCCGTGGCTGGCGACCATGGCGGTGGGCATCGCGCTGGTCACCTTCGGTTTCTTCGGCGGGCATTCGGTGGCCAGCAGCTGGGTCGGCAGCCGCGCCGGTTCGATGCGTGCCGAAGCCTCGGCGCTGTACCTGTTTGCCTACTACCTGGGCAGCAGCGTGCTGGGCGCCGTGGGCGGGCTGGCCTACGCCGCGTGGGATTGGCTGGGCGTGTGCCTGTTCACCGGCGTGTTGACCCTGCTCGGCGGCGGCATCATCTGGGCGCTGCAGCAGCGCGCCCCGCAGCCGGTGATCGCCTGAACCCCGCCGGGTTCCGCGTGCGTCCGCTCTGGTAGGTGCCGACCTTGGTCGGCACTCTGGCGCGGGCCAACCAAGGTTGGCCACTACCACTGCAAGGTGTCCGCGGTCATTCCGCCGCGAATGCACCACGCAGCAAGCCGGCGAAATTGCGGATCAACCCCGCAGCCGGTGACCGCCTGAACCCCAGCGGGTTCCGCGTGCGTCCGCTCTGGTAGGTGCCGACCTTGGTCGGCACTCTGGCGCGGGCCAACCAAGGTTGGCCACTACCACTACAAGGTGGCCGCGGTCATTCCGCCGCGAATGCACCACGCAGCAAGCCGGCGAAATTGCGGATCAACCCCGCAGCCGGTGACCGCCTGAACCCCAGCGGGTTCCGCGTGCGTCCGCTCTGGTAGGTGCCGACCTTGGTCGGCACTCTGGCGCGGGCCAACCAAGGTTGGCCACTACCACTACAAGGTGCCCGCGGTCATTCCGCCGCGAATGCGCCACGCAGCAAACCGGCGAAATTGCGGATCAACGGCGTCACCCCTTCGCGGCGCCACGCCAGCTGCACTTCCGAATGCGCACCGGCGTCAGCCAGCGCCACGAAGCGCGCGCCTTCCACGCGGATGTGATCGCACGACGCCGGCAGGATCGCCGCACCGAGGCCCGCGGCGGCCAGGCTGATCAGGGTGGATGCTTCGCCCGCCTCCTGCACGATGCGCGGGGTGAAGCCCGCCGCCGCGCACAGCGCGATCATGTGGTCGTGGATACCGGCACCGGCGCTGCGGCGGAACGCCACGAAGGGCTCCTGGGCGAAATCGCGCAGCGACAGCGCGCCGCTGGCCGACAGCCGGCGCAGGGCAGGGTGGTCGGCATGCACGATCAGCGCCAGTGGATCGACGAACAGGCTGTGCGCCACCAGCTCCGGCGGCAAGGTGCGCTTGCGGATGATGCCCACGTCCAGGCTGCCGTCCAGCAGCGCATCGATCTGCTGCAGGGTATTCATCTCGCTCAGCTGCAGCCGCACCTGCGGGTACTGCTGGCGGTAGTGCAGGATCGAACGTGGAATCTGCGGCGACAGCGGCGTGGCCCGGGTCAGGCCGATATGCAGTTCCCCCTGCTCGCCGCGCTGCGCACGCTGCACCTCCTCCACCGCGCTTTCCACCTGCAGCACGATGGCCCGCGCGCGCTCCTGCAGCAGCTCGCCGGCGGGCGTCAGCTGCACCCGGCGATGGCTGCGCACGAACAGGCGCGCTCCGATCAGTTCTTCCAGTTGCCGGATCTGCTGGCTGAGCGGCGGCTGCGACATGCCCAGCCGCTCGGCCGCCTGGCCGAAGTGCAGCGTATCGGCAACGGCCAGGAAGTAGCGCAGGTGGCGGAGTTCGATGGACATGGGCCCAGTCTATACATGGGGTCAGACCCCGTCGCGCAGCGGCGGGCTCTGACCCCGGTAGGTCAAGCGCATCCACGCATGGCGAGCACCTCATGGGGTCGGATCCCGTCGCGCAGCGGCGGGCTCTGACCCCGGTAGGTCAAGCGTATCCACGCACGGCGTGGATCTACCGTGTCGACCAAGGTCGACACCTACCAAGAGCAGCCCCTACCGTTCCGAATGCCCGCTCTGGTCGTAATCGCGCGGGCTGAACAACTCCGGCTGCACCAGATCGATGAACGCCCGCGCCTGCGCCGACAGCGCCTTGCCCCGGCGCACGATCACCCCGTAGCTGCGCTCGGGGAACCAGCGTTTCATCGACCGCGCCGCCAGCCGCTCGCCATCGCTTTCGTGCAGGCACAGCGCCGGCACGATGGAAATGCCCATGCCCATCGCCACGTACTGCTTGATCACTTCCCAACCGCCCACTTCCAGCGCAACGGTGTACGCAATGCGGTGGCGCTGGAACACCTGGTCCACCAGGCGGTAGGTGATCTGCCGCTTCGGTGGCAACACCAGCGGGTAGCGCGCGATGTCGGCCAGTTCCAGCTCGCCGCCGCTGGCCAGCGGATGGTCGTGCGGGGCAATCAGCACCTGTTCGAAACGGTAGGCCGGCGCATAGGTCAGGTCGGCCGGCACGTCGGTCATCGAACCGATGGCCAGGTCGGCCGCATCCTCGCGCAACAGATCGGTGCCATCGGCGCTGATCGCGTTGTGCAGGGTCAGGCGCACATCGGGGTGGTGCTGGCGGAAGCGTTCAACGATCTTCGGCAGCAGGTACAGGATGGTGGAACTGTTGGCGGCGATGTTCAGTTCGCCCGCGTCCATCCCGCGCACCTTGTCGCGGAAGCGTGCCTCCAGCCCGTCCAGGCTTTCCACCAGCGGCTGCGCCATTTCGTACAGCAGCTGGCCCTCGCGGCTGGGCACCAGGCGCCGCCCGCTGCGCTCGAACAGCGGCACCCCCAGTTCGCGTTCCAGCGCCTGCAACTGCAGGCTGATGGCCGGCTGGCTGACGAACAGCGCCTCAGCTGCCCGTGAGACCGAGCCCAGGCGCACCGTCTGGCAGAACGCGCGCAGTGGCTTCAGCCGGTCGGATTTGTAGGAAAAACGCGGACTTGGCGGGCTGCGTGTGGGCATGGCGTCACAAGTATTAGCACGTTTTATGTAAAGCATTGCAAAAACTGTTTTGCCAAATACTGGGGTGGGGCGGCACTTTGGGGGCGTTCCCCCACCGCTGGAGTTGCCCCATGTCCGCCGTCGCTTCCGCCGTTCCCTCCACCCCGGCCAAGGCCACCCCCGGCATCGCCCTGGCGACCCGCGTGGCCGGTCAGGACACCGTGCTGCCGGCGCCGCTGCTGGCCCTGCTGGTGTCGCTGCACCGCGCGGTGGAACCGGGTCGGCAGGCGCGGCTGCAGGCCCGTCGCGAGCGCCAGGCGTTCTTCGACCAGGGCGGCTTGCCGGATTTCCGCACTGACACCGCCGCGATCCGCAGTGGCGACTGGACCGTGGCCCCGCTGCCGGCCGCGCTGCAGGACCGCCGCGTCGAGATCACCGGCCCGACCGACCCGAAGATGGTCATCAACGCGCTGAACTCCGGCGCCAAGGTGTTCATGGCCGACTTCGAGGATTCCACCTCGCCCACCTGGCGCAACCTGCTGGCCGGGCAGCAGTCGCTGGCCGCCGCCGTGCGTGGCGATCTGGAATTCACCGCCGCCAATGGCAAGCACTACACCCTGCGTCCCTTTGAGGAACAGGCGGTGCTGATCGTGCGCCCGCGCGGCTGGCACCTGGACGAAAAGCACGTGGCCGTGGACGGCCAGCCGCTGGCCGGTGGCCTGTTCGACGCGGCCGTGTTCGCCTTCCACAACGCCCGCACCCTGCAGGCCAAGGATCGCGGCCCGTACTTCTACCTGCCCAAGCTGCAGAGCATGGAAGAGGCCGCGCTGTGGGAAACCGCGCTGTCGCACATTGAAGGGATGCTGGGCCTGCCGCACGGGCAGATCAAGGTGACCGTGCTGATCGAAACGCTGCCGGCCGTGTTCGAGATGGACGAGATCCTGCACGCGCTGCGTGACCGCATCGTCGGCCTGAACTGCGGCCGCTGGGATTACATCTTCTCCTACCTGAAGACCTTCCGCCGCCACGCCGACCGGGTGCTGCCCGAGCGTGGCCAGGTGACCATGACCCAGCCGTTCCTGAAGGCCTATTCTGAACTGCTGATCCAGACCTGCCACCGCCGCGGTGCGCATGCGATGGGTGGCATGGCCGCACAGATTCCGATCAACCACGATGCCGCGGCCAACGAGCAGGCCATGGCCCGCGTGCGCGCCGACAAGCTGCGCGAAGTCAGCGCCGGCCACGATGGCACCTGGGTCGCGCACCCGGCGCTGATTCCGGTGGCGCAGGCAATCTTCGACGAACACATGCCGGGCCCGAACCAGCACAGCGTGCTGCGCCAGGACGTGCGCGTGGGCCGCGACGAGCTGATTGCACGGCCGCCGGGCAGCATCACCCGCGCTGGTTTCGAGGGCAACGTGGAAGTCTGCGTGCGCTACCTGGCCGCCTGGCTGGACGGCAACGGCTGCGTGCCGATCCACCACCTGATGGAAGATGCGGCCACCGCCGAGATCAGCCGCAGCCAGCTGTGGCAGTGGCTGCACACGCCGGGGCAGCAGCTGGACGATGGCACTGCCATCGACCTGGGCCTGCTCGATACCACCCTGGCGCAGCTGCCGGCACGGCTGGGCGACACCAGTGCGCTGCCCGGCGGTAGCCGCATTGCCGAAGCCATCACCCTGCTGGGCGAACTGAGCCGCAGCAGCGACCTGACCGATTTCCTGACCCTGCCGGCCTACGCGCGCATCGACTGACTGCTGCACGCGCTCCCACGCCGCTTCCTTCCCCGCTGCACCCGCTGCACGAACCGAACTGGAGAAAGACATGAGCACGCTGCCCACTGCCGAACAGATCCAGCACGACTGGGACACCCACCCGCGCTGGGAAGGCATCCAGCGCAACTACAGCGCCGCCGATGTGGTGCGCCTGCGCGGCACGGTCCACATCGAACATTCGCTGGCCCGGCTGGGCGCGGAAAAGCTGTGGGCGTCGCTGCACGAGCGTGAGTTCGTCAATGCGCTGGGCGCGCTGACCGGCAACCAGGCCATGCAGCAGGTCAAGGCCGGGCTGAAGGCGATCTATCTGTCGGGCTGGCAGGTGGCCGCCGATGCCAACCTGGCCGGGCAGATGTACCCGGACCAGTCGCTGTACCCGGCCGATTCGGTGCCGGCGGTGGTCAAGCGCATCAACAACACCCTGCTGCGCGCCGACCAGTTGCACCATGCCGAAGGCAAGGATGAGATCGATTTCCTGCAGCCCATCGTGGCCGACGCCGAGGCCGGTTTCGGCGGCGTGCTCAATGCCTTCGAGCTGATGAAGGCGATGATTGAAGCCGGTGCGGCGGGCGTGCACTTCGAAGACCAGCTGGCGTCGGTGAAGAAGTGCGGGCACATGGGCGGCAAGGTGCTGGTGCCGACCCGCGAGGCGATCGAGAAGCTCAACGCCGCGCGCCTGGCCGCCGACGTGCTGGGCGTGCCGACCCTGCTGGTGGCGCGCACCGATGCCGAAGCGGCCGATCTGCTGACCAGCGACATCGATGCCAACGACCGCCCGTTCACCACCGGCGAGCGCACCGTGGAAGGCTTCTACAAGACCCGCAACGGTCTGGACCAGGCCATCAGCCGCGGCCTGGCCTACGCCCCCTATGCGGATCTGGTGTGGTGCGAGACCGGCAAGCCGGACCTGGAATTCGCACGGAAATTCGCCGAAGCGATCCACGCGAAGTTCCCCGGCAAGCTGCTGGCCTACAACTGCTCGCCCAGCTTCAACTGGAAGAAGAACCTGGACGACGCGACCATCGCCAAGTTCCAGCGCGAGCTGGGCAGCTATGGCTACAAGTTCCAGTTCATCACCCTGGCCGGCTTCCACGCGCTGAACTACGGGATGTTCAACCTGGCCCACGGCTATGCGCGCCGCCAGATGAGCGCCTTCGTGGAACTGCAGGAGGCCGAATTCGAAGCCGCCGAGCGTGGTTTCACCGCCGTGAAGCACCAGCGCGAAGTGGGCACTGGGTATTTCGATGCGGTGACCCAGGCGATCCAGCAGGGGCAGTCCTCGACCACCGCGCTGACCGGCTCGACCGAGGAAGAACAGTTCCACGGCGGGCGCAGCGAACGCGCGGCCTGAGCCGAATCCGGCCGGCCCCTGTCCGTAGAGTCGAGCCTGCTCGACTGGCGCAATCCGGCCGGGGCTGAGGAGCAGTCGAGCAAGCTCGACTCTACGGGCCTACGACCCCCGATCAGGGTGGCCAGGGAAGGGCCAGACGACGCCGGCAGGTCGGGGGACCTGCCGGCGTTGTTGTAAGCGAACTGAGCACTGCGTCAGCTGAATAGGCGCTGCGCGGGGTAACCGACCGGGATCTGCGGCGATTTGACGCAAAATGAGAAGCGGCGCACAGTTTCAAGCGGTGCTATGCTCCGCTGCTCACCAGGGGACGCTGGCGGCAGGGAATGACCGGCAGGGGTTCAGCCGAGACATCAGACATGACATCCGGTATCGCCACAGCGGCGATGGCCGGGATGACGCATGCCGTGCTTTCCGACGCTGAAGTGGCCCTGTTCGCGCAGTTTTCCCAGCCGCGCCCGCTGCCGGCCGGCCAGTGGTTGTTCCTGCGCGGGCACCCCGGCCAGAGCATGTACGTCATCCTGGAAGGCCAGATTGAACTGGACTTCGGCGAAGACCTGCTGGTGAAGACCCTGGGCCGCCACGAGTTCTTCGGCGAACTGGGCCTGCTGATGGGCAACCACGCCCGCAGCGCCGGCGCCCGCGCGATGAGCGACTGCACGGTGCTGGAACTGGGCCCGGATGCCTTCCAGCGCCTGGTCGATGCCGATCCCGGCCTGGTGGCGCAGTTCCTGCGGCGCACGATCATGCGCGTGCTGGCCAACGAACAGGCCCTGATCAGCCAGCTGCGGCGGCGCAACCACGACCTGGAAACCGCGCTGGACAACCTGTACATCACCACCCACCAGCTCACCCATACCCGCGAGCTGGTGCGTACCGATGAACTGACCGGACTGCACAACCGCCGCGGCCTGACCCTGTACTTGAAGGAATCGCGCGCGCACCCCGACGGCCCGCCGCAGGCGTTGCTGCTGATCGACTGCGACCACTTCAAGCAGATCAACGACCGCCATGGCCACCAGGCCGGCGACCGCGTGCTGCAGAGCATGGGCAACATCCTGCGTTCAATGGCCGGCGAGCACGATCTGGCCTGCCGCCTGGGCGGCGATGAGTTCTGCCTGATCCTGCGCCGCGCCGACCGCGAGGCCGCCCAGCATGCCGCCGAGTTCATCCTCAGCGCCGTGCACGGCCTGCTGGAACGCGGCCACGGCACCCCGCACGTCAGCCTGGCCAGCATCGGCGTCAGCATGCTGGTACCGGAGGCCGACTGGAGCGAATGGTATGCCGGTGCCGATCGGGCGCTTTACGAAGCCAAGCGCGCCGGCGGAAACTGCCTGCGATGGGCCCACGGCCCGGACGGACAATGAGCGGAGACCCAGGTGATGAACGGCGACACCGGAACGTCGACCCCGCACAGCCCTCAGCTGCGCGCGTTGCTCTTCACCGATCTCTGCGACTCACTTACCCTGGTCGAACACATAGGTGACAGTGCAGCCGCAGAACTTTTCCAGGACCATGACCGCTTGGTGCTGCGGCTTCAGCAAACCTGGAACGGACGCCTGATCGATCGGTCCGATGGCTTGTTCCTGCTGTTTGAACGCCCGATCGATGCACTGGGGTTCGCACTTGACTACCAGAGTGAACTGGCCGTGCTTGGCACCGCGCGCAATGTCAGCCTCCGTGCCCGCGCGGGCTTGAACGTGGGCGAAGTCATCCTCTGGAACAACAGTGCCGAGGCCGTGGCCCACGGTGCCAAGCCGGTCGAGGTCGAGGGGCTGGCCAAGCCCATGGCTGCGCGGCTCATGCAGCTGGCCCGCCCTGGGCAGATCCTGGTATCGGCGTCGGCCGAATCGACGGTCCGGCGCAGCGCCGGCGAGCTGGGCAGCCGAGGACAGAGTCTTCAGTGGAAATCACATGGTCGCTGGCGCTTCAAGGGCATCGCCAGTGAACAGGAAGTGTTCGAGGTCGGCGTGCCGGGTGAGGCCGAATTCCGCAGGCCTCGCAGCCACGGCAAGGCGCGCCGCTCGATTGCGTGGTGGCGCAGACCCCTGCCTATGGCGATGAATGCCGTAGCGGCGCTGGTGTTGGCTCTCATCGGCTGGTCGCTGTTGCGACCCGCGCCTGCCATCGCTTTCGCCGAACGCGAATGGATCGTGCTGGCGGACGTACAGAACCTGTCCGGCAACATGTTGCTGGACGATGGCTTCGAACAGGCCTTCCGCATCAGCCTGGAGCAGTCCCGGTACGTCAATGTGCTCAGCAACATCAAGGTGCAGGACACGTTGGAGCGGATGCGCCAGGAACGAGGCCTGCTGGACACGCAGGCTGCAGTGGAAGTCGCGCTGCGTGAAGGCGCACGTGCGGTCGTGGTGCCGCGTGTGGAAGAGCTGCATGGTCGCTTGCGGGTGACCGCGCAGCTGATCGATCCCACCACCGGCAAGGTGGTGTGGACCACGCATGCCGAGCAGCGGGGGATGGAATCGCTGTTTGCCTCCACTGATGCGGTTACGGTGGCCCTGCGCAACGAGCTGGGCGAGGCCATGAAGCAGGTTTCGCAGACGTCGCTGCCGCTGCCGCAGGTGGCCACCAGTGATCTGGATGCACTGCACGCCTACGCGATAGGCCTGCAGGCCTACGGCGATGGCCATTACAACGAAGCGCTGCGCTTCTTCGAGCAGGCATCGCGCTTCGATCCCCTGTTCGCCTTCGCTTATCTGGGGCAGATGCGGGTCTATGTCGCCCGTGGTGATCTGGACAACGCCCGGCGCATGCTGAACCGTGCCGGTGGCATCCGTGCCCGCCTTCCCGGCCGTGATCGCCTGTATCTGGATGCATGGCGTACCGAGCTGGAAGATGGCCGCCTCGAGGAGGTGTCCGCCAAATGGAAGCTGCTGGCTGATCTGTATCCGGATTATCACGGTGCCCACGCGAACTACGCCTGGGCCATGCAGACCCTGGGGCGCTATCCCGAATCCGAAGCGTCGGCCAGGAAGGCCACCGTTGCCGCCAATCCCCTGCAGTCCATCGCATGGCAGGATGTCGGCCGCGCGCAGCTTGCCCAGAACAACTATGCCGGTGCATTGGAAAGCTACCGCGTATCCGCCAGGTTGGGGCGATGGACCAGCAACCGCCACCTCGTTGCGGCCACGGCAGCGTCAGGTGACCTCGCCGGTGCACAGCGAATGATCGACGGCGAACCCGATCGGGGGTTTGGCAACGGCTTGGAAGGCGTTGCCGTGGCGGTCGATGCCGGCGACACCGCGCGTGCCGCCGCCGCCAACAAGCGCGCGCTGAAGGCCTGCGGAGAAAGCGTGTTGGCCTGCCAGATGTTCGAACTCCAGGCGTTGCTGCTGGCTACCGAAAGCGGTCGTCCAGCGGACGCTTCGGCTTTTGATCGCGTCACTCGCGGACTGCTGGCCCGCGTCAAGGCGACCAAGGGACAGGATCGCGCCGAATGGATGTTTCTGGCCGCAGCGGCGGCCTATGGCGCGCAGCGGGCAGACCATGCACAGGTGGCAGGCGATCTATTGCCTGCCCTGAAGGAACTGTCCGATTCGGTCGGCGACCTGCGGAGTCGGCAGATGGTGACCTTGGTCGAGGCCAACGCCGACCGCCTGCAGGGGCATGCGGCAGAAGCCCTTGCCCGTCTGCAGCCTCTGTTGGATGGTACTGAACTGTTCCAGGCGCGCGTTGTGCGCTGGCAAGCACTGGCGGCCGAGCACGACCCGGGCGAGCCGGAAGCACGCCAGTGGCTGCTGGCCAATGCAGGCCGTGCCTATGCGGAAAGTGCGGGGTCCTACGTGATGCAGCTGGTCAACACCAGCGAACTGCGCCAGGCCCGCACCTGGGCCTCGGCGCAGCAGAACGCATCCCTTACGGTGCGGGCGGGTGCCGCAGCTGCGCGTCAATCTCGCCACTGACGAAGCAGTGCGGCACGCGGAACACTGCATCGGCGGTGAGGCGTTCCACCAAGCGGTCGCGCGCCTGGGCAAACTCCTCCTTGCTGGCCAGTGGGCCCTGGGTGCTGCAATCCTTGCACGCCTCGGCGACATCGGGTGCAATCGCGCCCAGCGCCTTGGCCGGGGTTTCATGGAAAACAGCTCGGAACGCGTCGTCGCTGGACAGCAGGTCGAGCAGCTGCAGCGCTTGCTCGGGGGAGAGCAGGGGAAGATCGGGGGTCATTCTACGGCCTCTGGTTCTGGGAAAAAGCGCGATGGCAGTTGCATGATGCCAGTGCAGGTAGCGGCGGCGGCCGCGATGGCTTGAGCCGACAGTTCCAGCTGCTGCGGCCGAAAACATCTCTGTCGACTTCCCGGACCACCGCCATGCCCGTACCCCGCTTCCGCCGCTGCCAGCAGCTCATGATCGAACTGCGCACGGTCGAACATTACGCTGTGGCCGACCTGCTGGCGGGCGGAACCTCGGTCGTCAGCAGCACGCAGTGGGTTGCCGTTGCTCCGCATCTGGACGCAGCGGTCGTGCTGGACGAGGACATGCTGCTGGCATTGGGGCGGATGCCCGCTGAGCAATGGACGGAAGACGGTCCGCAGTTTTCGCGTGGCGTCATCGCGCGTCTGTGCCAAGCCGGCCTCGTGTTCGGCGATGGCGATGAGGATCACGCGTGGCAGGAGGCCGAGCGAGCCTTGTCAGCCACCTCCTGGTGGACGCCTGCGGCGGTCATGCATCGGCTCGCGCGCTGGCAGAACCAGGACAGTGTGACAGCACTGCGCGAAGCGGGACTGGAGACGGCAGCGGGCCTGTGCAGGCAACTGGGTCCGCCACCGCCGGCATGTGCCGAGCCTGGAGAGCGCGCCATCGATCTGGTGGTGCCTGATGAAGTGCCCTTCGATGCCTGGCTCAAACAGCGCGCTACCTGCCGCAACTTTGATCGCACACGCCTGCTCGACCTTGCCACGCTCTCACAGCTGCTATGGCGGGTGTTCGCCAGTCATGGAGAGCAGCGCGAAGGTGATGACGCGATCTTCCTGAAGAAGAATGTGCCCTCTGCGGGGGGATTGCATCCCACCGAGGCCTTCCTGCTGGTCCAGTCCGTCCTGGGCCTGGAGCCCGGCCTGTACCGCTACCATCCCATCGACCACAGCCTCAGCCCCGTTGCTGGGCCGGTTGACGATCCCGCTGCGTTGGCCCGGCGGTTTGTTGCCGGGCAGCAGTGGTTTGCCGATGCCCATGTTCAGGTGGTTCTTGCACCACGCTTTGCGCGTACCTTCTGGAAGTATCGCCAGCATCCGAAGGCCTACCGTGCGGTGATTCTCGACGTTGGTCACGCCTCGCAGCTGCTGCTTTCGTGTGCGACCGAGGCCCGGCTGGGCGCCTTCGTCACCGCCGCGATCAATGAGCAGGATATCGAGCAGGTACTCGAGCTGGATCCGATGCAGCAGAGCCCGATGGCCATCTGTGGGATTGGCTGGCGCAGTGAGCTGATGACAACCAGTGAGTTCGATCCCGGCCGCCAGGTCTGGCAGCCGGGAACCTGAAACCGTCAACCCGCCTCGAAATCCACCAGCACCGCGCCATCCCCCACCTGGTCGCCCGCCTTGGCGCGGTACCCCTTCACCGTGCCATCGGCCGGTGCCTGCAGGGTGTGCTCCATCTTCATGGCTTCCAAAACGACCAGCGGCGTGCCGCGCTTTACCTGGGTGCCGGCCTGGACCAGGGTGGCCACGATCCTGCCCGGCATCGGTGCCAGCAGGCTGCCGGCATCGGCGCTGGCGGTGTCCGATTCGGCAACCGGATCGTGCAGGGTGAAGCGGTGCTGGCCCGCTGCATCGAACAGGAACAGCTGGCCGCCGTCGCGCAGCAGCTGCGCCGACCGGCGCCGGCCATCTACCTGCAGCGTCAACTGTTGTGCATCGGCGGTGCCGATCAGCGTTGCCGGCGCCGCGTCATCGCACTGCACGCGCCAGCCGTCGGCCTGCGCCCACACCTTCAGGGTGCGGGTGCGCTCGCCCTGCTGCAGCGGCAGCACGCGCGCTGCGGCGGCACCCAGGCGCCAGCCATCCTGCGCCTGCCAGGGCGAATGCGGATCGCGCGCATCGCTGCCGGCACGCGCGGTGCTGGCCACGGCCGCGACGGCCGCCAGCTGCCACAGATCGTCATCGGCATCGCCCACCGCATTCAGTGCGGCCTGCTCGCGTTCGATCAGCGCGGTATCCAGCTTCGCGTTGGCAAACGAATCGGTGTTCACCAGCCGGCGCAGGAAGCCGGCATTGGTGGTCACGCCCACCACCTGGCAGTCGGCCAGGGCCTGGCTCATGCGGCGCAGCGCGGCATCGCGGTCCACGTCCCAGACGATCAGCTTGGCAATCATCGGGTCGTAGTACGGGGTGATGCTGTCGCCTTCCTCTACGCCGGTATCCACGCGCACGTTCGACGAGGGCGCCGGCAGGCGCAGGCGGCGCAGGGTGCCGGTGGACGGCAGGAAGCCGCGGTCGGCATCTTCGGCATACAGCCGCGCTTCGATGGCGTGGCCGTGGATGGCCAGTTGCTCCTGGCGCAGCGGCATCGGCTGGCCGGCCGCCACGCGCAATTGCCACTCCACCAGATCGGTGCCGGTGATGAACTCGGTCACCGGATGTTCCACCTGCAGGCGGGTGTTCATTTCCATGAAATAGAAATCGCCATCCGGACCGGCAATGAACTCCACCGTGCCGGCGCCCACATAGCCCACCGCGCGCGCGGCATCGACGGCCGCCTTGCCCATGGCCGCGCGGCGCTCGGCGCTCATGCCCGGCGCCGGTGCTTCTTCCAGCACCTTCTGGTGGCGGCGCTGCACCGAGCAGTCGCGCTCGAACAGGTAGACCGCATCCCCGTGGGAATCGCCGAACACCTGGATCTCGATGTGGCGCGGGCGCTCGACATACTTTTCGACCAGCACATGGTCGTTGCCGAAGGCCGATGCCGCCTCGCGCTGGCAGCTGGCCAGCGCATCGACGAAATCGTCGCTGCGTTCAACCTTGCGCATGCCCTTGCCACCGCCGCCGGCGCTGGCCTTGATCAGCACCGGGTAGCCGATGGCATCGGCCTGTTCGCGCAGGAAGGCCGGTGCCTGCTGGTCGCCGTGGTAGCCCGGGGTCAGCGGTACGCCGGCCTGGGCCATCAGCGCCTTGGCCGCGCTCTTGTCGCCCATCGCGCGGATGGCGCTGGGCGGCGGGCCGATGAAGGTGATGCCCGCAGCGGCACACGCATCGGCGAAGTCCGCATTCTCGGACAGGAAGCCATAACCGGGATGGATGGCCTGCGCACCCGTGCGCCGCGCCGCGTCCAGCAGCACGTCGCCGCGGAGGTAGCTGTCGCGGGCGGCGGCCGGGCCGATATGCACGGCCTCGTCGGCCAGGCGCACGTGGCGCGCGGTGCGGTCGGCATCGGAATACACCGCCACGGTGGCGATGCCCAGGCGACGGCAGGTGGCAATCACGCGGCAGGCGATTTCGCCACGGTTGGCGATCAGGATCTTGGTGAACATGGCAACGGGCTTCATGGGAGCGTGCTCGGTCATGGCATGGGTTACATGCGGAACACGCCGAAGCGCGTCTGCTGCGGGGCGGCGTTCAGGCTGGCCGACAGCGCCAGGGCCAGTACGCGGCGCGTGTCGACCGGATCGATCACGCCGTCATCCCACAGGCGGGCACTGGCGTAGTAGGGGTGGCCCTGCTGTTCGAACTGCTCGCGGATGGGCGCCTTGAATGCATCTTCTTCTTCGGCCGGCCACTGGCCGCCCTTGGCCTCGATGCCATCGCGCTTCACCGTGGCCAGCACGCTGGCGGCCTGCTCGCCGCCCATCACGCCGATGCGTGCGTTGGGCCACATCCACAGGAAGTTGGGCGAATAGGCGCGGCCGCACATGCCGTAGTTGCCGGCGCCGAACGAGCCGCCGATCACCACGGTGAACTTGGGTACCTTGGCGCAGGCCACCGCCATCACCAGCTTGGCCCCGTCCTTGGCGATGCCGCCCTGTTCGTACTTGCGGCCGACCATGAAGCCGGTGATGTTCTGCAGGAACACCAGCGGGATGTTGCGCTGGGTGCACAGTTCGATGAAGTGCGCGCCTTTCAGGGCCGATTCGGAGAACAGGATGCCGTTGTTGGCGATGATCCCGATCGGATAGCCGTTCAGATGGGCAAAGCCGGTGACCAGGGTGGCGCCATAGCGCGGCTTGAATTCATCAAAACGCGAGCCGTCCACCAGGCGCGCGATCACTTCGCGCACGTCGTAGGGCTTGCGCGTGTCGGCGGGAATCACGCCATACAGCTCATGCGCCGGCAGCAGCGGTTCTTCGGGCGCCTGCACGGCCATCGCCGGTTCCGGCTTGCGCCAGTTCAGCTGGGCGATGATCGCGCGCACCCGCGCCAGTGCCTGCAGGTCGTTGTCGGCCATGTGATCGGCCACGCCGGAAATGCGCGTGTGCACGTCGGCGCCGCCCAACTCTTCGGCGCTCACCACTTCGCCAGTGGCGGCCTTCACCAGCGGCGGGCCGCCCAGGAAGATCGTGCCCTGTTCGCGCACGATCACCGTTTCATCGCTCATGGCCGGCACGTAGGCGCCACCGGCGGTGCAGCTGCCCATCACGCAGGCGATCTGCGGAATGCCCTGCGCCGACAGGTTGGCCTGGTTGTAGAAAATGCGGCCGAAATGATCGCGGTCCGGGAAGACCTCGTCCTGCAGGGGCAGGAAAGCGCCGCCCGAATCGACCAGGTAGATGCAGGGCAGGCGGTTCTGCTCGGCCACTTCCTGCGCGCGCAGGTGCTTCTTCACCGTGACCGGGTAGTAGGTGCCGCCCTTCACCGTGGCATCGTTGGCCACGATCACGCACTCCACGCCGCTTACCCGGCCGATGCCGGCCACCACGCCCGCTGCGGGCACCGCATCGTCATACATGCCGTGCGCGGCCAGCGGCGCGATTTCCAGGAAGGCGCTGCCCGGGTCGAGCAGGGCGTCGATGCGGTCGCGTACCAGCAGCTTGCCGCGCGCGGTGTGCTTGGCGCGTGCTGCCTCGCTGCCGCCCAGCGCGGTGCGCGCCAGGGTGGCGTGCAGGTCGTCGACCACGGCCTGCATGGCCGCGCGGTTGCTTTCAAACGTGTCGCTGCCCGGTTGCAGCTGGGTGTTCAATACGGTCATCGCAGTGGCCTTACAGGGTGCGCTGGAACAGTTCGCGGCCGATCAGCATGCGGCGGATTTCCGAGGTGCCGGCGCCGATTTCGTACAGCTTGGCGTCGCGCCACAGGCGGCCGGTCGGGTATTCGTTGATGTAGCCGTTGCCGCCCAGGATCTGGATCGCCTGGCCGGTCAGCCAGGTGGCTTTTTCGGCGGCATACAGAATGGCGCCGGCGGCGTCCTGGCGGGTGGTGCGGCCCTGGTCGCAGGCGCGCGCCACCGCGTAGACGTAGGCGCGGCAGGCGCCCAGGCCCACGTACATGTCGGCGATCTTGGCCTGGATCAGCTGGAAGCTGCCGATCGCCTCGCCGAACTGGTGGCGTTCGTGCACGTAGGGCATCACCACGTCCATGGCCGCGGCCATCAGGCCCAGCGGGCCGCCGGACAACACCACGCGCTCGTAGTCCAGGCCGGACATCAGCACGCGCACGCCGCCGCCGACGGCACCCAGCACGTTTTCTTCGGGCACTTCGCAGTCCTGGAACACCAGTTCGCAGGTGGGCGAGGAGCGCATGCCCAGCTTGTCCAGCTTCTGCGCGGTGGAAAAGCCCTTCATGCCCTTTTCCACCAGGAAGGCGGTGATGCCCTTGGCGCCGGCCTCCATGTCGGTCTTGGCGTAGACCACCAGCACGTCGGCGTCGGGGCCGTTGGTGATCCACATCTTGTTGCCGTTCAGTACGTAGCGGTCGCCGCGCTTGTCCGCGCGCAGCTTCATCGACACCACGTCCGAACCGGCGCCCGGCTCGCTCATCGCCAGTGCACCCACCTTGGCACCGCTGCACAGGTCGGGCAGGAAGCGCTGCTTCTGTTCCTCGCTGCCGTTCTTGCGCAGCTGGTTAACGCACAGGTTGGAGTGCGCGCCGTAGGACAGGCCGATGCCACCCGAAGCGCGCGAGATCTCTTCCATCGCCACCACGTGGGCCAGGTAGCCCATGCCGGTGCCGCCGTATTCTTCTTCCACGGTCAGGCCCAGCAGGCCCTGTTCGCCCAGCTTCGGCCACAGCGCCAGCGGGAACTGGTTGCTGGCATCGGCCTCGGCGGCGAGCGGAGCGACCTCGGCGGCGGCAAAATGGGCCACGCTCTGGCGCAGCAGGTCGATCTCTTCGCCAAGATCGAAGTTCAGGGATGGCACGTGCATTGCGGTGGCTCCACGAGGGAAGGTGGGGAATGGACGCACCCGTGAAGGGGGAGCGGGGCCTGTTGAAGGCAGGCCCCGCACGGGCGATTCGGGCCCAGCGTAGCGGGGTTCGATGAAGAAGTGAATACAAATTCAAAAATTGAAACTAGAATCAGAATATGGCCTACAAACGCTCTGCATTGATGGAAGAACGCCTGGCCGGGGCCCGTGAACGGATCCTGCTGGCCACCCGTGCGCTGGTGGCCGCTGGCGGCTGGCGCAACGCCCCGGTGACCGCCGTGGCGACCCAGGCCGGCATGTCCACCGGGCTGATCTACCGGCATTTCCCGTCCAAGGCCGAGCTGTTCGTGGAGGTGCTGAACGCGGCCGTGGCCCATGAAGTGGCGATCATGGAGCGCATTGCCGCCGCGCCGGGGCCGGTGGGCGAGCGCCTGCGCCTGGCCATCACCGCCTTCGTGCGCCGCGCCCTGGCCGGGCCGGGGCTGGCCCATGCCTTCATCGTCGAGCCGGTGGACCCGGACGTGGAAGCCGAGCGCATGCGCGGGCGCCGCGCCTTCGGCGATGTGTTCCTGCGCTTGCTGGAAGAAGGCGTGGCCAGCGGCGAACTGCCGGTGCAGGACACCCATGCTGCCGCCGCGTGCCTGGTGGGGGCGTTCACCGAAGCGATGGTCGGCCCCACCGCGCCCAGCCGCGAAGCACACCGCGACGAAGACGCACTGGTGGACGCGATCTGCAGCTTCTGCCTGCGCGCCGTCGGCGCCCCGCTTTCGTAGCGTCGAGCTTGCTCGACGGTTTCTGTTCGCCGGGCATGGCCCGGCGCTACCCGCGTGCGGATGCATGTTGCGCCGCACCAGCACGGGCGCCTGTTGTCGCGCGCAAACCGCGTTCTATACTCGCCCCTACACGCAGTCGCTCAGCCGTGGTCCCACGACTACCAGCCAGGGGTAACGAAGAGTGCGGAATTACGATCTGGAGTTCCTGAAACGCTTTTCCATGGTGATCGCCCTGTTGGCCGCCATCACCCTTGGCCTGATCCTGCTGGCCGCGTACATCCACACGCGTATTCCGCCTGAAGTGTCGCCTACGGCGGCCAAGCGCACCGAGCAGCGCATCGCGCCCACGGGTGCGGTGTACGCCGGCAGCACCGGCGCGGCCGCGCAGGCCGCAGCCAAGGCTGCCGCGCTGGCCAAGGCCGCCGCCCAGGTGGCCTACGGCGGCACCACCGATGGCAAGGTCATCTTCGACAACCTGTGCACCGCCTGCCATACCACCGGTGTCGGCCAGGCCCCCACCCTGGATCATGCACATTGGGACCAGCGCCTGGCACAGGGCAAGGACACCCTCTACAAGCACGCCATCGAGGGCTACACCGGCCCGGACGGCGGCATCATGCCGCCCAAGGGCGGCAACCCGGCGCTGACCGAAGAGCAGATCCACGCCACCGTGGATTGGATGCTGGGCAACCTGAAATAACGGCCGGACGGGGGAACGGCGAAACGCCCGGTAGAGTCGACCGTTGGTCGACTGCTCTTCCCAATGCCACCGAAACGCCCGCGCTGCGCGCGATAGTCGACTGACAGTCGACTCTACCCGCCGGTTGCCCCGGTTGCGCTCCCCAGGCGGCTTTGCCGGCCAAGGCCAAAACTGCCCGCGTCGCGGGGGTTTCGCATTTCAGGGTTAGTCTGTGCGCCTCAATTCATGGAGTCGTGAGTCGATGCGCCGCCGTTCCCTCGCCCTTGCTCTGTCCCTGTTGCTGCCGGCCGCTGCGTTCGCCCAGGCCCAGCCGCAGGCCACGCCGGCCCCGGCCGCCAGCCCGGCCCCGCGCAGCAGCGCCACCGTGGTGCTTACCGCGGCCCCGGCCGACTGGCGCACCCTGCAGGGCCAGCACGTGCGCATCGCCGCGCCGCTCACCCTGGCCGGCACCGACGGCCTGGAACGCTTCGGCGAGCTGACCGTGGCCTTCGAAGGCCGCCTGTGGCAGCCCAGCGAAGTGGCCGCCCCGGGTACCGCTGGCAGTGAACAGGTGCTGGCCGACAACCAGCGCCGCCGCCTGCTGCTGGACGACGGCAGCGACGCCCGTGACCCCGGCAGCGTGGCCTACCTGCCGGGCAACCCGGTGCTGCGCACCGGCATGCAGCTGCGCAACGTGGAAGGCACCGTGCGCGTGGACGCGCAGGGCCGTGCCCGCCTGCAGGTGGACGGCACATTGCAGCTGCCGGAACTGCAGCGCCCGGCCGTGCCCAAGGTGCCCGGCAGCCTGCAGATCGCGGCGTTCAATCTGGAAAACTTCTTCAACGGCGACGGCCAGGGCGGCGGCTTCCCGACCCTGCGCGGCGCGCGCACGATGGACGAACACAAGGCGCAGGTGGCCAAGCTGGTGGCCACCATCAGCGCCCTGGATACCGATATCGCCGCGCTGATGGAACTGGAAAACGACGGCTACGGTCCGCAGTCGGCCATCGCCGAACTGGTGGACGCGCTCAATGCCGGCCTGCCCGCCACGCAGCACTGGGCGTTCGTTGACGCCGGCGAAGGCCCGGGCACCAATCCGATCCGGGTCGGCATCATCTACAAGCGCGGTGCGTTCAAGCCGCTGGGCAAGCCGCTGACCAAGCTCGACGGCCCGTTCGCCGAACACAGCCGTGCGCCGCTGGCGCAGGCCTTCCAGGGCAGGGGCGCGACGTTCATGGTGGTGGCCAACCACTTCAAGTCGAAGGGCTGCCGCGATGCCAGCGGTGCCGATGCCGACCAGAACGACGGGCAGGGCTGCTGGAACGCCACCCGCGTGGAATCGGCGCGCCAGCTCAACCAGTGGGTGAAGGCCGAAGCCGCGCGCCTGAAGGTGAAGGACATCGTGCTGCTGGGCGACTTCAATGCCTACGCGATGGAAGACCCGATCCGCACCCTGCACGACCTGGGCTGGCAGGATGCGTTCAAGGTGGCCAAGGTCGAGCACCCCTACAGCTACGTCTACAACGGCTACAGCGGCCGCCTTGACCACGCGCTGCTGAGCGCCAGCATGGCCCAGCGCCTGGCCGGTGCCGCCGAATGGCACAGCAATGCCGACGAACAGGACGCCAGCGGCTACCAGGGCCGCAACGTGCAGGGCCCGTGGCGCAGTTCCGACCACGACCCGCTGCTGCTGGGCTTCGACAAATAAGGATTCGCCGGGGCACGCCCGGCGGCTTTCTGTAGAGTCGAGCCATGCTCGACTGCTGTGGGGAGATGCAGGGGTCAGAGCCCATTCCGCTGGAATGGGATCCGACCCCGGGGCAATGATCGCGGCAGGGGTCGGATCCCATTCCAGCGGAATGGGCTCTGACCCCGATCCACATGCTCACCCCCAGGCGATCAAGCCGATCGCCAGCACCGCCAGCGCCAGGCCGGTGCGGTTCCACTTCGTGGTGGCCTCGCCGAAGGCGAACACACCCACCAGCGCGCCCAGCACCACCACGCCGATGTTCATGCCGGCGAATACCGTGGCCGGGCTGTCCGGCATCGACTGGTGCGCGTGCACATAGAAGAGAATGTTGCCGCCGTTGAGCAGGCCCAGCAGCGCGCCGGCGCCCAGGTTGCGCCAGGCCAGCCGGCTGCGCCCGCTGAAGTGCCGCCACAGCTGCAGCGCCAGCATCAGCACGAAGGCCACGCTGAAACTGGCCAGCACCGCCGCCATCGACGGCGTACCGGACAGCGCCACCTGCTTCAGCAGCACGTCCACCACCGCAAACCCGCCCCACACCCCCAGCAGCCAGCCCCAGCCGCCGGGCGAGGCGGCCACGGCCGGCCCGCGCGGGCGCAGGCTGATCGCCACCATCGCCACCAGGCCCAGCGCCAGCCCGGCCAGCTTCCACGGCGTGGCGGTCTGGCCGAAGAACAGGAAGGCCGCGGCCAGTGACAGCAGCAGCGACAGGCGCTGGGCCACATCGCTGCGCACGATGCCGGCCACCGCCACCGCGCGGCCCAGCACCAGGAAAATGGTCGGCAGCACCACCGCCAGCGCCAGCAGCGCGGCCCACGGCGCATGCGGTGCGCGCAGCGCATCCAGCGGCGGTTGCAGCACCGCGGCGGTCAGGGTGGCGGCTACCAGGTAGTTCCAGGTCACCATCTGCGGCACGTCCAGTGCGCGCCGCCCGGCCAGCTTCAACAGCACCGACACCAGCACGCTGCAGATCACAGCCAGGGACAGATAGAGCATGGGGCAGGCACAGGGCAGGGGCGGGGGACGGTATCATGTTGCCATGCGCAATCCCTCGTTCCCCGTTGCTCCCGGCGAAACCGCCTGTCTTGAACTGGACGGCCCGGCCGGTCCGCTGGAAGTGGTGGTCGATCTGCCCAAGGCCGACGTGCCGGCACAGCCGATCGTGGCCATCGTCTGCCATCCGCTGTCCACCGAAGGCGGCACCCTGCACAACAAGGTGGTGACCATGACCGCCACCACCCTGCGCGAGCAGGGCATCGCCACGGTGCGCTTCAACTTCCGCAGCGTGGGTGGTTCGGCCGGCGACTTCGACCATGGCAATGGCGAACAGGACGACCTGAAGGCCGTGGCCGCCTGGGTGCGCAGCCAGCGCCCGCAGGATCGCCTGTGGCTGGCCGGCTTCAGCTTCGGGTCGTTCGTTTCGCTGAAGGCCGCCGCTGAACTGCAGCCGGAGGCGCTCATCTCGATCGCACCGCCGGCTGGTCGCTGGGATTTCGACGGCGTGCAGCCGCCGGCCCGCTGGCTGGTCATCCAGGGCGAACAGGATGAAATCGTCGATCCGCAGGCGGTCTACCAGTGGCTGGACACCCTGGGCGCGCCGCACGAGCTGGTGCGCATGCCCGACACCAGCCATTTCTTCCACCGCAAGCTGATCGACCTGCGCGGCGCACTCACCCACGGCGTGAAGCACTGGCTGGGCGCGGCGGCATGAACGAGGCGGTGCAGACCCCCTCGCAGCGCTATGCCGCCGGCGTGGCCCGCGGCGACTGGCAGAACGACCCGGCCCAGCACGCGGCCCTGGCCGAGCTGGACCGGATCCACCTGGGCCTGGTGGACAGCGCCGAAGACGGCTGGCTGGACCGCCTGTCCTCGTTCTGGAAGAAGCCCGAGCCGGTAAAGGGCCTGTATTTCTGGGGCGGGGTGGGGCGCGGCAAGACCTTCCTGGTGGACCTGTTCTACGACGGCCTGCCGATCAAGCAGAAGTACCGCACCCACTTCCACCGCTTCATGCGCAGCGTGCACGAGCGCCTGCGCGAGCACCAGGGGCAGAGCGACCCGCTGGCGAAGATCGCCCAGGAATGGCGCAGCAACCTGCGCGTGCTGGTGCTGGACGAGTTCTTCGTGACCGACATCGGCGATGCCATGCTGCTGGCGCGGCTGCTGGAGCGCCTGTTCGCCGAGGGCGTGACCCTGGTCACCACCTCCAACACGGCGGTGGAAAACCTGTACCTGAACGGCCTGCAGCGCGAGAGCTTCATGCCGGCCATCGGCCTGCTGCAGCGCTTCTGCGTGGAGCTGTATGCCGAAGGCACCGAGGACTACCGCATGCGCGCGCTGACCCGTTCGCCGGTGTACCGCGCGCCGCTGGCTGCCGACAGCGACGGCTGGCTGGGCAGCCGCTGGGCCGAACTGAGCGGTGGGCAGGCGGCCAAGGCCGGCAACATCGAGATCGAGGGCCGCAAGATTCCGGTGCGGGCCCGGGGCAAGAGCATTGCCTGGTTCGATTTCGCCGCCCTGTGCGAAGGCCCGCGTGGCCCGTCGGATTACATCGAGATCGCGCACGAGTTCAACACGGTGCTGCTGGGCGGCATTCCCGCCTTCGACCGCCTGAACGAAGATGCCGCGCGCCGCTTCGTGAACCTGATCGACGAGCTGTACGACCGCCACGTCAACCTGGTCTGCACCGCCAGCACCTCGCCCATCGAGCTGTACAGCGGCCAGCGCCTGCAGGGCGCCTTCGAACGCACCGCCTCGCGCCTGATCGAAATGCAGAGCGCCGAATACCTGGGCACCCCGCACCGGGCGTAAGCAGCTTCTGCTGCCCGGCATCCGCTTTCGTAGAGTCGAGCTTGCTCGACTGCTTTCCGCGCGGTGCCAACGAGGGTCGAGCAAGCTCGACGCTACGGATCGCCGGCCACCTGCACGCCCTCGCTGCGTTCGATCAGCCGCAGCGGCTGCCCCTGGTAGCGCACCTCCAGAGCATCGTGGGCATCGGCCACGGCGGCCACCAGCGGGCACAGCGCCTGGGCGCTGGCCTCGATGCGCTCGGCGCGGCCTTCCAGCTGCTGTTCCATCTGCGCGTCCAGGCGGTCGGCGCGCTCCTCCATCGCCTCGCTGCGGCCGGTGACCATCTGCCAGAGCATGCTGCGGGCGATGGACGCGGACAGCGATTCGGCCATGTCCTGCACCCTGGCCTCGAAGCCCGGCCCGAACACCGCCTGTTCCCAGTAGCCCTTGCCCAGCGTGCCGCCGATCCAGTCATCGGCCTGCCGGCGCAGGCGCCGCACCTTGCGGCTGTTGGCGGTGCCGGTGAGGCCCTCATAGACCCCGTCGAGCACATCGAAGCTCAGTCCGCTCACTTCATGGGCCAGCGCCGTGGCCGCCGGCATCAGCTGCCGCGCCCCGGCCTCCATCTGCCGCAGGCGGGCGGCGTCGGCCTCGCTGACCGGCACGACCGTGTCGTCCAGGCTCAGCACGCCATCGTGGAACACCACCTCGTGCGGCGCCTGTGGGCCATGCCGCAGCCAGATGCCACCGCTGTCCACCAGCACGTCGTAGTCGGTGCGCATGCCGCACTGGTCCGAGCGCAGCTGCGGGGCGTCGCCGGCCATCACCGGGGCGGTGGCCAGACAGCCCAGCAGGGCCAGGGCGGGCAGGGTCAGGCGCATGGTGGAATCCTTTCCGGTCAGTGCAGGGTCCCAGCATCCCGTGCACAGAAGGCGACGTCACCGGCCGGAAGTCATTGCCCGATAGCCATCCATCCGGCCATACAGGCTTTCCCACCGACTGCCCACCACCTATCCACAGGGTTGTCCCTAGCCAGCTTCATCACTGTCATGTGAAGCTGTCATTGTTCCGTTTCCGCAGCACGTTGTACCGCCCTTGTGACGCCTTTCGGTATTGACTGCGCAGCCGGTTCCAGCAGGTCTGAAGCGTCCAAACGCGCCGCCGATGGCATGATCCTTGCGCCGCAAGGGATTACCCGATTTCACTACATTTGGCGTTGACGGCCCCCTCTACCCCCACTATCTTGTGGCCGTCGGTCGCAGCGACCCCAAGTGCCGGGGTCCCCGGCAGTAGCGTTCCGCGACCGTCACCGGCAGTGGCAGGCGCAGGGTCTCAATCCCTGCGACGCCCTCCTGCCACTCTGGGGCGTCAGGTCCCAGGTCGCGTCACCCCGATGCATCGAGCACCCCCAATCACGCCAAGAGGACACACGCCGTGACCACCGAATCCAGCGCCACCATCGAAAAGGAAAGCGAATTCCTGTTGACGTCGCCGCCGACGTCCAACGCGATGAGCGTGACCAAGCGCAACGGCACGACCGAGCTGGTGGATCTGAACAAGATCGTGCGCGCGGTGCAGCGTTCCTCCGAAGGCCTGCACGCGGTCGATCCGATGCGCGTGGCCACCCGTACCATTTCCGGCCTGTACAACGGCGCCACCACCCGCGAACTGGACGAACTGTCCATCCGCACCGCCGCCCTGCTGATCGGTGAAGAGCCCGAGTACGGCCGCCTTGCCGCACGCCTGCTGGCCAACTACATCGCCAAGGAAGTGTCGGGCCAGGAAATCTACGCCTTCTCGCAGTCGGTCAGCCGTGGCCACGAAGTGGGCCTGATCAACGACCGCCTGCTGAACTTCGTGCAGACCAACGCGCGCAAGCTCAACGATGCCATCGACATCTCGCTGGACCTGAACTTCGATTACTTCGGCCTGCGTACCCTGTACGACCGCTACCTGCTGCGCCACCCGCACACCCGCAAGGTGATCGAGACCCCGCAGCAGTTCTTCCTGCGCATCGCCAGCGCGCTGAGCGAGGACGTGTCCGAGACCCTGGCGCTGTACAAGCGCATGGGCAACCTGGACTACCTGCCGTCCAGCCCGACCCTGTTCAATTCCGGCACCACCCACGAGCAGCTGTCCTCGTGCTTCCTGCTGGATTCGCCGCAGGATTCGCTGGAATCGATCTATTCCAAGTACGGCGACATCGCCCAGCTGTCCAAGTTCTCCGGCGGCATTGGCGTCAGCTACACCCGCGTGCGTTCGCGTGGTTCGCTCATCAAGTCCACCAACGGCCATTCCAACGGCATCGTGCCGTGGCTGAAGACCATGGATTCGTCCGTGGCCGCGGTGAACCAGGGCGGCAAGCGCAAGGGCGCGGCCTGCGTGTACCTGGAAACCTGGCACGCCGACATCGAGGACTTCCTGGAGCTGCGTGACAACACCGGTGACGAAGCCCGCCGTACCCACAACCTGAACCTGGCCAACTGGGTGCCGGACCTGTTCATGAAGCGCGTCGAGGCCGACCAGGAATGGTCGCTGTTCGATCCGCGCGTCGTGCCGGAGTTCACCGACCTGTTCGGCGAAGCCTTCGAACAGGCCTACGTGCAGGCCGAAGCGCAGGGCAAGGCCAACCGCACCATCTCGGCGCGCAAGCTGTACGCCCGCATGATGCGTACCCTGGCCGAGACCGGCAACGGCTGGATGACCTTCAAGGACAAGTGCAACCGCGCCAGCAACCAGACGCTGCGCCCGGGCAACGTGATCCACCTGTCCAACCTGTGCACGGAAATCCTGGAAGTCACGTCCAACGATGAAACCGCGGTGTGCAACCTGGGTTCGATCAACCTGGGCAACCACTTCGACGAGCACAACGAGTTCGATTTCGAGAAGCTGGCCGAGACCGTGCGCCTGGCCGTGCGCCAGCTCGACCGCGTGATCGACCTGAACTTCTACCCGATCGAAACCGCCCGCCGCGCCAACCTGCGCTGGCGTCCGGTCGGCCTGGGCTGCATGGGCCTGCAGGACGTGTTCTTCCGCAAGCGCCTGCCGTTCGACAGCGCCGAAGCCCGCGCCCTGTCGAAGAAGATCGCCGAAACGATCTACTTCCACGCCCTGGAAACCTCCTCGGAGCTGGCCCAGGAACGCGGCAAGCACCCGTCGTTCAACGACACCCGTGCGGCCAGCGGCGAACTGCAGTTCGACGCCTGGAACGTGGTGCCCGAAGACACCGCGCGCTGGGACGCCCTGCGCGAGCGCATCAAGGAACACGGCCTGCGCAACTCGCTGATGATCGCGATTGCCCCGACCGCCACCATTGCCTCGATCGCCGGTTGCTACGAGTGCGTGGAACCGCAGGTCTCCAACCTGTTCAAGCGCGAAACCCTGTCCGGTGACTTCCTGCAGGTCAACCGCTACCTGGTGAACGAGCTGAAGAAGCTGGGCCTGTGGACCGCCGACATGCGCGATGCCATCAAGCTGGCCGAAGGTTCCATCGCCGGCGTGGCGCAGATTCCCGAAGCCCTGCGCCAGGTCTACCGCACCGCATGGGAACTGCCGATGCGTTCGCTGATCGACATGGCCGCCGAGCGTGGCGCCTTCATCGACCAGTCGGCCTCGCTCAACCTGTTCATGGAAAGCCCGAACATCGGTGCGATGTCGTCCATGTACATGTACGCGTGGAAGCAGGGCGTCAAGACCACCTACTACCTGCGCTCGCGTCCGGCCACCAAGATCGCCAAGACCACGGTCAGCACCTACACCCCGACCGAAGCGGTGGCCTGCTCGCTGGAAAACCCGGAAGCCTGTGAGGCGTGCCAGTAACACGCCGCGCCGTAGGTGCCGACCGTTGGTCGGCACTCATGCTCGGCTGCACCACGGAAACACCAAGGTAGCGCCGGGCCATGCCCGGCGTTTTGACCCGAGAATTCAAGGAAACACCCATGGCCGACAAGCCCAAGCAGATGCTGCTCGATCCCGGTTTTGAACTGACCCTGCGCCCGATGCGCTACCCGCAGTTCTATGACATGTACCGGAACGCGATCAAGAACACCTGGACGGTGGAAGAGATCAACTTCCAGATCGACATCACCGACCTGCACAGCAAGATGTCGCCGGGTGAGCGCCACCTGATCCACCGCCTGGTGGCGTTCTTCGCCACCGGCGATTCGATCGTGTCCAACAACCTGGTACTGAACCTGTACCAGCACTTGAACGCGCCCGAAGCGCGCATGTACCTGTCGCGCCAGCTGTACGAAGAAGCGCTGCACGTGCAGTTCTACCTGACCCTGCTGGACAACTACCTGCCGGACCCGGAAGAGCGCGTCAAAGCCTTCGCCGCGGTGGAAAACATCGACTCGATCAAGAAGAAGGCCGACTTCTGCTTCAAGTGGATCGACTCGATCCAGGACCTCAAGCGCATCGAGACCCGTGCCGAGCGCCGCCAGTTCCTGCTGAACCAGATCTGCTTCGCCGCGTGCATCGAAGGCCTGTTCTTCTTCGCCGCCTTCGCCTACGTGTACTACTTCCGTTCGCGCGGCCTGCTGCCGGGCCTGGCCTCGGGCACCAACTGGGTGTTCCGCGACGAGAGCGCGCACATGGACTTCGCGTTCGAATCGGTGCGCGTGGTGCGTGAGGAAGAACCGGACCTGTTCGACGAGGAAATGAAGCAGCAGGTCTACGACATGCTGGCCGAAGCCATCGAATGCGAAGTGCAGTTCGCCGAGGACGTGCTGTCCGGCGGCGTGGCGGGCATTTCCACCCGCGACATGCGCCAGTACCTGCAGCATTGTGCCGACCAGCACTTCGCCAAGCTGGGCATGGAAAAGAAGTACAACGTGCGCAACCCGCTGCCGTTCATGGAACTGCAGGATGTGCAGGAACTGACCAACTTCTTCGAACGCCGCGTCTCGGCCTACCAGGTGGGCGTGCAGGGCGAAGTCGCCTTCGACATAAACTTCTGATCGAAGAAGTCATCCCGGTTGCAACGAAGAACCCCGGCCAGCGCCGGGGTTTTTTGTTACCGCCGCCCTTCCACCGCCATCCGCACCGCCAGCCCGGCCAGCACCGTGCCCATCAGCCAGCGCTGCGCGGCCTGCCAGCTCGGCCGTGCGGCCAGGAACGCGGCAATGCTGCCGGCCATCAGCACGATTACCGTGTTCACCGCCAAGCTGACCGAGATCTGGGTAAAGCCCAGCACCAGCGATTGTGCCAGCACGCTGCCGTGGCCGTCCGGGTGCAGGAACTGCGGCAGCAGGGACAGGTACATTACCGCGATCTTCGGGTTCAGCAGATTGGTCAGAAAGCCCATCGTGAACAGCCTGCGCGGGCTGTCGGCGGGCAGCGCGTGCACCGCGAACGGCGAGCGCCCGCCCGGCTTCACCGCCTGCCACGCCAGATACAGCAGGTAGAGTGCACCGCCCAGGCGCAGCGCGTCATACGCCAGCGGAATGGTCATCAGCAGCGCAGTGATGCCCAGCGCCGCGCATAGCATGTAGAAGACGAAGCCCGCCGCCACGCCGCCCAGCGACACCAGCCCGGCACGGCGGCCCTGGCAGATCGAGCGCGAGACCAGATAGACCATGTTCGGGCCTGGGGTGAGGACCATGCCCAGCGACAGCAGGGCGAACGCGAGCAGGTCGGAAGCGGCGGGCATGTGCGGTCCGTGCGGTGGGCGTGGCGCAGTGTAGCCCCGGCCGCTCGGGCCTGCCTTAAAATTGCCGCACCCCCACACCCTGGCCACCGCCATGACCCCCATCGTCGAAACCGTGCCGCCCATCGAAGTGCGCATGGCCGAAATCGTCTTCCCCAACCACACCAACCACATGGGCACCCTGTTCGGTGGCCAGGCGCTGGCCTGGATGGACAAGGCTGCCTTCCTGGCCGCCGCCCGCTATTCGCGCCGCACCGTGGTGACCGCGCGCAGCGACCAGGTCGATTTCAAGCTGCCCATCCGCATCGGCCAGATGGTGGAAACCATCGGTCGCATCGTGGAAGTGGGCCGCAGTTCGATGAAGGTGGAAGTGGAGCTGATTGCCGAAGACCTGCACAGCGGCGAGCGCAAGCTGTGCACCCGCGGCCACTTCGTGATGATCGCGCTGGGCGAAGACGGCCAGCCGACCGCCGTGCCGCGCCTGCCCGAGGCCGTCTGAACCGGCGCTTGCGGGGGCGCCGCCGCGCCCCCATCTGGTCGGCATGACCCCGCCGCTGACCGATTTCATCGACCGCGCCCAGCGCCTGTTCGTGCTCACCGGCGCCGGTTGCAGCACTGCCTCGGGCATTCCCGATTACCGGGATACCGACGGCCAGTGGAAGCGCACCCCGCCGGTGACCTACCAGGCCTTCATGGGCGAGGCGGCCACCCGCCAGCGCTACTGGGCGCGCAGCCTGCTGGGCTGGCCGCGCTTCGGCCTGGCCCTGCCCAACGGTACCCACCAGGCGCTGGCCGCGCTGGAAGCACGCGGCACCCTGCAGGTGCTGCTGACCCAGAACGTGGATGGCCTGCACCAGCGCGCCGGCAGCACGAACGTGATCGATCTGCACGGGCGGCTGGACCTGGTGCGCTGCATGGGCTGCGAACGCCGCAGCGGGCGCGAGGATTTCCAGCAGCGCCTGCTGGACGCCAACCCGGGCTGGGACGCGCTGGAGGCCGGCATCGCGCCCGATGGCGATGCGGATCTGGAGACCGATTTTTCCGCGTTCGTGGTGCCGGACTGCCCGTACTGCGGCGGCCTGCTGAAGCCAGATGTCGTCTTCTTCGGCGAAAACGTGCCGCGCGAACGGGTAGCGGCGGTGCATGAGCACCTGCAGCAGGCCGATGCGGTGCTGGTGGTGGGCTCCTCGCTGATGGTCTATTCCGGCTTCCGCTTCGTGCAGGCCGCGGCCAAGGCCGGCCTGCCGGTGGCCGCACTGAACCGCGGCCGCACCCGTGCCGACGACCTGCTGCAGTTCAAGGATGAACGCGACTGCGCCGAGGCCCTGGCCGGCTTCGTCAGCCGGTAGCGCCGGGCCATGCCCGGCGAGCGCGCAGCGCGGCCGCCGTTGCCCGCCGGGCATGGCCCGGCGCTACCGATCACGCCCCCTGCGAAACAGCGATCCATTCAGACGGTTGATCCGCAGGCCGTGCAGCGGTGCAATACGCACCCCCTCCGCATGTCGCTATCGCCTTGAGCCAGTTGTTCTCGCCGGTCACCCTCGGCCCGCTTACCCTGTCCAACCGCATCGTGATCGCGCCGATGTGCCAGTACTCCGCCGAAGACGGCCGCGCCAGCGACTGGCATGCCCAGCACCTGGGCAGCCTGGCGCAGTCCGGCGCCGGCCTGCTGATCCTGGAAGCGACCGCAGTGGAACCGCGCGGGCGCATCAGCTATGCCGACCTGGGGCTGTGGGACGACGGTACCGAAGCGGCGCTGGCGCAGGTGCTGGCCAGCGTGCGGCGCTGGTCGCCGATGCCGCTGGGCATCCAGCTCGGCCACGCCGGCCGCAAGGCCTCCACCGCACGCCCGTGGGACGGCGGCCGCCAGCTGCCGGCCGACGATGCCCGTGGCTGGCCCACCGTGGCGCCGTCGCCGCTGCCGTTCCATGCCAACGACCCGGCCCCGCAGGCGCTGGATGAAGCCGGCATTGCCGAGGTGGTGGCCGCCTTTGCCGCCAGCGCCGTGCGCGCCGAGCGCCTGGGCTTCGAGCTGATCGAAATCCACGCCGCCCACGGCTACCTGCTGCACCAGTTCCTGTCGCCGCTCAGCAACCGCCGCACCGACGGCTACGGCGGCTCGCTGCCGAACCGCCTGCGCCTGCTGGTGGAAGTGTTCGACGCGGTGCGTGAAGCGGTGTCGGACAAGGTGTCGGTGGGCGTGCGCATTTCCGCCAACGACTGGGTCGAAGGCGGCTGGGACGTGGTGCAGAGCGAAGCCCTGGCACAGGTGCTGGACGCGCGCGGCTGCAACTTCCTGCACGTGTCCAGCGGCGGCCTGGACGAGCGCCAGAAGATCAGCGTGGGCCCGGGCTACCAGGTGCCGTTCGCCGCGGCCATCAAGGCCAAGAAGCTGCGCATGCCGGTCATCGCGGTGGGCCTGATCACCGAGCCGGAACAGGCCGAATCGATCCTGCGCCACAACCAGGCCGATGCCATCGCCCTGGCCCGCGGCATCCTGTACGACCCGCGTTGGCCGTGGCATGCCGCTGCCGCGCTGGGCGACAGCGTGGTGCCGGCGCCGCAGTACCTGCGCTGCGAACCGCGCGAAGCGCGCAACGTGTTCCGCCCGCGCTGAGGCCGGTCACACCTGCCAGGCCGGCGGCAGGCCGGCCTGCAGGTGCTCGAACAGGGCGCGGATGCGCGCGGTGAAGTCGCGCCGGTCGCTTACACAGAAGAACACCTCCATCGGCTCCGGCTGCCACGCGCTGGCCGGGCCGAACACCGTCTGCAGCCGGCCATCGCGCAGGTACGGGTCGGCCACGAAGGCGGCCAGCCGGGTGATGCCGGCACCGGCGGCGGCCAGCTCGGCCAGCGCGTCGATGTCATCGCAGACCATGCTGGGCGGCAGAGCCGCGTCCACCCGCGTATCGCCACGCCGCAGGCCCCAGCGCAGCGGCCGGCCATCGGTGGGGAAGCGGTGCAGCAGGCCGCGATGCTGCTGCAGCTCGGCCGGTTCCTGCGGCATGCCGTGCGCGGCCAGGTAGGCCGGGGCGGCGCAGAACAGGAATGGAATGCGCGCCAGCGGCCGCGCCACCAGCCCATCTTCCAGCTGCGCGCCGATGCGCAGGCTGACATCCACCGTTTCCGGACCGTGCTGTACCGCGCGATCACTCAGGCGCAGTTCCAGCTGCAGTTGCGGATAGCGCTGCTGCAGCGACGGCAGCAGCGGCGCCAGCACATGGCGGCCGAAGGCGCGGCTGCTGGCAATGCGCAGCGGCCCACTGGGCACGATGTCGTCGGCGGTCACCAGCGCCTGCGCACGGGCCAGGTCGGCCTCGATGTGCTGCACCTGGGCCAGGTACAGCGCCCCGGCCTCGCTCAGGGCCAGTTGCCGCGTGCTGCGGTTGAGCAGGCGCACGCCCAGGTGGGTTTCCAGGCGCTGGATGTTCTGGCCCACGGCGGTGGCACTGATACCCAGGCTGCGCGCGGCCGCGGCAATGCTGCCGGTCTGCGCGGTGCGGGTGAAGCTGCGGATGAGCTGCAACAGGTTCATGACCGGCCAGCTTGCCACGGAAACCAGCAAGCATGGCTTGGGTCTGCGCCAAGCGCGGCGGGGCTGTGCACAGGCCGCCGCACCGCTAGCCTGCCGGCCCACTTCACCCGATGCGATGTGCGATGGCCCACCCCCGATCTTTCCGCTGGAAGCTGCACGCCCGCAGTACGCCGTTCGTGTTCGCCTTCTTCATGGCCAGCCTGATGGCGCTGCTGATGTGCCTGGTCATCACCGCGGCCAACGCCGGGCTGGGCAGCGGCTACCTGGCGCGGGTGCTGGCGGCCTACCAGATGGCCATGCCGGTGGCGTTCTGTGGTGTGCTGCTGGTGCGCCCGCTGGTGGTGCGCCTGGTGGCGTTGACGGTGCATCCGCATTGAAGATCGGTTGCATCTGACAGCATTGTGCACCGCCGCAGGGTGCTGCCCTAAACTTGGGCCATGCGACCCGATTCCATTCTTACCCTGTCCTGTCCCGACCGCACCGGCATCGTCTATCGCGTGTCGGGGCTGCTGTTCGACCACGGCTGCAACATCCTCGACGCCCAGCAGTTCGGCGATGAAGAGAGCGGCCGTTTCTTCCTGCGGGTGCACTTCGACCGTGACGCCGGCCTGCCGCTGGACACGGTGCATGGCGCCATGGCCGCGCTCGCCGCCGATTTCGGCATGGACTGGCAGCTGCACGACGGCCGCCGCCGCGCGCGCCTGCTGGTGCTGGTCAGCAAGCAGGGGCATTGCCTGAACGACCTGCTGTTCCGCGCACACAGTGGGCAGCTGAAGGTGGATATCGCCGCGGTGGCGTCCAACCACGCCGACTTCGCGCCGCTGGCCGCGTCCTACCAGGTGCCGTTCCACCACCTGCCGGTGAACGCGGAAACGCGCGCGGTGCAGGAACAGCAGATCATCGATCTGGTCGAGCGTGAGCGCATCGACCTGGTGGTGCTGGCGCGCTACATGCAGATTCTGTCGCCCACCCTGTGCCGCGCGCTGGCTGGCCGTGCGATCAACATCCACCACAGCTTCCTGCCCAGCTTCAAGGGCGCGCAGCCGTACCACCAGGCGCACGCGCGCGGGGTCAAGATCATCGGCGCCACCGCGCACTACGTGACCGAAGACCTGGACGAAGGCCCGATCATCGAACAGGACGTCGCCCGGGTAGACCACGCCATGACCCCGCGCGACCTGGTGCGGCTGGGCAGCGATACCGAATCGCAGGTGCTGGCGCGTGCCGTGCGCCGCCATGTCGAGCACCGCATCCTGTTGAACGGGCACCGCACGGTGGTGTTCCGCTGACAGCGGGTTGCGTGGCCGCCGGGCATGGCCCGGCGCTACCGACCGTCACCTTGGGTAGCGCCGGGCCATGCCCGGCGGGCGCACCTCAGATGACCGCAATCCCCGCCTTGCCCAAGGCCTCGCGCACCATCGCGTCGTTGGCATCGGTCACCGGCTTGGTCAGCTCCCACAGGAACTTCACCCGGAATCCGGCCTTGGCCGCGTCCTGCGCGCTCCACAGCACGCAGTAGTCGCGCGCCAGGCCGCACACGTGCACTTCGCGGATACGCCGCTCATGCAGCCAGCCGGCCAGGCCGGTGGCCGGGCGATCACCATCGGGCCCGTGGTTTTCGCGGAAGGCGCTGTACGAATCCACCTGCGGGCGGGTGCCCTTGCGCAGGATCAGGTCGGCCACGTTCCAGTCCACGCCCGGGTGCAGCGCGGCGCCGTCGCTGCCCTGCACGCAGTGGTCGGGCCACAGCGTCTGCGGCTGCGCGTGCAGCAGGATGGTCTCGAACGGGCGCGTGCCCGGGTGCTGGCTGGCAAACGAGGCATGTCCGGCCGGGTGCCAGTCCTGGGTGGCCACCACCGTGCGATAGCGGCGCTGGGCCAGCAGCTCGGCAATCGGTGCCACCAGCGCATCGCCGTCGGCGCAGGCCAGCGCACCACCGGGCATGAAGTCCGGCTGCAGGTCGATCACCAGCAGGGCGACATCGGCGGGCAGGACGGTCATGGCAGTTCCACTACAACAGAAGGGGGCGACCAGCGTGGCCGCCCCGTACGCGCGCGTCAATCGCCCTTGGGCGCTTCCGCATCCTGCCCGTAGTACAGCAGGCCGATCTTGATGCGCTCGCGGCCGGTTTCGCGGCGGTGGCGGTTGGCATCGCGCAGCGAGTACACGCAGCCGCAGTATTCCTGCTGGTAGAACTGCTCGCGCTTGCTGATTTCCACCATGCGGCTGGCGCCGCCGCCCTTGCGCCAGTTGTAGTCCCAGTATTGCAGGCCTTCGTAGCGCGACGCGGCGCGGATGCCGCAGTCATTGATCTGCGCCATGTTCTTCCAGCGCGAAATACCCAGCGACGAACTGATGGTGTCGTAGCCGTGCTCGTGCGCGTACAGCGCCGTGCGTTCGAAGCGCATGTCGAAGCACATGGTGCAGCGGATACCGCGCTCGGGCTCGTTTTCCATGCCACGCGCGCGGCTGAACCAGTTGTCGGTGTCGTAGTCGCAGTCGATGAACGGAATGCCGTGCTGCTCGGCGAAGCGGATGTTCTCCTGCTTGCGCAGCTCGTATTCCTTCACCGGGTGGATGTTGGGGTTGTAGAAGAAGATCGCGTAATCGATCCCGGAGGCGGTGATCGCCTCCATCACTTCACCCGAACACGGGGCACAGCAGGAATGCAGCAGCAGGCGCTTGCCGTCGGCGGGCAGGGTCAGGGTGGGGCGTTGAAGCTCGGTCATCGTCGGGTGCGTGGCAGCGTGGGGAACGGATCGGGCCGGACACCGTGAACAGGACGCACGCGGCCACCGCGCCCGCGCGCGCAGGACGACGATGGCCCCGGCACCCTCCCCGCGGAGAGTCCAGGTCGAATCAGGGGACGGTCGTGTCCCCCGGCCGGGGCCGGTATTCGGGCTGATGGACACGGGCCGCAGCCCACCTACTCCCTGCCGCTTCCCAGGCGTGCGCCCAGTGCTGTTGGCAGGCTTCGTTTCCATTCACCGCTGCGGGGCAGCTCCGGAATGGGCGCGCCAGGCGCCTTCACCGGATTCCCGTTTAAATCCCTCCCTGCGCGTGAGCGCCTGGAGGGATACCTTCGGCGCGCCCACGGTGGACGCGTCGGTCGCGCCGGTCAAGGGGGTTGGGGTCAGAGCCCGTTGCGCTGCAACGGGATCCGACCCCTTCATTCCACCAGGGTCAGATCCCGTTGCTACGGCACCGCGATGTAGCGCTGCCAAAGATGGTTCACCAACTGCATCTGCGGGTCGTACTGGCGCTTGGCTTCAACGAACCGCTGCCACTGCGGGTAGGCGCGGCGGAACTGTTCGCGGGTGGCATGCGGGCGATAGGGCAGGTAGTAGCTGCCGCCGCAGTCCAGCGCGGCATCGATCAGCGCCCGCGTCCAGCCGGTGGCCAGGGTGTCGCTCCAGGGGAAGCGTCGCTGCTTGTGGTACAGCACGAAGCAGAACACCTCCTGGCGCGCCCACGCCAGCAGCGAAGTGGTATCGGCCGGCGCGTGGCGGATCGACACGTTCAGTGCGTCCACGTGGTGGTGCTGCAGGATCGCCGCCATGCGCGTGGCGAACGCCTGGAACTGCCGCACCGGAATGAAGTACTCCTGCAGCAGGTAGGTGGACATGGCGCGCGTGCGCGGCTCCAGCGAGGCCACGTCCAGGCTCGCTTCCAGGTTGCGGTGGATCACCCGAGGCTGCTGCAGCTGCTTCTGCACCACCGAACTGTCGCGCAGCTGCGCGCCGCCTGGCAGTTCGGACACCGCCCAGATCATGTTCTGTTCGTAGGCATAGCGGTCGCCCACCGGCACCAGCCGGCGGGTGTCGGTCAACGCGGCGCTGCTGCGGCGCCAGGTCACCGTTACCGGGGCATCGAAACGCGGCGGCAGCAGATCGGCGTTGTGCATCAGCGCATCGCCGCGCGACTGCACGTGGTCGGCGAACCACTGCGGGTAGTCGGCCAGCGCGACGCGTTGCATGTGCCGCGCCATGCGTGTGTTGTCGGCCAGGTCCAGTTCCACCTCGCTCACCACGGCCAGCAGCCCGTAGCCGCCGATCACCGCCGCGAACAGCTCCGGGTGCTGGCTGCGCGATGTTTCGAGTACCTCGCCCGAACGCAGTACCACCTGCAATGCGCGGATCGTCGCGGCCAGGCTGCCGTTGCCGACGTAGCGGCCATGGCAGTTCACGCCGACCGAGCCGCCCACGGTGAAGCTGCTGAAACTCTGCATCACCTTCACCGACAGGTCGTGCGGGTCCAGCAGCGCCTGCAGTTCCCGCCAGCGCATGCCGGCTTGCACGCGCACTACTTTGCCCGGCACATCCAGCCGCAGCAGCCGGTTGTGGCCGGTCATGTCCAGCTGCAGGGCGCCATCGGCGCTGGTCTGCCCGCCCATGCTGAAGCGGCCACCGGCCACGCAGACCGGGCCACGGTGGCGCTGCAGGGCGTCTACCAGTAAGCGCTGTCCGTCGACGCGGGTAATGCCCGCCAAGGCGGTGGGCTCGAGCTGGCTGATGTCGTTGCCAGTGAGTGCCTGCCCGGGTGAACAGGCGGTGGCCGCCGCAGCGGCGCCGCAGCCGGCAATGAAGGCGCGTCGGGTGGTCATGGGCAGTCCCTGCAGTCCGCTTCCTGGCCGCAGTGTGCATGCGGCACGGCGCCCGGCCAAGGGGGAATCGCGCTGACTGCGTAGCGGTTCTCAGGCCCTGAGAAGCCCCTGCGCCATACTGGAACCCACGCGGTGGACGGCATGCACGGGGGCAGGGCAGTGGCGGACAAATATTGCGATCTGGTCATGAAAGGCGGCATCACCAGCGGCATCGTGTATCCCAACGCGGTGCTGGCGCTGGCCCAGCAGTACCGCTTCAAGAGCATCGGCGGCACCTCGGCCGGGGCGATTGCCGCGGCGGTGGCTGCAGCGGCCGCGTATGGCGACCGCCGCCAGCAGGCCGGCGAAACGCTGCCCGGTGAGGCGGGCTACGGTGGGCTGTCGGCGGTGTCAACGCAGTTGTCGCGGCGCGGCTTCATCTACGGGTTGTTCCAGCCCGCGCGCGGCGCGCGTTCGGCGTACCGGTTGCTGGTAGTGCTGACCGGCAAGGCGCGCTGGCCGCGCAAGCTGCTGTGCCTGGCCGTGGCCGTGTTCACCATCGCGCCGCTGGAAGTGCTGGTGTCGCTGGCCCTGCTGCTGGCGCTGGGCGGCTGGGGCGGCGGCTGGAGCGGTGTGGCGGCTACCCTGCTGCCGTCGCTGCTGTGCGCCTATGGCGCCGGTGTGGCCGGTGCAGCGCTGCGCGTGGCGCGGGTGGCGCGGCGCAACCTGCTGGGCCTGTGCAGTGGGCTGGGGCGCGATCCGCAGACCCCGGCGCTGACCGACTGGCTGCACGCGCGCCTGCAGCAGTTGGCGGGCAAGCCGCTGGACGCTCCGCTCACCTTCGCCGATCTGCACGATGCACCGCGTTATGCCGGCGAACCGCACAGCCCGCAGGCCATCAGCCTGCAGATGATCACCACCTGTGTGTCCCACAACGAACCGCGCACCCTGCCGTTGGGCGGGGCGCAGTTCTGGTTCCTGCGCGAGGAATTCGCCCAGTTGTTCCCGGCCAGCGTGGTGGATTGGCTGGTGCAGCAGGCCGGTGCGCCGCTGCAGGTGGACGGGCGCCAGTACTACCATCTGCCGCAGGGCGCGCAGTTGCCGGTGCTGGTGGCCACACGCATGAGCCTCAGCTTCCCGCTGCTGATCAGCGCCGTGCCGCTGCACGAACCGGCCCGCCGCGAGCGCCGCTGCGAACCGGCGGCAGCGCCGGCCACGCAGGAGCACAGCGTGGCCGACAGCATGGAAGGGCTGACCAGCGCCGGCCAGGCATGCGGCCCGGTGATCACCGCCTTCCGCGTGTGCTGGTTCTCCGATGGCGGCATCAGCAGCAACTTCCCCATCCACCTGTTCGACGCGGCAATGCCGCGCTGGCCCACGTTCGCCATCAACCTGGTGTACCCGCAGCACGCCGAAGAAGTGAGCCACGGCGGCAGTACGCGCGCGGCCCTGGAAAAGTCAGTGTTCCTGCCCACCGGCAACCGCCATGGCTGGCAGCGCCACTACCAGTCCATTGCCACGCCGCTGGCTGCCGGTGAACTGGGTCGCTTCCTGTTCGCCGTGGTGGCCACCATGCAGAACTGGCGCGACCTGCTGCAGGCGCGCGCGCCCGGCTACCGCGACCGCATCGTGCACGTCAGCCTGCAGGGCGACGAAGGCGGCATGAACCTGGACATGCCGCAGGACGTGCTGACCCGAATTGCCGACAAGGGCAGCCTGGCCGGCGCGCGCTTCTGTGCGTTCTCGTTCGAGAACCACTACTGGATCCGCTGGCGCAACCTGGCTTCGGCCTACCAGCGCTACACGCTCGAAGTGGCGCGCACCGACGACCCAGCGCAGCAGGTATTGGCCTACCGTGCCGCCTATTCCACCGTTGCCGTGGGTGAGCCGGTGCCGCCGTCGTACAAGCTGGGGTCGGAAGACAAGCGCCAGGCGTCGCAGCAGTTGTGGGGGCTGATGGTGGAACAGGGCCGCACCTGGGAAGACCTGGGCCCGGACCTGACCGAAGGCGCACCGCGTCCGCTGCCGCAGATGAAGGTGACACCGATCTACTGAGCGCGATCGATACAATCGTGCTTCATGCTGCAAGGAGCTGTGGATGTCTGCCCGCCAGGAACTGCTGGATCTGCTTGAACGCCTCGATGCCCGCGACCCGGAGCACCTGCCGGTGGTGCCACTGGCCGCGTACTTCGAAGGCAATGATTTCGAAGAATGCATCGCGCCCAACCAATGGGGTTTCGGCCGCCCGCCGATTGCCGAGCTGTACGCGCGCCTGGCCGTGATTGCCGAAAAGCCCGAAGTGGAAGGTGTGTACGTCGGCCTGCACCAGGACTGGGGCAGCGCATTGGAAGACGACAGCGAATGGCCTGCTGCCGAGAACGTGCATGTGCTGACCCGCGCCGACGTCGAGACCGTAGAAGGGTGGCTGCAGGGTCTGGAATGCGACGGCGTGGGCGAAGGCTGGCCCTACGGCCAGCACATCGACGCCCCCGTACCCTCGGAAGGCCACCGCGTGCTGACCGTGTATTGGGATTAGTAGATCCACGCCATGCGTGGATGCATTCCGCGCACGGCCAGAGCGTGCCCACCAAGGTGGGCACCTACCAGTAGATCCACGCCATGCGTGGATGCATTCCGCGCAGGCCCAGAGCGTGCCCACCCAGGTGGGCACCTACCCGTCGCTTCAGTCGAGCATGGCTCGACTCTACAGGGGCGCAGGGCGCAGCCCTGCAGAAGAACCTACCTCCCCGGCAACTGCACGAACGCGCGCTGCATGCAGTCCTCGCGCGGGCACACCCGGCAACCCGGCCCGATCGACACCGAATTGCCCGGGCTCTGCACATCCAGCCCCAGGGAATACACCAGTCGCTCGGCATGCTGCAGGTCGCAGCCCAGCGCCACCGCGAAGGTCTTGCGCGGCTGGCCATGCCCCACCGGCCCGCTGCTGACCTGCCGCGCCAACCAGAAATGGCGCCGCCCATCGGGCATGCGCGCGGTCTGCGTCAGGATGCGCCCGGGCTGGTTGAACGCCTCGTAGACGATCCACAAGGGGCACGAACCGCCTACCTGCGAGAAATGGAAATCGGTGGCCGAATGGCGCTTGGACACATTGCCGGCACGGTCCACGCGGATGAAGAAGAACGGCAGCCCGGGCGCACTGCGCCGCGCCAGCGTGCTCAGCCGGTGGCAGACCGCTTCGAACCCCACGCCGAACTGGTGTGCCAGCAGTTCAATGTCGTAACTGCTCGCCTCGGCCGCGCGCAGGAAGCGCATGTAGGGCATCACCAGCGCACCGGCAAAGTAGTTGGAAAGGCCGATCCGCGCCTGCGCGATACGCGCGTCATCGTGGAAGCCCGCGCGCGCCACCACCGCATCGATCTGCGGCAGGTAGCCGCGCAGGGCCAGCTCGGCCGCCATCTGGAACGCCTGCTGGCCCGGTTCCAGATAATCCGGCAACCACAGCGTGCGACTGCCAGCGTCGTACTGGCGCTTCTCGCGCCCGGCCTGCAGCGCGGCCACTTCCACCAGCACGCCGTGGCGGTCGGCCAGCAGCTGGCGCAGGCGCGGCGCCACGTGGCCCGGTGCCAGCCCCCATTCGGCGAACAGGCGTTCGGCTAGTTCATCCAGTTCGGGAATGTGGTTGTGCATGCGGTTGAAGAACTCGCGCACCTGGTCACCGGCCGGCAGGGTGCTGCCGGCGCCGGGCTCACCCAGCTGGAATTCCAGTGCCGCGGCATGCTCGCGCAGGGCCAGGTGGCGGCGGTGCAGGTCCAGCAGGGCGCGGCTGACCTGCGGCAGGTTGCCAGCCAGGGCCCGCAGTTCGGTGGCACTGACATCGGCCAGGCCCAGGTCGCGCAGGGTCTCGCCCAACGATTCCTGCAGTGCAGCGGGCTCATCGTCGTCGAACAGGGCGGAAACATCGCCCAACACCTCGCCCAGCTTCTGCTGTACCGCCGGTGTCAGCGGGCGCTTGTTGCGCTCGATCTGGTTCAGGTAGCTGGCCGACAGGCCCAAGGCGCGCGCCAGATCAACCTGGCTGTAGCCGCGCTGCTCGCGCAGCCGCAGCAGGCGCAGGCCCAACTGGCGCTGGGAAGGCTGGAAATTCACAGAATTAACAGGAATCGTCTGGCGTGTTGGCCAGATTAAGCGGATTCAGCCCGGAAATCGAGGTGGGTGCTGTGAATAATGCCAAGCATCTTTCGAGCCCGTGGGATTGTCGTCATGACTGTTGCAGCGCCCCGTATCCGCATGCTGATCGATGGCCAGTTCATCGAATCGGCCACCTCCCACTGGCAGGACGTGGTCAACCCGGCCACCCAGGACGTGCTGGCGCAGGTGCCGTTCGCCACCACCAGCGAAGTGGATGCCGCCGTCGCCGCCGCCAAGGAAGCCTTCAAGACCTGGCGCAAGACCCCGATCGGTACCCGCGCGCGCATCTTCCTGAAGTACCAGCAGCTGATCCGCGAAAACATGAGCGAGCTGGCCCACATCCTCACCGCCGAACAGGGCAAGACCCTGCCCGATGCGGAAGGCGATGTGTTCCGCGGCCTGGAAGTGGTCGAGCACGCCGCCGCCATCGGCAACCTGCAGCTGGGCGAGCTGGCCAACAACGTGGCCAATGGCGTGGATACCTACACGATCATGCAGCCGCTGGGCGTGTGCGCCGGCATCACCCCGTTCAACTTCCCGGCGATGATTCCGCTGTGGATGTTCCCGATGGCGATTGCAACGGGCAACACCTTCATCCTCAAGCCGTCCGAGCAGGACCCGATGGTGACCATGCGCCTGGTCGAACTGGCGCTGGAAGCCGGCATTCCCAAGGGCGTGCTGAACGTCGTCCACGGTGGCGAAGAGGTGGTCAACGCGATCTGCGACCACCCGGACATCAAGGCGGTGTCGTTCGTCGGTTCCACCCGTGTCGGCACCCACGTGTACAACCGTGCCTCGCTGGCCGGCAAGCGCGTGCAGTGCATGATGGGCGCCAAGAACCACGCCGTGGTGCTGCCGGACGCCAACAAGGAACAGACCCTCAACGCGATGGTCGGCGCCGCCTTCGGTGCGGCCGGCCAGCGCTGCATGGCCGCCTCCACCCTGGTGCTGGTGGGTGAGGCACGCGGTTGGGTGCAGGACCTGGTTGCCAAGGCGCAGACCCTGAAGGTCAGCGGCGGCACCGTGGCCGGCACCGATGTCGGCCCGGTCATTTCCTGCAGCGCCCGCGAGCGCGTGGAAGGCCTGATCGCCTCGGGCGTGGAGCAGGGGGCCAAGCTGGTGCTGGACGGCCGCAAGCCGCAGGTCGACGGTTTCGAGAAGGGCAACTTCGTCGGCCCGACCATCTTTGCCGGTGTCACCACCGACATGCGCATCTACCAGGAAGAAATCTTCGGGCCGGTGCTGGTGATCCTGGAAGCGGAAACGCTGGAAGACGCCATCGCGATGGTCAACGGCAATCCCAACGGCAACGGCACCGCACTGTTTACCCAGTCTGGCGCGGCCGCGCGCAAGTTCCAGGAAGACATCGACGTGGGCCAGGTCGGCATCAACGTGCCGATTCCGGTGCCGGTGCCGCTGTTCTCGTTCACCGGTTCGCGCGCGTCCAAGCTGGGCGACCTGGGCCCGTACGGCAAGCAGGTGGTGCTGTTCTACACCCAGACCAAGACCGTCACCGCACGCTGGTTCGATGACGAGACGCTGAGCCACGGCGTCAACACCACCATCAGCCTGAAGTAAGGGCGGGAGCAGCCATGAGCCACTCGATGACGACGGACCAGGAAGAAGCGCAGCAGGCGTACCGCGAAGCCGCGCGTGACTTCGCACAGGCCGAACTGGCGCCGCACGCCGCGCGATGGGATGCGGAGGGCATCTTTCCGCGCGAGGCGATCGCCAAGGCCGGTGAACTGGGCTTCTGCGGTCTGTACATGGACCCGGAAGTGGGCGGCAGCGGCCTGAGCCGTCTGGACGCCGCCGTCGTCATCGAGGAGCTCGCCAACGTCGATCCGTCGACCGCGGCGTACATCAGCATCCACAACATGGCCTCGTGGATGGTGTCCAAGTGGGGCCAGGACGCACTGCGCGACGCGTGGGGCAGCGATCTGTCGTCGGGCAGCAAGCTGGCCTCGTACTGCCTGACCGAGCCGGGCGCCGGCTCCGACGCCGCCTCGCTGAAGACCACCGCGGTGCGCGATGGCGACGTGTATGTGCTGAACGGTTCCAAGGCCTTCATATCCGGCGCCGGTGCTACCGAACTGCTGGTGGTGATGGCGCGTACCGGCGGTGCCGGTGCCGGCGGCGTCAGCGCCATCGCGGTGCCGGCCGACCTGCCGGGCATCAGCTATGGCCGCAAGGAAGAGAAGATGGGCTGGAACAGCCAGCCCACCCGTGGCATCACCTTCGAAAACGTGCGCGTGCCGGTCAGCCACCTTCTGGGAGAGGAAGGCGGCGGCTTCAAGCTGGCGATGAAGGGGCTGGACGGCGGCCGCATCAACATCGCCGCCTGTTCGCTGGGTGCCGCGCAGGGCGCGCTGGATGCCGCACGCCGCTACATGGGCGAGCGTCGCCAGTTCGGCAAGGCGCTGGCCGACTTCCAGGCCCTGCAGTTCAAGCTGGCCGACATGGCCATTGAACTGGTGGCCGCGCGGCAGATGGTGCATTCGGCCGCGCGCAAGCTCGACGCCGGCGCCAGCGACGCCAACGTGTGGTGTGCGATGGCCAAGCGCTTCGCCACCGATGCCGGTTTCAAGATCTGCAACGAAGCGCTGCAGATCCACGGCGGTTACGGCTACATCCGCGAATACCCGATCGAGCGCCTGCTGCGCGACAGCCGCGTGCACCAGATCCTGGAAGGCACCAACGAGATCATGCGGGTGATCGTGGCCCGCCACCTGCTCAACACCGAAGAGGAACTGCGATGAAGGATTGGCGTACCCAGGAACACGTGGGCCTGAAGGTCGAGGCCGATGGCCACACCGCGGTGGTCACCCTGCACAACCCGCCGGCGCACACCTGGACCGTGCACAGCCTGGCCGCATTGCGCGACCTGGTGGGCGCGCTCAACGCAGACCGCGACATCTACGCCCTGGTGATCACCGGTGACGGCGAGAAATTTTTCTCCGCCGGCGCCGACCTCAACCAGTTCGCATCGGGCGACAAGGCCGCTGCACGCGAAGCCGCGCGTCGTTTCGGTGAGGCCTTCGAAGCGCTGTCCGCATTCCGTGGCGTGTCGATCGCTGCCATCAACGGCTACGCCATGGGCGGCGGCCTGGAATGCGCGCTGGCCTGCGATCTGCGCATCATCGAAGACCACGCCCAGGTCGCACTGCCGGAGGCCACCGTCGGCCTGCTGCCGTGCGCTGGTGGCACCCAGAACCTGCCGCGCCTGGTTGGCGAGGGCTGGGCCAAGCGCATGATCCTGCTGGGTGAGCGCATCAATGCCGACACCGCACTGCGCATTGGCCTGGCCGAAGAAAAGGTCGGCAAGGGCGAATCCAAGGCATTGGCGCTGGAATGGGCGAAGAAGGCCGGCAAGCAGAGCCCGACCAGCATCGCCGCCTGCAAGACCCTGGTGCAGTCCACCCGCACCGGCACCCACGCCGCGGCACTGGTGGCCGAGCGCGAAGCCTTCGTCGATCTGTTCGACACGGCCGACCAGGTCGAGGGCGTGACCGCCTTCCTGGAAAAGCGCGCCGCGCAGTGGAAGAACGCATGAGCACCGACACCGTTGCCGACGAAGCACCGGTGCTGTTCGAAGCGCGCGTGGCCGGCAACGGCACGCGCATCGGCATCGCCACGCTGAACGCGCCGCGCACGCTCAACGGCTTCTCGCTGGCGATGGCGCACCTGCTGCTGAAGCAGCTCAACGCCTGGGCCGAGGATGACAGTATCGCGATGGTGGTGCTGCAGGGCGCTGGTGAAAAGGCATTCTGCGCCGGTGGTGACCTGCACAGCCTGCACAAGGCCATGGTTGCCTTCCGCGACGCCGGCCACCACGATATCCGCGACAACGCCTACGCCGCCGAATTCTTCGACGTTGAATACCGCGTCGATTACCTCATCCACACCTATCCCAAGCCGATCCTGTGCTGGGGCCATGGCATCGTGATGGGCGGGGGCATCGGCCTGATGTCCGGCGCCAGCCATCGTGTGGTCAGCGAGCGTTCCAAGCTGGCCTTCCCGGAAATCACCGTGGGCCTGTTCCCCGATGTGGGTGGCAGCTGGTTGCTGCCGCGCGTGCCGGGCAGGGCCGGCCTGTTCCTGGCCCTGACCGGTGCGCTGCTGAACCCCGGCGATGCCATCTATGCCGGCCTGGCAGATCTGCACGTGGCCGAGGAACGTCGCAGCGCGGTGTTCGATGCGCTGCTGCAGGTGGCATGGTCCGCCGATGCCGCGCACAACCACGAACGCCTGAGCCAGCTGCTGCAGTCGCATGCCAGCGATGCTGCCACCGGCCCGCTGCTGGCCAATGCCGCGACGGTCGATGCGCTGTGCGAAGGCGATGACCTGCCCGCGATCATCGATCGCATCAGCACGCTGCAGACCGACGATGCCTGGTTGCAGACCGCGCAGAAGACGCTGGCCGCCGGTGCACCGGGTTCGGCGCGGCTGGCCTTCGAACTGCAGCGGCGCAACGCCGGCCGGGACCTGGCCAGCGTCTACCGCCTGGAGTACATCACCGCACTGCACTGCGCGGCCCATGGCGATTTCGCCGAAGGCATCCGCGCGCTGCTGATCGACAAGGACCGCAACCCGCAGTGGAGCCCGGCCACCCTGGCCGAGGCCACCACCGCCTGGGCCGACACCTTCTTTGTATCCCCCTGGGCCGACGCCGCGCATCCGCTGGCCGACCTGGGTACCCCCATGGCTGAAAGGAGCCTTGCATGAGCCGCATTGCATTCATCGGGTTGGGCAACATGGGTGGCCCGATGGCCGCCAACCTGGTCAAGAACGGCCACAGCGTACGCGTGTTCGACCTGGTGCCGGCCGCCGTGCAGGCGGCGGTCGATGCCGGCGCCAGTGCTGCCGCGTCGGCGCGCGAGACCCTGGCCGATGCCGAGGTCGTGATCTCGATGCTGCCGGCCAGCCGCCACGTCGAAGGCGTGTACCTGGGTGACGATGGCCTCCTGGCCGCCATTCCGGCCGGCGCGCTGGTCATCGACTGCAGCACCATTGCCCCGGCCAGTGCGCGGAAGGTGTCCGAAGCGGCCGCCGCACGCGGCCTGCAGATGATCGATGCGCCGGTTTCCGGCGGTACCGCCGGTGCCCAGGCCGGCACCCTTACCTTCATCGTCGGTGGCGAAGAGGACGCGCTGGAGCGCGCCCGCCCGGTGCTGCAGGCAATGGGCAAGAACATCTTCCACGTGGGCGCCAGCGGTGCCGGCCAGGTCGCCAAGCTGTGCAACAACATGGCGCTGGGCGTGATCATGGCCGTCACCGGCGAAGCCATCGCGCTGGGCGTGGCGCACGGTCTGGACCCGAAGGTGCTGTCGCAGATGATGGCGGTCAGCACCGGCCGCAGCTGGGCCACCGAAGTGTGCAACCCGTGGCCGGGCGTGCTGGAAAACGCGCCGGCCTCGCGCGGCTACAGCGGCGGCTTCGGCAGCGATCTGATGCTGAAGGACATGGGGCTGGCCGTGGAAGCGGCGATGAGCGTTGGCGCCTCGATCCCGCTGGGCGAAGTGGCCCGCAACCTGTACTCGATGAACCACCAGGCCGGCCGCGGCAAGCTGGATTTCTCCAGCGTGGTGCAGCTCATTACCAGCGACAAATAAGCGAATGCGTCCCCGGCCCTGTGCCGGGGCCCACCCGAGGTGGGATGGGCGGATGCCCGGTTTCGACCGGCATCCGCCCATTTTTTATTGCGGGGTCGGATACCGGGGTCGGATCCCTTTCGCAACGCGAAAGGGCTCTGACCCCGATCCTGCGCAGGGGGGCAGTGGGGTCAGAGCCCTTTGCCGGTTGGCAAAGGGATCCGGCCCCGCCGACCCTTGGCTGCATCAGGCAACGATCAGGGTCACGTCGATGTTGCCGCGGGTGGCGTTGGAGTACGGGCAGACGATGTGGGCCTTCTGCACCAGTTCTTCCACCTGCTCGCGCGGCACGCCCGGCACGTTGATGGTCAGTTCGGCTTCAATGCCGAAACCGGTCGGGATCTGGCCGATGCCGACCTTGCCGGTCACGGTGGTGTCGGCGGGCAGGGCGACCTTGGCCTGGCCGGCCACGAACTTCAGCGCGCCCAGGAAGCAGGCCGAGTAGCCGGCTGCGAACAGCTGCTCCGGGTTGGTGCCCGGGCCGCCGGCGCCGCCCAGCTCGCGCGGGGTGGACAGCTGGATGTCCAGCACGTTGTCGGACGAGACCGAACGGCCTTCACGGCCGCCGGTGGAGGTGGCCTGGGCGGTGTACAGAACCTTTTCGATGGACATGGGATGCTCCTGGTCAGTGGGTGGGTGTTTCGATGGAGCTACTTTGCCCGCTTTTCATGGACGCTGGGTGACAGATCGTCCGCAAATATTGATGGATCGTCCGGTGGTGCTAGATCGTCCATTCGCGGTCGGTGGTGAACATGATGGTCAGCCAGCGGTCTGGCGAGGCATCGCCCAGTGCATCGCCGATCTCGTCACGCAGCCGGTCCCATTCCAGCAGCGCCCGCGGCGGGTCGTCCTCGCGCACCACGAAGAACAGCTCGATCTGCTCGCCACGCCCCACCTGGGCCACGTAGCTGCGGTGTTCGACGAAGCCATGCCGGGCCACGACGTCGCGCGCCACTGCATCCACGTGCGCCTGCAGTTCCGGCGGGGTGACCAGCAGGATGCCGGCCAGCGCCCGGCGCACCGTGCCCAGCGGGGCGATCATCACCAGCACGCAGACGAAGGCCAGGATGGCCGGGTCGATATACGGCCCCACCCAGGCCAGCGAGGTGCCGCGTACCAGCACCCCGCCCAGGAACGCGACCAGGTAGCAGGCCGACATGCTGGCGGCGATCACCCAGTTCTTTGCGTCCAGCGCAATGAATTCCGAACCGATGCGACGGTTGGCGCGCACGATGAACCACGCCAGCGTGCCCTCGGCCACGATGGACAGGCCGGCGAAGATGATGGCCGGGCCCAGCGCGATATGCCGCCCACCAGACATCAGCGCATCCACCGCATTGACCAGTGCGTACAGCGCCGCGCCGATCATCAGCGTCCCACTGACCCCCAGCACGATCGGCTCCAGGTGCCAGAAGCCCATGGTGAAGCGCTGGTTCAACCGCGACTGCAGCGCATCGGTATTGGTGGACAGGGCGATCAGCCGGGCTACCAGCAGTGACAGCCAGGTCATCACCACGTCGATCAGGCCGTAGATGCCGTCGAAGATGATCAGCGAGGAATTGGCCAGCAGCCCGAACACCACGGCGGCGGCGGCCAGCAGCAGCGAGGCGGCGATGGACAGGCGCAGCACGCCCTGTTCACTGCTGGGATCGAAGAACTGTGGGCGGTCGGCGGCCATGCTTCCATTGTAGAGCCGGGCCATGCCTGCGCTATCCCCGCCGCGCCGCTTCCCGTAGACTGCGCCCCTCCCACGTACCTACCCCCGGGTAGAGTCGACCGTTGGTCGACTGCCAGTGATTGACTGGTTGTGATTGACCGCTCCTGATTGACAGCGCCACGTGGCCACGCCCGCGTGCGCGCGGAGTTTTCCCATGCAAACGTCCTATCCCCTGCGCCAGCAATGGCTCGGCAACATCCGTGGTGACCTGCTGTCCGGCATGGTCGTCGCCCTGGCCCTGATTCCCGAGGCCATCGCTTTCTCGCTCATTGCCGGCGTCGACCCCAAGGTGGGCCTGTACGCGGCGTTCTCCATCGCCGTGGTCACCGCCATTGCCGGTGGTCGCCCGGGCATGATCTCCGCCGCCACCGGCGCCATGGCCCTGGTCATGGTCGATCTGGTGAAGGACCACGGCCTGCAGTACCTGTTCGCCGCCAGCATCCTGGCCGGCCTGCTGCAGGTGCTGGCCGGCGTGTTCAAACTGGGTTCGCTGATGCGCTTCGTATCGCGCTCGGTCATCACCGGCTTCGTCAACGCACTGGCCATCCTGATCTTCCTGGCGCAGATGCCCGAACTGATCGGCCGTGGCCCCACCGTGTACGTGCTGTGCGCCGCGGCGCTGGCCATCATCTACCTGCTGCCGCGCATCACCCGCGCGGTGCCCTCGCCCCTGGTGGCGATCGTGGTGCTTACCGCCGCGGTCATCGGCTTCGGCATCGACGTGCGCAGCGTGGGCGACATGGGCCAGCTGCCCGACAGCCTGCCGCACTTCCTCATGCCCGATGTGCCCTTCACCTGGGAAACCCTGCGCATCCTGCTGCCGGTGTCGGCCACCCTGGCCGTGGTCGGGCTGCTGGAATCGATGATGACCCTGCAGATCGTCGAGGACATCACCGAAACGCCCAGCGAGCGCAACCGCGAATGCGTCGGCCAGGGCGTGGCCAACACGCTCACCGGTTTCCTCGGCGGCATGGCCGGCTGCGCGATGATCGGCCAGTCGGTCATCAACGTGACCTCCGGCGGACGCGGCCGTCTGTCGTGCCTGGTGGCCGGCGTGCTGTTGCTGCTGCTGGTGGTGTACGGCAGCGATCTGGTGCGGCAGATTCCGATGGCCGCGCTGGTGGCGGTGATGATCATGGTCAGCATCGGCACCTTCAGCTGGCGCTCGCTGCGCGATCTGCGCACCCATCCGCGCAGTTCTTCGGCGGTGATGCTGCTGACCGTGGTGGTCACCGTGGCCACGCATGATCTGGCCAAGGGCGTGCTCAGCGGCGTGCTGCTGTCGGCGCTGTTCTTCGCCCGCAAGGTCGGCCGCATGCTGGATGTGCAGCACGAAACCGTGGGCGACGAACAGGTCTACCGGGTGCGCGGCCAGGTGTTCTTCGCCTCGGCCGGGCAGCTGGGCGCGGCCTTCGATTACCAGCACGTGGCGCCGAAGGTGCAGATCGACCTGCGCGAGGCCCACCTGTGGGATCTGACCGCAGTGGCGGCGCTGGAACGCGCGCAGGAAAAGCTGGCCGCGCATGGCGCGCAGGTAACGGTGGTGGGCCTCAACGCTGCCAGCCAGACCCTGATCCAACAGGTGGGCGGTCGCGGCGGCGCGCACTGACGGCGGCCCGGCCGGCGGGCACCTGCAATCTCCCTGATTGAAACCCGCCGTCGCCGCGGCCATGATCGGTCTGTGCCATCACGCACACCTTCAAGGACGATCCATGACTGCACGCAGGGCCTACGCTGGTTCGTTGCCGCTGCTGCTGGCCCTTGGCCTGGCCACACTGCCGGCCACGGTTGCCGCCGCGCCCGGCGCCGCCACCCCGACCACCATCGTCGAACACGTGTCCCACCATCGTGCGGGAACGCCCGAAGCGAAGGCGATTCTTGACTGGCTGGACCGTGTGCCCGACGCCAATCGCCGCATGATGGACCCGGAAACGTTGACCCTGCGCCAGCGCCAGGACGGGGCGACCTACACCGCACGGTGGGTGGAAGGCGCGCCGTTTCCGCTGCCCGCATCGGGTGCGCCCGGCGAGCAGGTCACGCTGACAAATGAACGGCCGGGGGGCCAGGTCGAAACCTGGACCCTGCAGTGGGTGGCGACCGAAGGCGGCCGCTGGAAGCAGACCCACCACGAGTGGCACGGCCGCGCGCGCGCGGGCGAGTCCGGGCCTCCGCGGGCACGCTGAGGGATTGAAGGCCGGGCGTTGCAGTGGGCGCCCGGCCCCTGCCGGCTCAGTCCAGCAGTTGCAGGTACTTCTGCAGCTGGTCGGCACGCGCGCTCAGGCGCAGCACATCGTCCAGCCCACCCTGCAGGTTGCCCACCTGCGAGTTGTCATACAGGGCGGTATCCAGCTCGTTGTCGCGGCTGCGCGACTGCAGCCATGCGCGCTGTGCATTGACCAGCTTGGTGCGGTTGTCGCCGCTCAGGCGGGCCTGCAGCTGCGTGTAGGCCTGGTTCAAGCGCTGGTCCTGGCGGGTGCTTTCCGCCGACAGGCACGCCGCCTGTTCGATCGCGCCCTGCGCGCTGTCGCGGCAGGCGGTGAACATGGGGCTGAGGCCGCTGGTGGCCGGCGCGGCACTGGCCGTGCCGATGGCCAGGGCGGCCACCATCAGGGCGGTCAGGGGCATGTTCATCCGCGTGTGCTGCTTCATCTGTTCTACGCATCCAGTCCATGGCGAGCGCCGAACTATAGCGGCTGGCCGGGGGCGGGTCGTCAACGCGGGACGACCGCCGCCACGGCTGCCCCTGTAACGGGGATCTGCGACCGCCCTCACGCAACATGAATCCAGTCAGGCATCTGCTGCGGAGGCTGCCTTAGCATGGCTGGGTGATGGGGCCGACGGACGGCCCAGCCTGGTACGGCAGCTGCCGTCCACTCGCAGGGAGACGCAGGTGATGCTGGCAACGACACTCCGCACGGGCTACGAACAGGTGCTGCTGGGCCGGCGCGTGGCATCGCTGCTGCTGTGCACGGCCCTGGCCGCCTGCCAGCCCGCAGCGCCCATGGCGTCGGCTGCAGCGTCCGCGCCGCCCCCCGCGCAGGCGCCCGCCGCCGCCCGTTATCCCGATGCCTCCTACAGCGCCGGGCGCCTGCGGCCGGCCTACTTCCGCTGCGTGGAAGGCGTGCAGCACGCGGGCACCCTGCAGGCCTGTGGCAGGGAAGAACTGGCCTACCATCAGAAGCATCTGCAGGCGACGACCGGCACCCTCGTGGCGGGATTGAATGGCGAGGCCAGCGCGGCCTTCGCGGCCACCGAAGCGGCGTGGCGCCGCGATACCGACCACTATTGCACCGCGGCCGCCAACGCCGCAGTGGATGCGCTGCAGGCCGCGCAGGAGTGCCGGCTGTCCCGCGTGGCCTACCGCGCCGATGCCCTGCTGGCGCACATCCGCCCACGCGATGCCTCCTTCACCCAGGCCTCGCTGCGCCCGCAGTACACCCGCTGTGTGCAGCATGCCCGAGGCATGGATGACACGCTCGAGGCGTGCGATGCCGCCGAGTTTTCGTACCAACAGAAGCAGCTGGACGTGCAGGTGGCGCGCCTGATGGCCAGCCCGGACAGCCCGGCCAAGGACCGCTGGATGAACGAGCAGGCCTTTTGGGCCATAGACACCGGCAAGCGTTGCGCACCCATTAGTGACCATGTGGGTGCGCTGCTGGACGCGCAGTCGTGCCGCATCAATCGCTACGCCAGCCGTGCTGTCGAGCTGCAGGCGCACACGCTGGCACCGGGTCTTCAGTGATCCCGTTTTCAAGGAGAAATGAGCAATGAAGGCAATGACGCTTTTCCCGTGCATCGGTCGCGCGCTGTCCGCCCATGCCGGTGCGCTCGTGCTCGCCCTGGCCGTCGGCACGGGGCTCGCAGCGTGCAAGGACACAAGTGCGGACGCGGCCGTGCCGGCTGCGCCCGTGGCCGCAGCTGCCACGACCAGCGCACTCGCCACGGCCCCGCAGTCAGCGCCCGCTGCACCCGGCAGCACCACGTCAGCCGACGCCGATGATGATGACTTCCCGGCCGCGCGCCCGGATGACTCGTACAACAAGGCCACGCTGCGTCCGCAGTACACCGCCTGCGTGGATGCCTCCGACGGCGTGACGCCCGCCCTGCAGGCCTGCGGCGATGAAGAGCTGCGCTACCAGGAAGACCGGTTGGCGCAGATCGTCGCAACGAAGGTGGCCAGCCCGGACAGCAAGGAAAAAGACGACTGGATGGACGCGCAGGCTGCCTGGTGGTCCGACACCGATCGCCACTGCAGCTGGGACCCGCGTACCGACGGCCAGGGCCAGATGCTGGATGCACAGTCCTGCCGCATCAACCGCGTGGCCAACCGCGTGGACCAGCTGAACGCTGAGACCCACCGGCCCTGAGTTGATCCCATCGAACCGCTTACCGTAAGGAGACCTGCAGCATGGACGTGGTGACCGACGCAAAGAAGGCGATGGACGGCTGGCATCGCGGCCAGACGTCTGCCAGCTATGAAACCAGCAATCGCGGGCCCGGCTGGATCTCCTCCGGCAGGGGCGACCACGGCGGCGTGTCCTATGGCACCTACCAGTTCGCCAGCGCGGTGGGCGGGGTGGACGAATACCTGGCGGGCTCGCGCTACGGTGCCCAGTTCCGTGGCCTGACGCCGGCCACCCAGGCCTTCAACGATCGCTGGAAAGAGGTCGCCGAGCGCGACAAGGGGGCCTTCGCCAATGACCAGCACGACTTCATCCAGCACCAGTACTACGACAAACAGCTGGGTCGCCTGAAGGACGCGGGCGTGGATCTGCAGGGGCGTGGCCCGGCGGTGCAGGACGCGCTGTGGAGCACCTCGGTGCAGTACCGCAACATGACCCGCGGTGTGTTCGTCAACGGCCTGAAGGCGGCCTACGGCGACGATTACAAGCTGTCCGAGCTGAGCGACGAACAGATCGTACGCGCGGTGCAGGACTACAAGCACGACAACGTGCAAAGACATTTCGAAAGCTCACCCACGCAATGGCCTGCGCTGCGCGAACGCACGCTCAATGAAAAGGCGGATCTGGTCGGGCTGGCGCGGTACGAGCAGGTCAACCGCCACCCGCAGGACTACCAGGGCAAGACCTACGAACAGGCGTTCGGCGAGCCACTGCATCGCCCACGCGGCGGCCATGCCGCACGCGCCGCGATGGCCGACGGCGTGCTGGTGCAGGGTGAGCGCGGTGCCGAAGTGCAGGCCCTGCAGCAGAAGCTGGCGCAGGCCGGCTACACCGGCAAGGACGGCAAGGCGCTGAACCCCGATGGCGATTTCGGCGGCAACACCGAACATGCGGTGCGCCAGTTCCAGAAGGCGCACGGGCTCGAGGAAGATGGCAAGGCCGGCCGCGATACGCTGGCCGCGCTTGGCGCGGGAACGCAGACGCGTGCGCCGGCGGCCGAGCGCAGCCACGCGCAGGCACCGGCCCCAGCTGCCGCCGCTGCCCCTGGGGGTGGCCGCATCACGGTGGTCGAGCCGTACGGCAACGTCACCAGCAACCGCACGCTGGACCATGGCATGAGCGGGGAGGCGGCCTATCGACTGCTGAAGATCCACCATCCCAACACCAATGCCGAAGCCGTGCGTACCGGCGATGCCAGCAAGGCCGACCGCCAGTCGGGCATGGTGGAAGGCGAAATGGAGAACATCCGCACCAGCGGCGACCGGAACGGCATTCCGCTGGTGCGCAAGGACCTGATCCTGACCGACCGCCTGGCCAACCGCGACGTGATGATCCCCAACCCGGTGGCCGGCTACGTGCAGTTCCTGAAGGACCCGACCAACGGCATCGCGATCTACAGCCACCCCGCCGGCGATCCGCGGCGCGAACTGGTTGGCCAAGTGCTGCACGGCGCGGTGGGGTCTTCGCCGTACAAGAACGGCGACTTCGTCGAATACGGCGCGCCGCTGGTGAAGCAGTCGAACGCAGGCACCAAGGCCGTGCACGCGCACATCGAAGTGGAACCCGAGCAGTTCCGCCGCTACCTGGGCGACATGCTCAACGACCGCATCACGTTGGGCGGCAAGGTACATGCGCAGGGCCCCGACGCCGCGCAGGCCGCACGCAGCGCAGCGCCGGCGGCGATGGCCGACGGCATGCTGGTGAAGGGCGAGCGCGGTGACGAGGTCAAGGCGCTGCAGGGCAAGCTGGCGGCGCTGGGCTACACCGCGGCCGACGGCACGGCACTGGGCGTGGATGGCATCTTCGGCAAGGACACCCTGGCGGCGGTGAAGCAGTTCCAGGCCAGCAACGGCCTGGACGACGACGGCAAGGCGGGGCGCCTGACCCTGGCCCGCCTGGCCGACCCGGCTGCGGTGAAGGCGGGGGCGCATGCCGCCACCGATCCGGCGCGCAGCGAACCGGCACGTACCGAACCTGCCGCTGCGCCGGCCGCGCCCAGCATGCGCGACGCTGGCCATGCCGAGAACCCGCGTTTCAGCCAGGCCCTGGAAAAGCTGCAGGCGCTGCAGCAGCAACGCGCGCAGGCCGGGCTGTGCCCGCTGTTCGGCAGCGCACAGGAAACCGAACGCGCCGCCGGCCAGCTGGCCTACGAGAGCAAGGTGGCCGGCATGGGCCAGATCGACCATGTGGTCGCCCGCCCGGATGGCAGCGGACTGTTTGCGGTGCAGGGTGCATTGGGCGACCCGGCCGCACAGCGCGCCTTCGTGGACCGCCAGCAGGCCGTTTCCCAGTCGGTGGAAGCCAGCACCCGGCAGAGCGCGGAACTGGACAGCCAGTTCAACCAGCGCGCACAGGACCAGCAGCAGGAGCAGGTGAAGGGGCGCGTGCAGTAGGGCAGAAGGGCCCGCGGCGAATGCTGGGGCGGCCGGCCGGCGCCGGCCTCTGCCGCATGCAGTCAATCCGGTACGGCAGACCGCGCGTCGGCTTGTACCGTCAGATGGACACCCAGGGCCAGCAGCACGCGTTGCACCGTGTCGAATCGAGGGTGTGCGTTGGGTCGCAGCGCCTTGTACAGGCTCTCGCGGCCCAGGCCCGACGTCTCCGCGATGCCGCCCATGCCCCGGGCCCGCGCAACCGTGCCAAGCGCTTCCTGGAAATGGCCGGCATCGCCGGCCGCCAGCGCTTCGGTCAGGTAGGCTGCAATCGCAACATCGTCCTGCAGGTAGTCAGCCGGATCGAAAGGGAGGGTCTTGAGCTTGCTCATGGTCGCGTAGTGCCGCTGTTGCGTGCAGGGATGCCATGGGCTGATCGTATCCAGAAGGATACACGGTTCAATTGGCAGATGCGTCAACGGTCGCCACGCACCTCCCGGGCCGCCCCTCGCCATTCAGCCGTCCGGTGTAAACTATTGATCTCACTGGCAATGCCAGTCTCCACGATCAATGCCCCGATGACGTCCGCTACTGCCCGTTACGCCGATTCCCTGCGCCTGTCCGTCGCCCCCATGATGGACTGGACCGATCGCCATTGCCGCGTGTTCCACCGCGTGCTGGCGCCCGGCGCGCGGCTGTACACGGAAATGGTGCACGCCAACGCCGTCATCCACGGCGATCGCGAGCGCCTGCTCGGCTTCGACGGCAGCGAACAGCCGCTGGCCCTGCAGTTGGGCGGCAGCGATCCGGCCCTGCTGGCGCAGGCCGCGCGCATCGCCGCCGACTGGGGCTACGACGAAGTGAACCTCAACTGCGGCTGCCCGTCCGACCGCGTGCAGGCCGGCCGTTTCGGTGCCTGCCTGATGCGCGAACCGGAGCTGGTGGCCGAGTGCGTGGCGGCCATGGTCGCGGCGGTGGACATTCCGGTAACGGTGAAGTGCCGGCTGGGCGTGGACGAGGACAACGATTACGCGGTGTTCGCCGCGTTCGTCGATCGCCAGGTGCAGGCCGGTGCTGCCATGGTGGTGGTACATGCGCGCAACGCCTGGTTGAAGGGCCTTTCGCCGAAGGAAAACCGCGAAGTGCCGCCGCTGAAGTACGACTGGGCCTACCGTCTGAAGCAGGAGCGCCCGGCGCTGCCGGTGGTCATCAACGGCGGCCTGGCAACGGTGGACGCGGTGCAGGCCCAGGCCGCACACGTCGATGGCGTGATGCTGGGCCGCGCGGCCTACCACGACCCCTACCTGCTGCATCAGCTGGAGGCGCTGCACACCGGCGCGCCGCTGCGCCCGCGCGGCGAACTGCTGCGCGCGCTGCGCCCCTACGTGCAGGCACGCCTGGATGAAGGCCTGGCGCTGAAGCACATCACCCGCCACCTGCTGGGCCTGTTCCACGGCCAGCCCGGTGGCCGCGCGTTCCGCCAGGTGCTGAGCGAGGGCGCACACCGCCCCGGCGCCGACTGGGCGCTGGTCGAGCAGGCGCTGGCGGTGACCGAGCGCGAGGCGGACCGCGCCGCAGCGTGATTGCAGTCACATTCCTGACTTGACAAGCGCAGTTGATTCGTCCCGAATGTTCACTTAGATGAACGAAGCGGAGGCGGTCCCGGAAAAGTTCAGACCGGATTCACTGCGCAAAACCAAGAATTTGCAAAAGATTTGTAAAGGTCGGGCCTGGCGCCCGATCCCCGGATTTACGACTTTTGAACAAATTGCCGTGCTCGGCTAGGATCGCTTCGATGTCTTCCGCTCCCTTCCACCGCCGTTTTGCCCTGGCCACCTTCGTGGTGCTGGCTGCTGCGCCGCTGTCTTCGGCGCTGGCACAACAGCCGCCGCGCGGCGACCAGGGGCGGGCGGAGATGATGGACCGCAGCGACCGCGGTGGCCGTGGCGACGAACGCTCGTTGTCCGACGCCGTGCGCCGGGTGCAGCGCACCACCGGCGGCCACATCCTGGGCGCCGAGCGGGTGCCGTTCGATGGTCGTGACATCAACCGGGTGAAATACATGGACGACCGGGGCCGGGTCCGCTACATGGACGACCCCGCCCCAGCACGTTCACAGCCGCGCACGCCGCGGTCGGATATGTCATCACTACGCGGCGATAACCCCTGAACAGGGATAGTTGCCGCATCACCCCGTACCCACAGGCCTGCGGGCCACACCCAGCACACTAGGGAGAGTTCATGCGTATCCTTCTGGTCGAAGACGAAGCCCCGCTGCGTGAGACCCTGGCAGCCCGGCTCAAGCGCGAAGGTTTTGCCGTCGATGCAGCACAGGACGGCGAAGAAGGCCTCTACATGGGCCGCGAAGTGCCGTTCGACGTCGGCATCATCGACCTGGGCCTGCCCAAGATGTCGGGCATGGAGCTGATCAAGGCCCTGCGCGATGAAGGCAAGAAGTTCCCGGTCCTGATCCTGACCGCCCGTTCCAGCTGGCAGGACAAGGTCGAAGGCCTGAAGCAGGGCGCCGACGATTACCTGGTCAAGCCGTTCCATGTGGAAGAGCTGCTGGCCCGCGTCAACGCGCTGCTGCGCCGCGCCGCTGGCTGGAGCAAGCCCACCCTGGAATGCGGTCCGGTGGCCCTGGACCTGGCGGCACAGACGGTCAGCGTGAGCGGCAGCAACGTGGACCTGACCAGCTACGAGTACAAGGTGCTGGAATACCTGATGATGCATGCCGGTGAACTGGTCTCCAAGGCCGATCTCACCGAACACATCTACCAGCAGGATTTCGACCGCGACTCCAACGTGCTGGAAGTGTTCATCGGCCGCCTGCGCAAGAAGCTGGACCCGGACGGCGAACTGAAGCCGATCGAGACCGTGCGCGGCCGCGGCTACCGTTTCGCGATTCCGCGCAACGAGGGCTGAGCCGGCTCACCCTGGCGATAGCATGATGTCCGGCCGTCTGTGGTTCTTCCGACGCTGGCGGCCGCGCTCACTGCAGGCGCGCCAGACGTTTGCCGCGTCCGTGGGCCTGGTCGCGTTCCTGGCCCTGGCCGGTTATGCGCTCGATGCCGCCTTCGCCGATACGGCGAAGGCGAACCTGCGTGAGCGCCTGAAGAACTACGCCACCGCCTATGCGGCCGGCATCGACTTCACCCGCGACCGTTCGCTGTACATCCGCGAACAGCCGCCGGATCCGCGCTTCGACGTGCCCGGCAGTGGTCTGTACCTGCAGGTGGTGATGCCCGACGGCAAGGGCAATTCCATGTCCGCCGAAGGCCCCATGCTGCCCACCGTGGGTGGTGGCCTGCTGGCGCCGCGCCAGGAAGTGTTCGAAGGCCCGCTGCCGATGATCCAGATCGATGGCAGCCAGGGCTCGGTGTACCGCTATGGCCTGGGCCTGGTGTGGGACGCCGACGCCGACCCGGCCACCGAATTCCCGTATACCATCTACGTGATGGAAGACTCGCGCGCGCTGGGTGCGCAGTTGCGTGTGTTCCGCAGCCGCGTCTGGTTCTACCTGGGCGGCATCGGCCTGATCCTGCTGCTGCTGCAGACGGTCATCCTGCAGTGGAGCCTGCGCCCGCTGCGGCGGGTGATCACCGAGCTGACCAAGGTGCAGCGCGGCGAAACCGAGCGCATGAGCGAGCGCCACCCGCGTGAGCTGGAGCCGCTGACCGACAGCATCAACGCCTTCATTGAAAGCGAGCGCGAGAACCTGGAGCGCCAGCGCAATACCCTGGCCGACCTGGCGCACAGCCTGAAGACACCCATTGCCGTGCTGCGCACGCAGATGGACAGTGGTGCCGGCGACAATGCGCTGCGCGAAGAACTGGACGTACAGCTGCAGCGCATGAACAACCTGGTGTCCTACCAGCTTGCGCGTGCGGCATCGTCGGGCCACAAGCTGTTCTCTGCACCGCTGCCGATCGAACCCAACGCCGAAGAAATCGTGCGTGGCCTGGAAAAGGTCTACGCCGCCAAGGGCGTGCTGTGCGAATTCGACATCGACCCGGCAGCGCGCTTCCACGGCGAACCGGGCGACCTGCAGGAACTGCTGGGCAATCTGCTGGAAAACGCCTTCAAGTGGGCAAAGCGCCGCGTGCTGCTGACCGCCCAGCCGTTGCCGGCGCCTAACGCGCGCCGCGCCGGCCTGCTGCTGGCGGTGGACGACGATGGCCCGGGCATCGCCCCGGATGACATCGGCAAGGTGCTGCAGCGTGGCGTGCGCGGCGACGAGCGCGTGCAGGGCCACGGCATCGGCCTGTCGATCGTGCAGGACCTGATCAAGGATTACCGCGGCGAACTGCTGGTGGCCCGTTCCAGCGAACTGGGCGGCGCCCGCTTCGAAGTACGCCTGCCGCCGGGCCCGTGATCCCCACCGCCGGGCATTGCCCGGCGAACACATGAATCACCCGACCATCGCCGGCGGCGCGCCATACAACCGCCGCAGATGCGCGGCGACCTCGGGCAACGCCTCGGCCAACAGATCCGGCGCGGAAAAATGGTATTCACTGGCCACCGCGAAGAACTCTTCCGGGGCCTCGGCCGCATACGGGTCGATCAACGTTTCCCCGCCCGCATCCACCTGCGCGCAGAAGGCATCGTAGGCCTGCTGGAACGTGGCTGCCCATTCGCGTTGCCAGTCGCGCGGCAGTGGCGGGGTGCCATCCATCGCCCCGTCCAGCGCATCCAGCTTGTGCACCATCTCGTGCACGGCCACGCAGAAGCCGTCGTGCGGCGCGGCCAGGTCGGCCTGCACATCGGCCCACGACAGGATCAGCGGACCGCTGTCCCAGGCTTCGCCAATCAGCTCGTCATCCCATTCGTGCAGCACGCCGGCCGCATCCATGTGGCTGCGGTGCACGCGGAACGCATCGGGGTAGATGATCAGCTGCGACCAGCCCTGCAGCCCCACGTCGCCAAATTCCAGCAGCGGCAGGCAGCACAGCGCCGCCAGCAGCACGCCGTCGGCCACCTGCAGCTGCAGGCCGCCCACCGGGGTCAGGGTCTTTTCGTGCAGGAAGCGCGTGGCCAGTACGCGCAGGCGCGCGCGCCGCGCATCATCCAGGCCGCGCAGCCATGCCGCGCGCTGGCAGGCATCATCCCAATGGGCATCTTCGATCGGCCGCGGCGTCGGCCGCAGCCACTGCAACAACGACCTGATCAGCGGAACATGCCCGGCAGGTAGCTGTGCCACTTCGGTGCGCGGATGCGCGGCAGCACATCGTCATCGCCGCCACCGCCGGTGGTGGTGCTGGCCGCAGGGCGTACCGGCGCCGGCTTGGCCGCTGCGCTGGTGGGCGCGGCGCTGGGCGCGCGCTGCGAAGCGGCATCCCCCGCCGAATACACACAGGCACCCCGGCTGTCATCGAGCGCTGCCGTTGCAGACGCCGCGAACGGCATCGTCAGCAGGATCAGGCAATGGGCATAACGGCGCATTGACGACATCCACGTTAAGGGGAGGTGAGTTCCCGATCATAGCCCGAACCCGGCCCCGCCGTGGAAGCCCCCCGGCGGGCGCCTGCCCGGCCTTTCCCGCATAATTCCTGCCTGACCTGACGGAAACTGCCGTGGACGATCGCCAACTGCTGGCCAAACTCGCTGCCGGTCGCCTGTCCGGCGATGCCCTGGCCCGTGAGCTGGGCCAGACCCGGGCCGCCATTTGGAAGCGGATTCAAGGACTTAGGGCCGCTGGTGTGGATATCCAGGGGCGCGCGGGCGAGGGCTACGGCCTGACCCGGGCGCTGGAGCTGCTCGACCCCCAGGCCATCCGCAGCCGCCTGCCTGCCGACGCCCAGGCCCTGCTGCACGACCTGCAGGTGGCCTGGACGGTGGACTCCACCAACGCCGAATTGCTGCGCTGCAGCGCGCCAGTGCGCGGGGTCAGCGTGCTGCTGGCCGAGCGCCAGACCGGTGGCCGCGGCCGTCGTGGCCGCAGTTGGGCTTCGCCGCTGGCCGCCCATGTCTACCTGTCGGTGCTGCGCCTGTTCGAAGGCGGCCTGGGCCGTCTGGCCGGATTGAGCCTGGTGGCCGGCGTGGCCGTGGCCGAAGCGCTGCACGATCTGGGCTTCACCCAGGCGCAGCTGAAGTGGCCCAACGACGTGCTGGTGGACGGCCGCAAACTGGTCGGCCTGCTGGCCGAAGGTGGTGGCGAGTACGCCGGCCCGGCGCGCGCGGTCATCGGCATCGGCATCAACGTGCATATGCCGCCTGCCTTCGGTGAGGAGATCACCCAGCCGTGGGTGGACCTGGATACGCTGGCCGGCACCGTGGTGGACCGCAACCAGGTGGTGGCCGCCGTGCTGGCGCGCCTGCTGCCGGCGCTGGAAACCTTCGACCGTGATGGCCTGGCGCCGTTCCTGCCGCGCTATGCCGCGCTGGACATGCTGGCCGGCCAGGAGGTGCGTGTGGAACTGGATGGCCAATGGCAGCACGGCACCGCGCTGGGCCTGGCCGACGATGGCGCCCTGCGCGTGCGCATCGATGGCCGCGAGCGCCTGCTGCACGCCGGCGAAGTCAGCGTGAGGGCGGCATGAGCGATTGGTTGTTCGATCTGGGCAATTCGCGTTTCAAGTTCGCGCCGCTGCAGGGCAACCGTGCCGGCGATGTGCAGGCCTGGGCGCACGGCGCCGAAGGCATGGCCGCGCAACCCGAGCACAGCCTGCCCAGCGGCCGCGTCGCCTTCGTTGCCAGCGTGGCCGCACCGTCGCTCACCGCTGCGATGCTGGACCAGTTGCAGCGCCGCTTCGATGAGGTGCGCGTGGTGCGCACCAGCGCCGAATGCGCGGGCGTGCGCATCGCCTATGCGAAGCCGGAAAAGTTCGGCGTGGACCGCTTCCTGGCCCTGCTGGCGGCGGCCACCGCGCAACGGCCGGTGCTGGTGGTCGGCGTAGGTACCGCGCTCACCCTGGACCTGCTGGATGGCAACGGCCAGCACCACGGTGGCCGTATTTCCGCATCGCCCACCACCATGCGCGAAGCCCTGCATGCGCGGGCCGTGCAGTTGCCGGCCACCGGCGGCGACTACAGCGAATTCGCCAACGACACCGCCGATGCGCTGGCGTCGGGCTGCGATGGCGCAGCGGTTGCGCTGATCGAACGCAGTGCGCAGCAGGCACAGGCGCTGCTGGGCACGCCGCCGGCGCTGCTGGTGCATGGCGGCGGCGCACCGGCACTGATGCCGTTGCTGCCGGGCGCCGACTACCACCCGTCGCTGGTGCTCGATGGCCTGGCCCGCTGGGCGGTGCACCCGGCAGCAGGCTAGTATCGGCGCATGCTGACCCGTGCCCTGATTGTCGTACTGGCCATCCTCAACCTGGGGGTCGCCAGCTGGTGGCTGCTGCGAACCGAACCCACGCGCGCACCTGCGCCAACGTCGCCCAGCGGCGTGGCCGAACTGCGCTGGCTGCCCGGCGGCACCGACGCGGTGGCCGTGGCACAGACCCCTGCCGCGCCGACCGAAGCGCTGGTAGCGCGCGAAGCCGCGCCGGGCGCCGCGCTGGCGCCTGCCGACGCACCGGCTGCTGCGCCTACGCCTGCTGCCGCGCAGCAGCCGCAGCCCACCGCCGCCGCGCCGCTGGCCGCCGTGGCCAAGCCCGCCGCACCGACCCCGCCGGTCGCTGAAACCCCCGCGCCGGAAAAGCCGGCGCCTGAAAAACCGGCCGCGCCGCCGCGCTGCATTGCGCTGGGGCCGTTTGCCGACCGCGCCGCCGCCGTGGCCGCGCAGGGCCGCGCCGGTTCCTTGCTGGCGCCGGCCCGCCTGCGCGAACAGCCGGCCGCCAGCGGCAGTGCCCGTTACCGGGTGCTGCTGCCTGCCGCGGCCAGCCGCGATGACGCACAGGCCACGGTCAAGCGCATCGTTGCCGCCGGGCTGAGCGACTACTACATCATCGGCCAGGGCGAAGAGGCCAATGCCATTGCCCTGGGCCAGTACCGCAACCGCGAAGGCGCCGAACGCCGCATGGCTGCCGTGCAGGCCGCCGGCTTCCAGCCGCGCCTGGTGGCCAGTGGCGAAGCCGGGCAGTGGTGGCTGGAAGGGCAGTTGGCCAGTGGCAGCGAGCCGGCCCAGGTGCAGCAGCGCAGCGCCGCCGCACAGCAACGGTCGCTGGACTGCACGCGACTGCGCTAGAATCGGGTCCCGGCCGCGCCAGGCGCCGCCGGCGCAGCACCCCATGCCGCTTTAGCTCAGTTGGTAGAGCAACTGTCTTGTAAACAGTAGGTCATCCGTTCGATTCGGATAAGCGGCACCACCTGGGGTTGCCCATGTGCCCCGGAAGCGGGCGCAGCCACAAAAGCCAGCGCAGTGCGCTGGCTTTTTCGCACTTGGGCCTACTGCAGCCGAATCAGCTCGTTTCCGATCTGCTGGCACCGTTGCAGCATCGACGCGCCGGATGGCGTTCCAAGCCGGATGGTGCCGTCCACCAGCAACGGATAGGTCTCAAGCCGCACACGATAGGCCTGCTGCGACGAGATGCGTACTGCCCGATCACCTGAAGCAAGTGGGGCTCCGGGCAAGCTCTCTTCCTTGATGAGCCCGTTGATCTTGAGTTGGGCACATAGCCCTGCGTAATAGGCACTTCTTTCGTCGCGCGCTCGGGGATGCTTGGTAGCGAGCCCCAATGCATGAAGGCTCTCATGCGCAACCAGGTCAACCAGATTCGCGAAGGCTTGTGGTTGATCGCCGTAGACGTGCGATGCAAGTGCAAGTGTCCTGCCTGTCGCAAAGCGGCCAAGCGATCTGGCCTGTATTGCCCCCGCCGTGCCTTCCGGTGCGAGCAGAATCCGATAGCTGTTGGATTCCGCCGGAATCCATGATTCGGCCAATGCCGCCGCCGCATCGATCCGTGAACAGACATCTTCAGCAGCGATCCCAAGCCCATCCGCGATCTGCAGGCTGATACTCCGCTCAGTGTTTGCACAGAGGTGGACATGAGTGATGCCTACGTCGGTTCTACCAGGCAGTAAGGAAGCTGTGTGGAAGTAGCGAAGAGGACCAATAGGTACCGAAACAACTTCGGTGTAACCCGATGACGCAACGCCCTTGGGCAGTGTGGTGGTCGCGCAGCCTGCAAGACCCATGGCGCAGAAGCCGAGCAACGAGCTTGCGATCCTGTGCATTCCTTCTCCGCATCAAAACGGGGACTGACGCCCCCGCTCCAGTCAATTAACCCAATTTACATTCCCAATCGCAAGTCCCGCGATCGATGATCGACGCGATCTCGCCCCTTAGGTCCATGAGGACAGCGCGACTTTGTGTTGTCCTGCATTTTTCCTGGCCGACTGCTAATTGGAGTTCATTCCGAAGCCGTGCTCCAGGAGGGGGCGAGGAAATCAAAAATGAATGAATATGGAGACGACCGCAAATGGCCGCGAGTCAGTGAGTTGGCAAGCGTTGCCAGCGCGAACTACGCTGAATGGCTGATGTAAACGGTACCTTTGATTGAACGAGGTGCTGGCTCATTCTCTGGGATGGCTGGCTCCCGGAACCGCTGCAAGGATCGGTTGTGCTCTATAGCTGCTATTGCTCGAGAATCGCCTGTCCCCCTCAAGGCGCTGGACGGCGCCTTGGGGGGATTGGACGATCAGTTCGATCAGATCAAGTGGATAGAGCAGGCTCGTTCAAGTCGTTTGTTACACGCAGGTGATCGAGGTGCGGACCATCGGGCTCTTTACGCCGTCGCTGTCTTCCAGATAACGGTCCAATACAATAACGCTGCCCGCCACGGGGCGCGCCACAGTACACTTTGCAACGGCGTTCAGCGTACCAGGCGTGTCCCCTGGGAAAGCATACTGGGTAGAATTCTGGCTGCAGAGATAGCCCGGTGGGCAGGTCACAACCTTGCTGCGAAGGTACAGCGGATAGGTTGGAGATCCCACAAACTGCACGCTGTAAGGAATTTCGGTGAGGTGTGGCCCAGTTACCGCCGGGACACTTGTGATCGTAAGGGGCCGGCAGTCGGTTTCACCCCTCATGAAGGTGCGGTATCCCTTCTCGACTCCCTTCATCGCCGCGGATCGGAACTTTGGATCCTGAAGTGCTGCGGCATCCTCTGTGTTGCTGTGAAATGCTACTTCGATCAATGCCGTTGGCATTTCCGCATCACGCACTTCTGCCTTGTTGTTTCCATTGACGAGGGCTGGCCTGATTGCAAAGTCGGAGTAGGCCTCCACTGCATTTATCTGCTCTTTCATGTAGCAGAGGATGTTATTGGAGAGCTGCACCGAGGATGGGTCATCCAACTGAGTCATCACTAGTGTTCCGCGTGCTGACGGTCCCGCTGCATTGGTATGGAGTGAAATTAGAGTTTCGGCATTGATATGGTTGGCATATTTTGCTCTAGCCATCACGTCTTCGTCGTACTCGCGAAGATTTTCATTGCCTGGTTTCCCGTTGGGGTAGAGATTCCAGATTGTGCCGCCATCGTTCGGTAGGAGCGATTTAATGTAGTATCGAGCGGCCAGATCCTTCCAGGGGAGGTTGCTCTCCGGTTCGATGAAGGGCATTAGGATATCCCGCGTATGGCGAACATCGGTTACGTACATGTTGCTGCGTGAAGTGAGATAAGTGTCTAGCACCGATGCGTACTGTGGTGTGATGTCATCTTCATGGACATTCGTGGTCCCGGCGTAGGGCGTGGGCCGCTCATACTTCCACACATTCTCACCATGATGGAAATACTTGCCATGGCCGGGGTTGATTAGCACCATCCCCGGAACAGGGGATGCCGCGGAGCGGCTGCTGCGTTGATTCTTTCGTTTCAGTAGGCGCTCTGGAGGAAATACTTCGTTGATAGTTCGGCCGCCAATTCTCGCAATGACGTATTTGAATCCTACTGTCCCAGATAGATAGTCATAAAGCTCGGATTCAATTTCCGCTAGCTTGTCACCAAACTCTTCACTGAATTCTGTCTGTCCTTTGGGAAGGTAGCCAGAATCAAGATCTATCCAGACGATTCCGGTCGAATTGTCTGGCGTGATTCTGACGATTACGCTCTTCTCTTGGCCGGGGAGTCGCGATTGCTTGTCGACAAAACGCTGCAGCTCAGGTTCAAGTTGGCGGAAAATAGTCGCACTTTCCGCCACAGAGAGGAGATCCTTTCCCTCTTGCTTCTGCGGCTGTTGTGAACTTGCACTGCCGGCAAAAGCCAAAGAAAGCGCCAATCCTGCGGCTATCAAAACCGAATTCCTACTATGGGCGATGTACATCATGCATCTCCTTTGCTGGTGGATCCCCCCCTGGTTCGAGGGTATCAGCAATGTGCGTTGGCTACGAACGAGGCATGTCTGCCTCAACGCTGCCGATCCCTCAGGAACAACCAGGTAATCAGCGTGGCATCCGGTCCCTGCGGATCGGTGAACGGCAGCCCCGAGGTGCTGCCGCTCCACGCATGCCCCATGCCCTGCACCACGTAGTGCTGCACCAGCGTGCGGCCGCCGTACTGGTAGCTGTGGACCGTATAGGCATGCCCGCCCGGCACCTGCCCGTTGAAAATGCTGGTTGGCGTGGTGCCCACCGAATCGTTGTCCAGGCCGTCGTCGGCCAGATCGTTGGTCTGCAGGAACTGGCGTACCGCCTGCTGGCCGTTCACCGGGTTCACCGTGGTATCGGCGCTGCCATGGAATACCAGCACCGGCAACGGTCGCGGCGACGGCGATCCCGAACACTGCCACGCCAGCCGCCCGTTGCTGTCCGGTGAGTAGATGCTGCCGGCCAGCAGCGCATAGGCGCTGCCCGATACCGTGGTCGCGCCCTTGTACATGCCACCGGCATGCACCGCACCGGCGGCGAACACATCCGAATAGCAGGCCAGCATGATCGAGGTCATCGCTCCGCCGGCGGAGATACCGGTCACATACACCCGGCGCGGGTCGACGCTGTAAGCGGATTTCACCGCGCCCACAATGCCGGCCAGGATCGACGCCTCGCCGCTGCCGCGCGCCTGGTTCACCGGCAACTGCCAATTCCAGCAGCGCCCGCCATTGGCGGTCACGTTCTGCCGCGGGTACACCACGATGAAGCCCTCGCTGTCGGCCACCTCGTTGAAGCCCGATGCCTCGCCCATCAGGTTGGGCCCGGTCACGCAGCCGTGCAGCACCAGCAGCACGGGCAGCGGGTGGCTGGCCTGGTAGCCGGCAGGCACCCACACCTGGTACTCGCGGCTGCCGAACAGGTTGCCGTACACACCGGCATCCCAATGCCCTTCGGCGCCCGCCGCCGCAGCGCTTGCGCCCATGGCCAGGCACAGGCACAACGCCCGCCCTGCCGCTCTGATCGAATCGATGACAGCGTTCATGCCAGCTCCTGGTGCGTGCGCGATGGCCGCCGGTGACGGCGCGCCCAGTATCCCGATCCGGCCCGGGCTGCCGACTGGACCTAGGTCCACTCGCCGGGCCCCGGTCGCACCGCTAGCCTTGGCACGATGGGCGGCGTGGGCCACCCGCGTGGCACTGGGGAGGAGCGAATGAAACGGAATTGTTTGAGCCTGATGATCGGCGCGCTGGTGGTGTCCGGGCCGGTACTGGCCCAGCAGGCGGCAGAGCCTGCGCCCAGCGCGGGCAAGGCGGCCACGGCCACCAACCTGGACAGCATCATGGTCACCGCGCGCAAGCGCGAAGAGACCCTGCAGGAAGTGCCGGTGGCCGTCACCGCGTTCACCTCCGAAGCGCTGGACAAGATGAACGTGCAGGACATCAGCGATCTGGACGCGCAGGTGCCCAACCTGACCATCTACGCGGCGCGCGGCGCCAGCAGCACGGTCACCGCCTACATCCGCGGCGTCGGCCAGTCCGATCCCACCTGGGGCGCCGACCCGGGCGTGGGCATCTACCTGGACGATGTCTACATCGCGCGCCCGCAGGGTGCGCTGCTGGACGTGTTCGACGTCTCGCGCATCGAAGTGCTGCGCGGCCCGCAGGGCACGCTGTACGGCAAGAACACCATTGGCGGCGCGATCAAGTACATCTCGCGCGGCCTGCCCACCCAGACCGAAGGCTTCGCACAGATCACCGTGGGCAACTACAGCCAGCTGGACGCCAAGGCGGCCATCGGCGGCCCGATCGGCGGCGCCGACAGCGGCCTGCGCGCGCGCGTGGCAGTGGCCAGCATGAACCAGGATGGTTTCGGCGAAAACACCTTCAACGGCCAGCCGGTCAGCGACAAGCAGATCAATGCGGCGCGCTTCAATCTGGGTGCCTATGCCGGCGATGACTTCGATGTGCAGTTCGCGCTGGACTGGATCGATGACAAATCCGGCATGCGCGGTTCGAAGATGCTGGCGCCCAACCCGTTCCTGCCGGCGTTCCAGCCGATGGACAGCCGCTACGACATCCGCTCGGGCATGCGCAACCTCAACAACGTGGAAAGCAAGGGTGCATCCGCCACGGTGAACTGGCGGCCCAGCGAGGACGTTGCGCTGAAGTACGTGGTGGCCAAGCGCGAATCGGACAGCGATGGCAACGTCGATTTCGATACCACGCCGGTGAAGCTGGCCGACGTGAGCGGTACCTACCACGACGACCAGATCAGCAACGAACTGCAGTTGAACTACGACGCCGGCGGCCGCGTGCGCGGCGTGGTCGGCCTGTACCAGTTCAGCGGCGAGGCCGGTGGCCAGATCCAGAACAACTACTTCAGCGCGCAGTTCGCCGACAACCAGGGCAAGGTGCTGACCGACAGCATCGCCCTGTATGCCGACTGGACCTTCGACCTGACCAACAAGCTGAAGCTTGACCTGGGCGCGCGCTACACCGACGAGGACAAGCGCGCGATCGTGCTCAACCGCCTGTATGCCGACCCCGGCTTCAGCCGGCCGGTGGCGGTCACCGCCGACTTCGACAAGAAGACCAACTTCAGCAACGTCTCGCCCAAGGTCTCGCTGGATTACCAGATCACCCCGGACGTGATGGTCTATGGCCTGGCCACGCGCGGCTTCAAATCCGGCGGCTACAACATCCGCGCCAATGCGGTGGCGGTGCCGCGCTCGGCCGAGCCGTTCGACGATGAAACCGTGGACAGCTTCGAGATCGGCAGCAAGATGGGCTTCTTCGACCAGCGCCTGTTCCTGAACCTGTCGGCGTTCCACAACAAGTACAAGGACATCCAGCTTTCGGTGTTCACTGGCATCGACACCAACGGCGATGGCGTGGCCGATGGCTTCTTCGGTGACTTCACCAACGCCGGCAAAGGCACGGTGAACGGCCTGGAAATCGAGTACCAGTACCTGCCCACCCAGCACTGGCTGATTTCCGGCAACCTGGCCTGGCTGGACACCAAGTACGACGAGTACATGGACCGCGGCGTCAACGTGGCCGACCAGATGAAGTTCACCAATGCTCCGGATTTCTCCGGCGCGGTGAACGTGGAATACCGCACCGATCTGGCCAGCGGCGGCAATCTGTCCGCACGGGTGACCTACAGCTACCAGAGCGAGGTGTGGCCGACCACCGACCTGAGCCCGGTGATCCGCCAGGATGGCTACGGGCTGGTCAATGCCGGTGTCATCTGGCGGCTGGATGATGCCTGGACGTTCTCGCTGCAGGGCACCAACCTGACCGACAAGGAATACCGCACCACCGGCTACAACATTCCGGCGGTCGGTACGCTCATTGGCTTCTACGGCCCGCCGCGGCAGTACAGTCTGAGCGTCCGTTACGATTTCTAGGAGTGAACTGCATGACGCCGTCTTACCAGGATCTGTACTGGAACAGTGACGATGGCCTGCGCCTGCACGCGCGCGACCATGCACCGGCAACCGGGGCCGCGCCACGCGGCACCGTGGTCTGCATTCCAGGCCTGACCCGCAACGCGGCCGACTTTGATGCGCTGGCTGTCTCGTTGTCGGCGGCCGGCTGGCGCGTGCTGGCGGTGGACCTGCGCGGCCGCGCCGGTTCGCAGCGCGCCGCCGACCCGGCCAGCTACAACGCGCGCGTCTACGCCGACGACATGGTGGCGCTGCTGCGCACGCAAGGCATCGACAAGGCGGTGTTCATCGGCACCTCGCTGGGCGTGCTGGTCACCCTTACCGTGGCCTCGCGCGCACCAGAGCGCGTGGCAGCCGCCGTACTGAACGATGCCGGCCCGAAGGTGCCGCGCGAAGCGCTGGCGCGGATCGGCAAGTACGCCGGCAAGCCGCTGCCAGCGATGGACCTGGCCCAGGCCACCGCGTACGTGGAATCGATCGGCAAGGCCGCGTTCCCGCGCTACGGCAGCGACGATTGGCGGGCGATGGCGCAGCGCACCTTCCGCGTGCGTGACGACGGCCTGCTGGAACTGGACTACGACCCGGCGGTGATCCGTACCACCCGGCCGTGGCTGCTGTGGCTGCTGCGCCCGGTGCTGTGGCGGGCGGTACGTGGGCTGACCTCGCGCGTACCGGTGCTGGTGGTGCGCGGCGCGCTGTCGGACATCCTGCCGGCCGATGTGGCGCGGCAGATGGTGGCCACCTCTGACCAGGCCCGCCTGGTGGAAGTGCCGGCGGTCGGCCACGCACCGATGTTGAACGAGCCCGAGGCGCGCGATGCGATCCTGGCCCTGCTGGAGCGTGTGCGGTGACCACCGCCCATGCCGAGGCCTTGCCGGTGGCCCTGCAGGATCTGTGGCGCTGGGCGGCCAGTGAACGCCTGGGCCCACGCAGGCGCATCGACCAGGCCCGCATTGATGCCTTCGCCGATGCCACCGGCGACCACAACTGGATCCACGTCGATCCGCAGCGTGCCCGCAGCGACCTGCCGGGTGGGCAGACCATCGCCCATGGCTTCCTGCTGCTGGCGTTGACCGTGGAAGACGATGTGGCCGCGCTGGCCGGCTTTGCCGGCATCGCCCACGTGCTGAACTACGGCTTGAACAAGGTGCGCTTCCTGGCCCCGGTGCCCAGCGCCAGCGAGGTGCAGGTGCGCTCGCGGCTGGTCAGCCTGGAACCGCGGCAGCCCGGCCAGTGGCTGCTGACCCAGCACAAGACCGTGGAAGTGGTACCGGGCGGGCAGGTGGCCGTGGTGGCCGAACAGCTGTCGCTGGTGGTGGTCGCCGCCTAGCGCGGGCCGCTGCACGGCGGCACGGGTTCTCTCTACACTGGAGCGATGTTGACGCCCTCGATCGTCCTGTTGGCCTGCATCGCGTGGACCGTGCTGCTGTTCGGCGTTGCGCTGTGGGGCGAACGCAAGGGGCACCGCCTGGCGCGCGCCTGGCCGGTCATCTACGCACTGTCACTGGCGGTGCACTGCACCGCGTGGACCTATTACGGCGCGGCATCGCAGGGTGTGCAGTGGGGCTTCCCGGTGCCGCCCACGTTGATCGGCATGGCGCTGATCTTTGCCTTCGGCCTGCCGTTCCTGCTGCGGCTGGGGCGGTTGGCCAAGCAGCACAACAGTGCCACCCTGGCCGACCTGGTGGTGGCGCGCCTGCGCAGTGACCAGGGGCTGGCCATCACCATCACGGTGGTGGCGCTGTTCGGCATCATTCCCTACATCGCGCTGCAGCTCAAAGCGGTCAGCCAGGGCCTGGGCGCCTTGCTGGGCGATCACTTCGCCGCCAATGGCTGGCGGCTGGACATGTCGTTCTGGTTCGCCCTGACCATGGCCGCGTTCACCCTGCTGTTCGGCGCGCGCAAGGCCTCGGCCACCGAACACAACCGCGGCATCGTGGTGGCGCTGGGGCTGGAATCGGTGCTGAAGCTGGTGGCGCTGCTGGCCATCGGCCTGTATGCCGCGCTGTCGGTGCAGCAGTCCGGCACGCCACTGCTGCAGAAAATGGCCACCCTGCCGCCGCCGGCGGTCATCCCCGATTTTTTGACCATGGTGCTGCTGGGTGCGCTGGCCGCGTTCACCCTGCCGCACCAGTTCCACGTGGGCGTGGTCGAGCTGCGCCAGTCGTCCGACCTGAAGACGGCGCGCTGGCTGTTTCCGCTGTATCTGCTGCTGATCGGCCTGCCGTCGGTGCCGATGGCGCTGTATGGCGCGGCGCAGTTGCCGCCGTCGGTCTCGCCAGACCTGTACGTGCTGGGCCTGCCACTGGCCGGTGGCCACCATCTGCTGGCCCTGGTGGCGTACCTGGGCAGCCTGAGCGCGGCCACGGGCATGATGATTCTGTCCGGCCTGACCCTGTCGATCATGCTGGGCAACCACGGTGTGGGCTCGCGCCTGCTGGGCGGCATGCAGGGCGGCGACGCCGGTGCCGACCTGCGCCCGCGCGTGCTGGCCCTGCGCCGCGCCGGCATCGTCGCGGTGTTCCTGATGTCCTGGCTGTACAGCCGCGCGATGAGCGATACCGAAGCGCTCAGCGATTTCGGCCTGATGTCCTTCACCGCACTCTCGCAGCTGGCACCGGCGGTGCTGCTGGCGGTGTACCGCCCGCGCACGCCGGCGCCGGCCATCATGGCCGGCATCGTGGTGGGCTCGCTGGTGTGGCTGTGGCTGGTGCTGCTGCCGATGGTGGTGCCGTCGCCGCAGCCGGGTGCCAGCGGCGACGGCCTGCACTGGCTGGCCCTGCTGTCGGTGCGGCTGCAACCGGGGCACATCGCCATCAGCATGTGTGCCAGCCTGGCGGCGAACCTGGTGGCGATCGTGCTGGTGGCGCGGGCGGTGCGCCCGTCGCTGCCGCGCCAGCGCAATGCGGTGGCTGCGGCCACCATGCGCCGCACCGCCGGGCGCTTCCTGGGCCAGGAACGCGCACGGCAGCTGATGGAAGGGCATGCCGGGCAGATGCTGGAAGGCGAGCGTGTGACCGCCATCGAGCGCGAACTGACCGCCGTGGTCGGCGCCGGCATGGCGCGCCTGCTGGTGGAAGCCGCGCGCGATGGCGGCGCGGCGCCGCTGGATGCGGTCACCCGTGCGGTAGGCGAGGCGACCCAGGCACTGCGCTTCAACCAGCGCCTGCTGGAAGCCGCGCTGGAAAACATGAGCCAGGGCATCAGCGTGGTCGATGCGCAGTTGCAGCTGGTGGCCTGGAACAGCCGCTACGCCGCGCTGTTCCGCTTCCCGCCGGAACTGCTGCAGGTGGGCCGGCCGGTGGTGGACCTGACCGCGTGGGCGCTGGACCAGCTGCAGATCGGCCAGCGTGCCGGCGACAGCCCCGACCACGCGCTGCAGCGCCGCGTGGCCCACATGCGGCGCGGCACCCCGCATCTGTCCGAGCGCATCTTCCCGGACAACACCATCGTTGAAATCCGTGGCAACCCGATGCCCGGCGGTGGTTACGTGGCCACCTTCACCGACGTCACCGCCTTCCGCCGCGCCGAGGATGCGCTCAAGCGCAGCAATGAAACGCTGGAACGGCGGGTGCAGGACCGCACCGCGCGGCTGGAGCAGGCGGTGCACGAGGCCGAACGGGCCAACGTAGCCAAGACGCGCTTCCTGACCGCCGTGGGCCACGACCTGATCCAACCGTTGCACGCGGCGCAGCTGCTGGCCGACGCCATGTCCCAGCACATCGATTCGGAATTCCTCGGCAGCTTCCTGCGCCAGATCCGCGGGGCGCTCGATTCCACCGACGATCTGTTGTCGGGCCTGCTGGACATCTCGCGCTTGGAAGCCGGTGGGCTGGTGCCCGACCCACGCCCGTTCGCGCTGGCCACCGTGCTGGACCCGCTGGCGCAGGAATTCGCCGTGCTGGCCGCCGCGCGTGGCCTGCAGTTCCGCTACGTGCGCACGGCGGCCTGGGTGCACAGCGATCCGCTGCTGCTGCGGCGGGTGCTGCAGAACTTCCTGGCCAATGCGATCCGCTACACCCGCCAGGGCGGGGTGTTGCTGGGCGTGCGCCGTCGCGGCCCGGCGCTGCTGATCGGGGTGCATGACAGCGGCCCCGGCATCGCCCCGGAACAGCAGTCCATCGTGTTCGAGGAATTCCACCGCGGCGACCGCAGCAACGGCCAGGGCCTGGGCCTGGGGCTGACCATCGCCCACCGTATTGCCCACCTGCTGCATGCACCGTTGCGGTTGCACAGCGTGCTCGATCACGGTTCGGCGTTCTCCATCAGCGTGGCACGCGCCACACCGCCGGTGGTCCAGCGCCCGCAGGCCACCAGCGGTGGCAGCAGTGCCATCAAGGGCACCCGTGTGCTGGTGGTCGACAACGATCCGGACGCCCTGCACGCCATGCAGCAGATGCTGCTGGCCTGGGGCTGCGACGTGGTGGCCGTTGCCGATGCGGACGCCGTGGGCAGCGCCGCGGCCGATGCCGCGCTGTGGCTGTTCGACTACCACCTGGACGCGGGCGATACCGGGGTGGCGCTGTGGCAGCGGCTGGTGGCCGCGCATGGTCCGCGGCCGACTGTGGTACTCAGCGCCGATACCGGCAGCGAGGTGCGCGAGGCGGTGCGTGCGGTGGGGCTGTCACTGCTCAACAAACCCTTCAAGCCGCTGGCCCTGCGCTGGGCGATCAACCACCTGCTGGCCACGCCCACCACCGTGGCGGACTGAGGTCTCAGGCGTCCTGGGTGTCTTCAATCTGTCGTGCGGGATCGGTCAGGCCCATTTCGTGCAGCACGCGGATCGCCTGCGCGCGATTGCGCACCCCAAGCCGTTCCATGATGCGGGTCATGTGCGCTTTCACCGTGCGCAGCTGCACGCCCAGGCGGTCGGCAATCTGCTTGTTCAACAGGCCCTCGGCCACCAGGCTAAGTACCTTGTACTGGTGCGCCGACAGGCTGGACAGGCGTGCGGCCAGGTCGGCGTCCTTGTTGAACGGCGTGACCCGCGCCACCGCTTCGCGCAACAACGCCGGAATCCAGCGCTCGCCTTCCAGCACGGTCTGCAGCGCGTGCTGCAGGTCGTTCAAGCCGGAACTCTTGGGCAGGTAGCCGGCCGCGCCCAGATCAATCGCGCGGCGGATCACATGTGGTTCTTCGTTGGCCGACACGATGATGATCGCCAGCCCCGGCTGCAGCGCACGGATGGTCGCCAGCCCGGCCAGGCCGTGGTTGCCCGGCATGTGCAGGTCCAGCAGCATCAGGTCGATCGGCTGGCTTTCCAGTGCTTCCAGCACGGTTTCCAGCGAATCGGCTTCGCTGATCTGCAGGTCGGCCACGGCGTCCTCGGCCGCGCGGTGCAGGGCGGCACGGAACAAGGGGTGGTCGTCGGCGATCAGCAGGCTGGGCATGTTCTGGCGAGGTTAGCAAAACCGCTGCGGCCGGGCACAGGTACCTAGGTACGCTGGCGTGGCCTGCGTGGATCGCTAGTGTGGCCGATGAACCCGGCCGCCCCGATGCGGCCCACAAGGAGCGCACCATGCCAACGGAACACGCCGCCGCGCCGGCCTACCCGCTGCTGATCAAGCAGCTGCTGCATACGCCGCTGGCGACGCGGCCGCAGCAGGAAATCGTCTACGGCGACCGCGTGCGCTTCGACTACCGCACCCTGCAGGCGCGCATCGGCCAACTGGCCGGCCTGCTGGCGTCGCTGGGGGTGAAGCAGGGCGATACCGTGGCGGTGATGGACTGGGACAGCAACCGCTACCTGGAAAGCTACTTCGCCGTGCCGATGCTGGGCGCGGTGCTGATGATGGTGAACATCCGCCTGGCGCCGGAACAGATTGCCTACACGCTGAACCACAGCGGCGCTCGGGTGATCCTGGCCAACCGCGATTTCCTGCCGGTGCTGTACGCGCTGCACGAGCAGCTGCCCGACCTGCAGACGCGCATCCTGCTGGACGATGAGGACGGTCCGCTGCCGCCGGGCTTCACCTGCGAGTACGAGGCCGGCCTGCGCGAGGCCACGCCGGTTACCCGCTTCCCCGATTTCGACGAGAACACGCGCGCCACCGTGTTCTACACCACCGGCACCACCGGCCTGCCCAAGGGGGTGTGCTTCAGCCACCGGCAACTGGTGCTGCATTCGCTGGCGGCCATGGCCGCGCTGGGCAGTGCTGCCAGCCAGGGGCGCCTGCATCGCGACGATGTCTACATGCCAATCACGCCCATGTTCCATGTGCACGCCTGGGGCGTGCCCTATGTGGCCACCTTGATGGGCATCAAGCAGGTCTATCCGGGGCGCTACCTGCCGGCACGGCTGCTGCAGCTGATCGCCCGCGAACGGGTGACGTTCTCGCATTGCGTGCCCACCATCCTGCACATGCTGCTGGAGCACTCCGATGCGGCACAGGCCGATCTGCGCGGCTGGAAGGTGATCATCGGCGGTGCGGCGCTGCCGCGCGCGCTGGCCCAGCAGGCGCTGGCGCGCGGCATCGATGTCTTCGGCGGCTATGGCATGTCTGAAACCTGCCCGCTGCTGACCCTGGCGCAGATCGACCCCGACGCAGTGGCCGATGCGGAACAGGAACTGTCACTGCGCACCAAGGCCGGCATTCCGGTGCCGCTGGTCGAACTGCGCATCGTCGATGCGCAGATGCAGGACGTCGCCCACGACGGCAGTGCCACCGGCGAAGTGGTGGTGCGCGCGCCCTGGCTGACCCTGGGCTACCTGCACAACCCCGAGGCATCGGCGGTGCTTTGGGAAGGCGGCTATCTGCATACCGGCGACATCGGCAACATCGACAGCAGCGGCTACCTGCGGGTGACCGACCGCATCAAGGATGTGATCAAGACCGGCGGCGAATGGATCTCGTCGCTGGCACTGGAAGACATCATCGCGCTGCACCCGGCGGTGAGCGAGGTGGCCGTCATCGGCATTGCCGATGACAAGTGGGGCGAACGGCCGCTGCCGCTGGTGGTGCGGCAGGCCGGCAGCGAAGTGAGTGAAGCAGAGATCATCGAACTGGTGGCGGCGCGCAGCCGCACCGGCGATATATCCCGCTACGCCATTCCGCAGCGGGTGCGCTTCGTCGATGCGCTGGAACGCACCAGCGTGGGCAAGATCAACAAGAAGAAGCTGCGCAGCCTGCACGATCCGCAGATGGCTGCGCCGCCGGCGTGATCCGGCTCAGGCGGCCTGCAGCTGCTGCCCCACGTATTCGGCCAGCCCGCGGCAGGCCAGCAGCAGGCCTTCGCGCGTGGCGTCGCCGATATCGTCCTTGGTGGCCCCATCGACGCGCACGCGTTCGGCGGCGTGCAGCAGTTCCAGCACCGTGGTCAGGCCGGCGTTGGCGCGGTCGGCGCGGGCCAACGCCTGGCCCTGTGCCGGCGAGCAGACCGGCCGCCGCCAGGGTTGGCCATCGGCCGCTTCACCGGCGCGCAGGCGCTGCAGGCAGGCGGGCAGGGTGAGCGGATCGGGCACTTCGTTGGCGGCGGCGAAGGCGGCTTCCAGCGGGCGTGCCAGTTCCGGCGGCAGCTGCGCGGCAGCGTCGCCCAGGGTGGCAGTCAGGAACGGGTGCGGCGGTCGGGTCATGCGGGCATCCTCGAAGCGGGGCAGAGCGCCACCGGCTGCGGGTGGCGGGCGATGCGTGGCTTCCAAGACCGAGTCGATGAACCGGCGGGCACAGGGCCCCCACGCAACGCCCGCCGTAGAGCCGCGGACGGATTGCCAGCCGGCGTCGTGCAGGAGGCGACGACGCCGACTGGCAAGCGTAAACATCATCGAACAACGGGCTTGGAAGTCCCGGCCACCGGATGAGGTGGCGATTCATGATTGGCACGTGGGAAGAGGCTGCGCCAATTGATTCTCACGATCCATTCGCACTTTCTGATCAGAAAGTTGAATTGCCGTTTTTGGCTCAAAGCAATGATTCCAAGGCAAAAACGACAGAATGCGCGCGGCTCAGGAATGCGTTGAATGGCGTGCAGTTTCAAGCGCCTGATGCGCATCGCACACGGCGGCGTGTAAAGAATACTTAACCCTGCAGGCGTGCCTTCATCCCATCACGGCCGTGCGGTGGTGTCCACTCGGCTACCGGCGGCCGACACCTCATCCCAGCCCTCACATCCGCTCCGACACCTGCACCGCATACTCCGCCCATCTGCCCGTTCCGGGCCCGCTCGGGAGCCGACCATGCGCCTGAAGACGTTGTCTGTTGTTGCCGCTGTGCTGGGTGTTGCGCTCACGACGCCGGCGCTGGCCGCCGTGCCCTTCCTCAATGCCCGCTGCCCCGGTGGCATCGACGTGCACGCCGACGCGGGCGGGCCGGTCTACGTGCAGGGGCGGCAGACCACCCTGAAGCACGTGAATGACCGCTACGCCGAAGCGCGCGATGCACAGAGCGGGCTGACGGTGTCCATCAGCACCGGCGACGATGGCACGCCGCAGGTCAGCTACACCGGCCGCAATGGGGCCAACGGCATCTGCCAGGTCAGCGACAGCGCGGCAGCGCCGCCGCCGTCGCCCGCGCACCGGCACGACAACGACGGCGATGCCGCGTTGCCCAACGAGGTCACCTGCGAATCCACCGACCAGCGCCAGGTGTCGTGCGACATGAACACCCGTGGCGCCGTGGAAGTGAGCCGTCAGCTCAGCCGCACCCGCTGCGAGCAGGGCGTGAACTGGGGCCTGTCGCGGCATTCGGTATGGGTGAACGGCGGCTGCCGGGCGGTGTTCCGCAACACATCCAGCGTACCCCGCGTGGCACCCGCCGGTGATACCGCGCTGGGATCGTGCAATGCGCGCAAGGGCGACCAGGGAACGCTGGTCACCCAGGTACCGGTGGGCAGCGATTACCAGGAACTGATCATCGATTATGCCGATGGCCGCTTCCTGTGCATGCTGCGCAACAACGGCCAGGTGCAGAGCCTCACCCCGGTGCGCCGCCGCGGGGGTTGAGCTGTTCGTGCCCGCCGCCCTATGGTAGCTGTCCTCACCTGCTTGGATAGTCAGAACCATGTCCCATCTTCTGGCCAAGGCCGCGGAAAAAGCGGATCTCGACCGGATGGAGGCCTTGCTTGATGCAGGCGCCGATATCGAGTGGCAGCACAAGGGCACGGGGCGTACCCCCCTGCTGTCGGCCGTCATTGCCGGGAAGCGGGACGCAGTAGCAAGGCTGCTGGATCGTGGCGCCAACATCCAGCATGCCTGCACCGCACTCGGCTACACGGCGCTGAGTTGGGCCGCCGAGCGAGGCGATGGTGATATCGGACGGCTATTGATCGAGCGCGGAGCTCCGGTGGACATCGCTTCGCCGGAGTCGCAGTACACACCGTTGATGCTGGCATCGTCCGGTGGGCATCTACCGATGGTTGAACTCTTGCTGGAAAGCGGCGCCAACGTGGCACCGCTGGATTTTGAAGGGCGCAATGCACTCATGCTGGCTGTGGCTCGCAAGCACGGGAACGTGGCAGAACGTCTGCAGGCGGCAGGTGCGCAGATGCCGCCCGTTCTGGCGGAGGCGCTGCCCCTCGAGTGGCCTGAGCCAGACGCTGGAGGGGAGCCTGCGGCGGTAGTGCGCGGCTACTTGTTGGACTATCACGCCTGGGAAACGCGCGGCTACAACGATTCCCGCTCCGGCGGTGACCTCATGCTCAGCGAGGGTTTCCAGCAGGATAAACTGGCCATACTGACGGCCTGGTGTACCGACCGCAGGCGTGTGTACTCGACCGGCGTTTCGGTGGGGAACCCCCGGCGATACGTGCCTGAAGATCAACTGGTAGCCATTGCGAGGCCCACGGCGTCGAAGGCGGAAGTGCTGGTCCGCGATGATCCGCAGAAGTCGCGCTCCCTGCGTTACGAGCACTTGTTCGTGCTCAAGCGTGTGGGTGGGCAGTGGCGGATCGACGTGCTGAAGAAGCGTGTGTTTTACACCGAGCGTTGGGCGGCGGCCATTCTCTAGCGTTCAGGCAGATTGAACGCGACTGTGGTCCTGCTGCACCGCCGCGAGTGGTGTCACACGCCTCTGGCTAGACTGTGCTTCTTTTTCGTTCGCAGGAGGCACCCATGGCCCATCCCATTTCCGTCACCCTGATTGGCGTGCCGACCGACGTGGGCGCGGGCCATCGCGGGGCGCGGCTGGGGCCGGAAGCCCTGCGCGTGGCCGGCCTGCCCGAGGCGCTGGCTGCGCGTGGCGTGGACGTGCGCGACCTGGGCAACCTGGACGGCCCGCGCAACCCGTGGACGGCGCCGGTGGCCGGTTACCGCCACCTGGATGAAGTGGTGGCCTGGAACCGCGCGCTGATGGAGGCCAGCTACGCCGAACTGCAGGCCGGGCGCATGCCGATCATGCTGGGCGGCGACCATTGCCTGGGCATCGGTTCGATCACCGCCGTGGCGCGCTGGTGCCGTGAGCAGGGCAAGACCCTGCGCGTGCTGTGGCTGGATGCGCATTCGGATTTCAACACCAGCGATGTCACCCCGTCGGGCAACATCCACGGCATGCCGGTGGCCTGCCTGTGCGGCCTGGGCCCGGACGAACTGACCCGGCTGGGCGGCAGCGCCCCGGCCATCGCCCCCACCCAGGTGCACCAGATCGGCATCCGTTCGGTGGACCCGGACGAGAAGCGCCTGATCAAGACCCACCGGGTTGATGTGTACGACATGCGCTACATCGATGAGAACGGCATGAAGCGCACGGTGGAAGCCGCGCTGGCCGGTGTGGATGAGAACACCCACCTGCATGTCAGCTTCGACGTGGACTTCCTTGACCCCAGCATCGCCCCCGGCGTGGGCACCACCGTGCCGGGCGGGGTGAACTACCGCGAGGCGCAGCTGGTGATGGAAATGATTGCCGACAGCGGCCGCATGGGCTCGCTGGACATCGTGGAACTGAACCCGCTGCTGGACAACCACAACACCACTGCCGAGCTGGCCGTGGACCTGGTGGAGAGCCTGTTCGGCAAATCCACCCTGATGCGCGACTGAGCCTGCCTGCCGCAGTCTGAATGGCCCACTGCGCCGTTCACACTCGCTCCACGCCGTTGCCGCCAGATTGCACGTCAAGCGACGGCGCTGCCTTCGGGGACCGCCGCCAACCGACAGAATCCGACCCGCGATGTGCGCGGTGTAGCGGCCAACCCAAGGAGAAGCTCATGAAGCGTGTAGTTGCCCTGATGCTGTTGTCGATGTTCTCGGTGGCCATGCTGTCCGGCTGCAATACCGTTGCCGGTGCCGGCAAGGATGTGCAGAAGGCTGGCGAAAAGGTCGAGGATGCCGCCAAGGGCAACTGAGCCTGCGGTGGTGCGACACACGGGAAGGCCGGGCATGTCCCGGCCTTTTTCGTGCGCGCGTGCAGGCGCGGTGCAACGCGCCGGGTAGTGAACCATTCAAGCAGGTGAGCATGCTTTTCATGGTGGGTTGACCGCTGTTCAACAGGCAGTGGGCGAAGCTGGAGTCACGGTAAGAACGCCGTTGCAACCAAGGATTCCAGCAATGAACAAAGACATCATTTCCGGCAAGTGGTCGCAGCTGAAGGGCAAGGCTCAGGCCAAGTGGGGCGATCTGACCAACGATGATTTCGATGTGGCAGAAGGCAACGCCGAGTATCTGGCCGGCCGTCTGCAGGAACGCTATGGCTGGGCAAAGGACCGTGCCGAGAAGGAAGTCAGCGAGTTCTCGGACAGCGTGCGCAAGGATTACCCGGACTTCAGGTAAGTCCCGCGCTGAGACACCTGAGCGTCCCCCACAGCCCGACGCCCGCGCCGAAATGGTGCGGGCGTCGTGCTGTGTGCGCTCAGCGCGCCGGCGGATCTGGCACGTAGCGGTTGGGGAAGGCCTGCGGTTCCTGCGCCAGGCGTGACGGTGCATCCAGGCGGATGCCACGTGCGCGCAGGTTGCGGGCGCTGTCGTAGCGCAGCTGCACTACCTGGGTGGGTGTGCGGCTGGCGCGCTCGAACTGGGTATCGCGCACCTGCGAGTACTCGCGCTCGCCATGGCCGGTGCCCAGCGCCGGGGCCTGGCTGCGCGCCTTGCTGGCGCTGTTGCTTTCCATGCGGCTGGCACTGGCGTCGGCCGCGGCCGATTCGGCGGCGGGGGCCGGCGCGGCCGGTGCCGGCGGCGGCAGATGGCGCAGCGGCGGGCGCGGGGTGGGGCGCCAGCGGTAGGCCTCGTTGAACACCGCCATGCCAACCACGCCGATGTTGTCCGGCCGCCCGGTGCGGCTGGCGTAGCTGCCGCCGGGGCTGCTGAAGACGAACTGGGCCACCTCGTCCTGGCTCTTGCGCCAGCCGGTGATGTCCGCGCTCTGGCCCGGATCGAGCACGTAGCCGGTCTGCGACGGATCGGCATCTTCGCCGGAAATGGCATTGATGCCGTCCACCGACAGCACCACCAGCACCCGCCTGGGGCTGTCGTTGTACAGGCGCACGGCGTAGCGGTGGCCGCGTTCCCCCGCCACCCACTGCTGGCCGTCGGCGGCATAGCTGCGCAGTTCGGTATCGCGGTCGCGGTCCACCAGCACCATCCGCACCGGCTGTTGCGGGTAGGGGGCCGACGGCGGCGGGGCAGGCCGGAAGCCGGCCAGGGGCAGGATCAGCAGCAGGGGCAGCAGGCGCTTCATGGCAGGTCTCCGGTGGGCTCGAGTGAACAAACGCACGGCCGGCCCCGACGGGGTTGGCCCGGCACGCGGTAAACTGGCCCCGTTCATCGAAGGTTTCCGCACGCAGTCATGACGACCCGAGTCCTTACCGGCATCACCCCCTCCGGCACGCCCCACCTGGGCAATTACGTTGGCGCCATCCGCCCGGCGATCGCCGCCAGCCGCGCGCCGGATATCGAAAGCTTCTTCTTCCTGGCCGACCTGCACAGCCTGATCAAGGCCCAGGACCCGCAGCGCACCCAGCGCGCGACCCTGGAAATCGCCGCCAGCTGGCTGGCCTGTGGCCTGGACCCGGAACACGTGTGGTTCTACCGGCAGAGCGATATCCGCGAAACCACCGAGCTGATGTGGTTCCTGACCGCCATCGCCAGCAAGGGCATCCTCAACCGTGCCCATGCCTACAAGGCGGCGGTGGACAAGAACCGCGAGGAAGGGGTGGATGAAGATGCCGGCGTGAGCGCCGGTCTGTTCATGTACCCGGTGCTGATGGCCGCCGACATCCTGATCTTCAAGGCCAACCAGGTGCCGGTGGGCCGTGACCAGATCCAGCACATCGAAATGGCGCGCGACTTCGCCCAGCGCTTCAACCACGTGTATGGCAAGGAGTACTTCCCGCTGCCCGAGGTGGTGATCGACGAGCAGGTGGCCACCCTGGCCGGCCTGGACGGCCGCAAGATGAGCAAGAGCTACCACAACACCATTCCGCTGTTCGCCCCGCGCGAAGAGCTGAAGAAGCTGGTGTTCTCGATCCTGACCGATTCGCGCGCACCGGGCGAACCGAAGGACACCGAAGGTTCGGCGCTGTTCCAGATGTACCAGGCCTTCGCCACCGCCGAGCAGACCGCCGCGTTTGCCCAGGCCTTCGCCGAAGGCATCAGCTGGGGCGATGCCAAGCAGCAGCTGTTCGAGCGCATCGACAGCGAACTGTCGCCGCTGCGCGAGCGCTACAACGCACTGATGGCCGAGCCGGAAAAGATCGAAGCGCTGCTGAAGCGCCGTGGCCAGCAGCTGCGCGAACAGCTGGCCATGCCGCTGCTGGACGAACTGCGCCACGCCGTGGGCCTGCGCGATCTGTCCAGCGCCGGCGATATCGCCAGCGAAGACGCCGGCGTGGCCCGCGTGGCCCCGCCGCTGTTCAAGCAGTATCGCGAGAAGGACGGCCGCTTCTACTTCAAGCTGACCGCCGGCGACGGCACGCTGCTGATCCAGAGCGAAGGCTTCGATTCGCCGCGTGATGCCGGCCAGCTGATCGCCGTGCTCAAGCAGGCCGAGCAGGGCGACGCACTGCAGAGCGAGCTGTTCAAGCTGGAAGCCGACGTAGAGGCCGTGCTGGCCGCACTGGCGGCGCTGCGCGCCGAGTAACGTGCCGGAACATCACGGCAATTGGTAGTGGGTAGGTGCCGACCTTGGTCGGCACGTGGAACTGCGCAACGTCCCTGACGCGGAGTCTGCAATGGCCTGGTTGTCACTGCTGCTGTTCCTGCCCTGGTTCCTGCTGCTGGGCAGCCTGTACTGGCTCTTCCCGCGCCAGCCGCGCACCCTGCGGCGGCGCGTGTTCGACAGCGCCAGCCTGGTGCTGGCCTTCCTGTTGAGCATCGTGGCCATGTTGTGGGGCCACCATATCGGCCTGGTGCAGGCCGGTGCAGGCCCGATCTGGCCGCAGGTGCTGGCCGTGCTGTACGCCTACGGCGCGTTCCTGGCAGTGCTGGTGCTGGCACTGCTGCTGCGGCCGAGGTACCTGCAAAGGTAGAGTCGATCGTTGGTCGACTGCTCTCCTGCAGGGCATTGCCAAAAAATCCGCGCTTTGCGCGAAGTCGACTGACAGTCGACTCTACCCCCGGCCCACCGTGCCCCTCCGACCAAAGCCGCATCGAACCGCGCCCCTGCGGCGGCCTACCATGGGCGTCTGTTCCGCCACCTGCCAGGTGCGTGCCGATGACCGCCGACCCCAGCATCCACACCATCGATACCGGTTTCCAGCGGGCGCAGTTCGATGCCGCCTACCTGATCGTGGAAAACGATCGCGCCGCCTTCGTCGACTGCGGTACCGGTCTGTCGGTACCGGCGATGCTGCAGGCGTTGGCCGATGCCGGCCTGGGCCCGGAAGCGGTGGACTGGCTGCTGCTGACCCACGTGCACCTGGACCACGCCGGCGGCGCCGGCCTGCTGATGCAGCAGTTGCCCAAGGCCCGTGCCGTGCTGCACCCGCGCGGCGCACCGCACATGATCGACCCCACCCTGCTGATTGCCGGCGCCACCGCGGTGTACGGCGCCGAGGAAATCGCGCGCAGTTACGGCCGCATCGAGCCGATTGCCGAAGACCGCGTGGTGGTGGCCGACGATGGCCACCGCATCGATCTGGCCGGCCGCGAACTGCTGCTGCTGCACACCCCCGGCCATGCGCTGCACCACTACTGTGTGTGGGATGCGCGCAGCCGCAGCTGGTTCACCGGCGATACCTTCGGCATTTCCTACCGCGAGCTGGACAGCGCCAAGGGCGCCTTCATCTTCCCGACGTCTTCGCCGGTGCAGTTCGATCCCGAGGCCATGAAGGCGTCGATCCAGCGCATGCTGGCGTACGACCCGCAGGCGATGTACCTGACCCACTACGGGCGGGTGCAGCAGGTGCCGACGCTGGCGGCCGATCTGATCGAACAGATCGATGCCATGGCCACCATCGGCCGCCAGTGCGATGGACGGCCTGATCGCCACCGCTGCCTGCTGGCGGCATTGCAGGCGCTGTACCTGGAGCGCGCGCAGGCGCATGGCTGCGCGCTGGACCAGGCCGCGGTGGCCGAGGTGTTGGCCATGGATATCGAATTGAACGCGCAGGGCCTGGCCTGCTGGCTGGACCGCGTGCGTCGCTGAACGCAACGCACGCCGTCATCGCACTGTCACGCTACACTTCAGGGCATCCCTTCCTGCCGTGGTATTGCCGTGAATCCGATGCGCGTGTTGCTGCTGTCGTCCTGCCTGTTCGTCGGGGGCCTGGCCCATGCGGCCAATGATCTTCCCGGTGGCGGCATCGATCCGCAGGCGCTGTCGCGCCACGTGCGGGTGCTGGCCTCGGACGAGTTCGAGGGCCGCGCCCCGGCCACGGCAGGCGAAGAGCGCACCGTGCAGTACCTGATCGAACAGTTCCGAAGCTATGGCCTGCAGCCCGGTGGCGCCGATGGCAGCTGGGTGCAGCCGGTACCGCTGGTGCGTGCGCAGCTGGATGGCGCGGCCAAGGCCAGCCTGGCCCTGAAGGGCGGCACCCGCGCGCTGGTGAACGGCGAGGACGTGACCCTGCAGAGCCTGCAGCCGCGCAAGCGCGTGCAGATCAAGAACGCACCGCTGGTGTTCGTCGGCTACGGCATCGATGCGCCGGAACGCCACTGGAACGATTACAAGGATGTGGATCTGCACGGCAAGATTGCCGTGGTGCTGATCAACGATGCCGACTTCGAGGCCGATGCGCCGGGTGCGTTCGACGGCAAGGCGGTGACCTACTACGGCCGCTGGACCTACAAGTTCGAGGAAGCCGCGCGCCGTGGCGCCGAGGGTGTGCTGATCGTGCACGAGACCGCGCCGGCCGCCTACGGCTGGGCCACGGTGAAGAGTTCGGGCACCTCGCCGCTGTTCGACATCGAACGCAGCAACGCCGAGGCGATGGCCCAGCACACGCCGCTGCGCGGCTGGATGCAGCGCTCGCTGGCCGAGGCGATCTTCGCCGACGCCGGCCTGGATTTCGACGCCGAGAAGCGCAAGGCCATGCAGGCCGACTTCCGCCCGGTGCTGCTGGACAACGCCCGTCTCAGCGCGGAATTCGCACTGAAGCGCGAGCAGGTGGTGACCCGCAACGTGGTGGCCAAGCTGCCCGGTGGCGAGCACGGCGATGAAGCCGTGATCTTCTCGGCGCACTGGGATGCCTTCGGTATCGGCCAGCCCGACGCCAAGGGCGACCGCATCCGCCGTGGTGCAATCGACAACGCCACCGGCGTGGCCACCGTGCTGGAACTGGGCCGGGTGTTTGCCGCCGGCCCGCAGCCGCAGCGCACGCTGTTCTTCGTGGCCCTGACCGCTGAAGAAAAGGGCCTGCTGGGCGCCAGCTACTACGCGGCGCACCCGCTGGCACCGCTGGAAAAGACCGCCGCCGTGCTGAACATCGAAATGTTCAGCCCCGATGGCGCCACCCGCGATATTGCCTCGTGGGGCAAGGGCCGCGTGTCGCTGGAAGGGGATCTGGAACGCGTCGCCAAGGCCCGCGGCCGCAGCTACAGCCCCGATCCGAACCTGGAAGCCGGCTTCTTCTACCGCGCTGACCACTTCGCCTTCGCCCGCCTGGGCGTGCCGGCCATCACCATCGGCCCGGGCCTGGACAAGCTGGAAGGCGGCGTGGAAGCCGGCCGCGCGCTGCGCGAGAAGTACTTCGCCGACTGCTACCACCAGGCCTGCGATGCCTGGACCCCCAGCTGGGACCCGGCCGGCCATGCCGCCGACACCCTGCTGGTGTACGACCTGGGTGCCGAACTGGCCAACAGCCGCCGCTGGCCGACCTGGGAAGAAGCGTCCGAATTCCGCGGTGCCCGCGAGAAGAGTGAAGCCGCCCGCCGCTGATGGCGGGGGGATATCGGCTGTGGCGGCGTGGAGATGACCGCGCCGCCATGACGGCGGCGAATTGGCATCGGCGCCATGACGTCGGTGAAATGGCAACGGCGCCATGACGCCTGCGGTAGAGTCGACTGTTAGTCGACTTCGCGCGAAGCGCGGGTTTCCATGCGTCGGACGGGAAGGCAGTCGACTAACTGTGATCTCTCTGTACGTTGTTCATCCGGGACATCTCTGGAAAATGGTGGTTACCACACCTCTCCAGATCCCAAAGAGCCCGGATGAACAACCATAAAAATGCCCGTTTAACGCCGTTTAGTCGAGAACTTCTTGTCCGTCGCATCCTCCACGAGGGCCTGCGGCCGGAGGAGGCAGCACAAGCGTGTGGCGTAAGTGTGCGTACGGCCTACAAGTGGCTGGCCCGATTCCGGGAGTTCGGGGCGTCGGGGCTGGAAAACCGCAGCTCTCGCCCGCACCAGACGCCGCATGCCACGCCTGCGTCGGTCGTCGAGCAGATCAAGGAGCGCCGCCGTAAACGGCACACCTACCTGACCATTTCCAAGGCCTTGGGGATCGGCCACAGCACCATTTCCCGGTTGATGCGTGTTCACGGCCTCAACCGGCTGTGCCGGCTGGATCCGCCCAAAGCGGTCATCCGATACGAATACGATCAGCCCGGAGGACTGCTGCACCTGGATATCAAGAAACTGGGCAACTTCCAGAGGCCTGGGCACAGAACCGATGCCAAACGCCGGGGAAACGCTGCCGGCGGCGGCTGGGGGTACGTCCACGTGGCCATCGACGATCATTCCCGGCTCGCCTACAGCAGCGTTCACCCCAACGAACAGGGAGAAACGGCCTGCCAAGCGCTGCTGAGCGCTCTGGAGTACTACGCCAGCTTGGGAATCACCTTCAAGCGGATCCTGACCGACAACGGCGCCTGCTATCGCTCCACCGCCTTTGCCAAGCTGCTCAAATCCCTTGGAATCAAGCACATCCGGACCAAGCCCTACACACCGCGCACCAACGGCAAGGCGGAGCGCTTCATCCAGACCAGCTTGCGCGAGTGGGCCTACGCTTGCGAGTACGCCTCTTCGGACCAACGCAATTCCGTGCTGACCCAATGGCTGCACCACTACAACTGGCACCGTCCCCATATGGGGATCGGCGGCCAGCCACCTATCTCCAGAGTGCCGCTGAATAACGTAGTGGGTTTACACAACTAACAGTCGACTCTACCCAGCCGACTCTACCGGCCGCCGCGAAGCAGCCGCCATGCGCCCCAGGCGCTGGCGACCAAAGCGACTACATACAGCCCTGCCCGCGGCCCCGACGCCAGCGCACGGCCGGGATTCTCACCGCGATGCAGTTGCAGGTTCATGGGCGTGGCATCACCGCCCAGCACCGTGGCCAGCGCCACCAGCAGGGCAAGGCAGAACAGCAGCAGGGCGATGCCAAAACCGATACGCGGCCATTGGGCCTGCGCGGGTGGGCGTCGCAGCAGCCAGGCCAGCATCGTGGCCAGGGCCGTGCCCAGGGCCACCCACATCAGTGGGGTGGCCGGGTAAACCGCAGCCACCGGCATTGCACCGGTGGCTGCCATCAGGACCGCAGCGTTACTTGCGGGTGCCGTCGAGCCAGTTCGGGCCCTTGTTGGTGAGGAAGAACACATAGACCACCAACGATACCGCGATCGTGGCGGTCACGTAGATGGCGAACCAGTCCACGTGGCCGGTCTTCAGCGCGCCCTGGTACAGCAGCGGCGCGGTGCCACCGAACAGCGAGTTGGCCAGCGCGTAGCCCAGGCCCACGCCCAGCGCACGGATGTGGGCGGGGAACAGTTCGGCCTTCACCACGGCATTGATGGAGGTGTAGCCAGTGAGGATGACGAAGCCCAGCGCCAGGGTCAGGAAGGCGAGGGTGGCATCGTGCTGGTGCGGCAGCTGGGTGATCAGGTACCAGCTGTACAGCACACCGCCCACGCCGAAGAACACCAGCAGGCTCTTGCGGCCGATGATGTCCGACAGCCAGCCGCCCACCGGCTGCAGCACCATCAGGAACGTCAGCACGCCCAGGTTGACCAGGGTGGCGGTCATCGGGTCGTCGGCGGCGAACGCGCTCTGGATCATCTTCGGGCCGTTCACCGAGTAGGTGTAGAAGGCAATGGTGCCGCCGGCGGTGATCAGGAAGCACAGCAGCAGCGGGCGCCACTGGTGCACGAACAGTTCGTACATCGAACCGGACTTCTTCGCCTTGCCTTCGCGCGCGGCTTCGATCGACGATTCTTCCATCGTCTCGTCCATGCCACGGCGCAGCCAGAACACCACCACGGCAGCGATACCGCCGATGCCGAAGGCGATGCGCCAGCCGAACTCGGAGATTTCCGGCTTGCCCCAGACGCTCAGCATCAGGAACAGGGTGAGCTGGGCCAGCACATGGCCACCGACCAGGGTGACGTAGTGGAACGAGGACAGGAAGCCGCGGCGGCCGGGAATGGCGGCCTCGGACATGTAGGTGGCGCTGGCGCCGTACTCACCACCCGTGGCGAAGCCCTGCAGCAGGCGCGCGAACAGCAGGATGATCGCCGCCCAGATGCCGATGCTGGCCGCGGTGGGGGTAATGGCGATCAGGAACGAGCAGACGGCCATCAGGGTGACCGACACGGTCAGCGCCAGGCGGCGGCCATGGCGGTCGGCGAAGCGGCCGAAGAACCAGGCACCGATGGGGCGCATCAGGAACGTGGCGGCGAAGATCGCCCACACGTACATCGTGGAGTTCTTGTCTTCGGGCGAGAAGAACTGTGATTCGAAGTACACGGCGAACACCGAGTACACGTAGACGTCATACCACTCCACCAGATTGCCGGCGGAGCCTTTGAGGGTATTGGAGATCGACCGGCGCAGCGCGGCGCCGTCGGTGCTGGGGACAGCGGAATGGGACGTGGTGCTCATCCGGTTGGGGATCCTCGATGCGGCGCTTCCGTGCGGGAAAGATCGGTGCCAGCCGCGCGCGGGGCGCTGGCGGTCAGCCTCCTGGGTACTGCATCCCATGTCAACGCCAGGTGCCGGAACAGGCGGGGCAGGGCATGGGACCGCACAGGATGACAGCGGCGGGGGGGAGGGACCATAGCTAGATCGTCGTACGCGATGCAGCCGAACCCTCTAGAATCCGGCTTCCCCCGGCTTTCTGGTGCGTCATGTCGGCTCCCCCTGTTTCTTCTGCGGCTGCCCCCCGGGGCGGCCTTGTTGCGTTGGCGTTGCTGCTGGTCTACGTGGTCTGGGGGTCCACCTACCTGGGCATCGCCAAGGCCCTGCACGGCGGCGCGCTGCCGCTCACCATGGTCTCTGGCAGCCGCTTCATCATTGCCGGCGGGCTGATGTACCTGGCCCTGCGGGTGTTCTGGAAGCTGCCCCGGCCGACCCTGCGGCAGTGGCGCAACCTGGTCATCATGGGCGTGACCATGCTGGTGCTGGGCAACGGCATGGTGGTGCTGGCCGAACGCGAGGTGTCGTCGGGCCTGGCCGCCACGGCGGTGGCCTCGGTGCCGCTGTGGATGGCGCTGTTTTCCGCACTGCGTGGCCAGCACGCCAGCCGCGGCGAGTGGCTGGGCATCGCGGTGGGCTTCGTCGGCGTGGTGTGGCTGAACGCGGGCAGCAGCCTGACCGCTTCGCCTACGGGGCTGGTGCTGCTGTTGATTGCCCCGATCGGCTGGGCGTTCGGTTCGGTCTGGGCGCGCGGGCTGGATCTGCCCGGCCCGTTCATGACCGCCGCCGGGCAGATGCTGTGCGGTGGCGTGCTGCTGGTGCTGATCGGCCTGGCCGTGGGCGAACGCCCGACCACCCTGCCCGATACCGGTGGCCTGCTGGCGATGGCCTACCTGTGCGTGTTCGGCTCCATCGTGGCCTTCACTGCCTATGTCTGGCTGCTGCACAACGTGCGCCCGGCGCTGGCCGGCAGCTACGCCTACGTGAACCCGGTGATCGCGGTGCTGCTGGGCGCGGCATTGAATGGCGAGCGCTTCGGCTGGCGCGATTTCCTGGCCATGGCGGTCATCCTGCTGGGCGTGGTGGTGCTGACCATGGCCCGGACCCGAAAGAAATGAGCATGAAGAAGTGAGCATGGACGAAAAAGAACAACGCCGCGGCCTGCTGGTCACCGCCTCCACCTTCGTGCTGTGGGGGCTGGTGCCGGTGTACTGGCACCTGCTCAACGAGGTGCCTTCGTTCCAGATCATCGCCCACCGCATCATCTGGTCCACCGTGCTGGTGGTGGCCTGGCTGCTGCTGAGCGCACGCCTGGGCTGGTGGCAGAAGATCGCCGCGCAGCCGCGCGCGCTGCCGATCCTGGCCGTATCAAGCCTGACCATCGCCTTCAACTGGGGCCTGTACATCTGGGCGGTTAACGCTGGCCATGTGATCGAAACCAGCCTGGGCTACTTCATCAATCCGCTGGTGAACGTGCTGCTGGGCGTGCTGGTGCTGAAGGAACGGCTGCGCCGCCTGCAATGGGTGGCGGTGGGCATGGCGGCGGTGGGCGTGGCCTGGTTGACCATCGATGCGGGCACGCCGCCATGGATCGCGCTGGGCCTGGCCTGCTCGTTTGGCTTGTACGGCCTGCTGCGCAAGCTGGTGTCGGTCGATCCGGTGGCCGGCCTGGGCGTGGAAAGCCTGTACCTGTTCCTGCCGGCGCTGGGTTTTGCGATCTGGGCCGAGAACGGCCACGGCGGCGCGTTCTTCCACGGCTGGGGCTGGCGCAACGATCTTCTGCTGGTGTTTGGTGGCGTGGTGACAGCCGTGCCGCTGATCGGCTTCGCCTACGGGGTGAAGCGCATTCCGCTGTCGCTGGTCGGCATCCTGCAGTACATCGCGCCCAGCCTGCAGTTGCTGCTGGGCGTGTTCTTCTTCCATGAAGCGTTCGATACCGGCAAGGCGATCGGCTTTGCGGTGATCTGGGCCGGACTGGTGCTGTTCGTGGCCGAGAACGTGCGGGCGATGCGCGCAGCGCGGGGTCAGATCCCTTCGCAGCGCGAAGGGCTCTGACCCCGGGACCTGCGAAGACGATGGGGTCAGAGCCCTTCGCCATGCGAAGGGATCCGACCCCAGGACCGCGGAAAAAAGAACGGCGCCCCGAGGGGCGCCGTTCTGCTTCCATCTCCGGCCAGGAGAGAGTTGGCCGGAACGGGAACGCGGGTGCAGTGCTTAGAAGCGCTGCTGGTACTTCATGTACATGAAACGACCGATGTCGAAGCCGCCGTAGTAGACGAAGCTGCTGTTCGGCTGGCTGTACATGATCGGACCCTGGTGGTCGAACACGTTGTTCAGGCCCAGCGAAACGGTGCCATCCCACGGCAGGGCGTAACGCACCTGCAGGTCGTGGAAGGTGTTCGAACCCACCTTATTGGTCGGCGAGGCATCGGTGTAGGCCGAGCTGAAGCCCGGCATGTTGCACTCGTCCATGTAGGAGCACTTCTCCTTCATGCTGGAGTAGTAGCGCGCGGTCCAACCGATGCCCAGGTTGCCGTACTGCCAGTCCAGGTTGAAGGTCGAACGCACGCGGAAGTTGCCGCCCCAGCTGGTCAGCTGTTCCACCGGGGTGGTCGCGGCGTTGTCGTTACGCTGCTCCAGGTAGTCGGTGTAGGTGGTGTTCCAGGTGACGGCGAACTTGCCGAACGCAGTTTCCGGCAGGCGGTAGCGCGCGCTGATGTCATAGCCGGCGGTTTCGCGGTAGCCGGCGTTGACCAGCGAACGGTCCAGCGCATTGACCTGGCCGTTGCTGCCGCGGGTGAAGCGGCCGCACGCAGCGTCCGAACCCTGCACGTAGCACTGTTCCAGGATGTTGGTGGCCGACTCGCCAACGATGGCGTTGTCGATGCGGATCTTCCACCAGTCCAGGCTCAGGTCCAGGCCCTGCACGAAGTCGGGGCTGTAGACCAGGCCGACGGTCCAGGTCTTGGCGGTTTCCGGCTTCAGGTTCGGGTTGGAACCCGAATTGAAATCGGTGGTGGCCTGCTGGCCCGGCTTGCTGGCCACGCTGCCATCGCTGTTGAGCTGGCGGAAGTTGGCCGGCACGTTCAGGGCCTTGCAGCGGGCCGCGACGGTGGCGCTGGTGGCGGCGGTGCCGAAGGAGGTATCGCACGGATCGGTGAACGAATCGCGGCTGCTGACGGTGCCGCCGTACAGGTCGTCAACGGTCGGCGCACGGAAGCCGGTGCCGTAGGTGGCGCGCACCAGCAGGCTGTCGATCGGCTTCCACTTCAGGCCGAACTTGCTGTTGGTGGTGGAACCGAAGTTGTTGTAGTCCGAATAGCGACCGGCCACGTCCAGCGACAGTTCACGGGCGAAGGCCATGTCGGCCAGCAGCGGCACCTGCAGTTCCAGGTAGACCTCGTTGAGCGAGTAGTCGCCCTGGGTCGGCTGGCCGCTGGTGCCGGCAATCTGGCCGTTCTGCACCATCAGGTCCGGGGTGTAGCGTGCTTCTTCGGTGCGGTGCTCGAAGCCCATGGCGGCCATGATGTCACCGGCCGGCAGCGAGAACAGCGAGCCGGAGATGTTGGCGCTGGCCACCTTGGTGGTGGTCTGGCTCTTGTCCACGAAGCGGGCGAACAGGTAATCCTGCACGTCCTGGTTGCTGAGCGAGCCCGGGCCGGTATAGCCCATCGGCGCGGCCGGGTTCCACGGCACGCAGCCGGCAATCACCGCATCGCGGGTGCCGCAGTAGGCAACGCCGTTTTCGATGAACGACGGGCCCACGGCCAGGTTCACGTTCGGCTGGTACATGCTGCCGGTGCCGACGCGCTCGCCTTCATTGCGGTTGTAGGTGTAGCTGACGTTCCAGTCCCAGTAGCGCGAACCGGTTTCGAAGCTGCCTTCCAGGCTCAGGCTGCCGCGCTTGGTTTCCAGGGTGTTTTCGGTGCCGCGCAGCATCTCTTCGGTGCGGTGCGAGAACAGCACGTCCTGGCCCCACAGGTTGAACGCGCTGTCCTTGGACAGGGCGGCACGGGTGCCATTGCGCGACTGCGCGGCGGTGACCGAGTACGGGTAGCCGGCCAGGTGCTTGGTCGATTCGCGCTTGCTGTACATCGCATCGGCAACCAGGCGCAGGTTGTCGGTGAACGAGAAGCCACCGTTGGCGAACACCGAGGTGCGCTCCAGGCCGGTCAGCAGGCTCATGTTGGTCTTGGTGTTGGCACCATCGGCCGGGTTCGGCGTGTGGAAGTTCGCCGCATCGGTCGGGTCACCGCCCGGGCCGACGGTCAGTGCCTTGCCACCCACGGTGACGCTGCCCCACGGCGTGGTGCCGTTCAGGCCGTCATTGGGGTGGCGCGGGCCGTTGACGTAGCGGCTGAACTCGCGCGCGCCGCCCATCACTTCGTCTTCCTTGGTGCGCTCGGCACCCACGCTGAACCAGCCGCGGTCGAAGGTCTTGCCGAAGGTAGCGCTGTAGGAGCGCTTCTGGCCGTCGCCTTCACCGTACTGGCCGACGTAGACGCTGGCTTCGCCACCGTCGAAGTTCTTGCGGGTGATGATGTTGACCACACCGGCGATGGCGTCCGAGCCGTACAGCGCCGAAGCGCCGTCGGTCAGCACTTCCACGCGCTCGACGATGGCCGAAGGAATGGAGGCCAGGTCCGAATAACCGCCGGCGCTGACGCCCATGCGGCGGCCGTCGATCAGCACCAGGCTGCGTTCCGGGCCCAGGTTGCGCAGGCTGACATACATGCCGCCGAAGTCGCGCGAGGAGGTCAGCGAGGAGGCGCGGCTCATGCTCGGCGAACCGGCAGCGGTCACGTCCTGCAGGATGTCGGCAACGTTGACGTAGCCCTTCTTCTCGATCTCGGCGCGGTTCAGCGCAACCACCGGCTGGGCGGTTTCGACACTGGCCTGGCGGATGCGCGAGCCGGTGATCTCGATGCGGTCGAGGTTGGTGGTGTTGTCGCCTGCATCCTGTGCAAAGGCGGGGGTGGTGCAGCTGGCAGCCAGCGCGAGGGTGATCGCGTTGCGCAGCGGGGTGGTCTTCAGGAACATCCGTGAAATCTCGTGTTTCAGAAAAAAACATGCGCCCGTTCTGTGGGCGCGGAGGGTGCTGCAAACCAACGTGGGGGGCGCGATTCTAGAGTGTTTTCATTCGTAACTGTTTGTCCCGGCGTGTCACATGCGCGCGAAGATGAATCGCAACCAACAATCCACAGGCTGGATGTGCGCGGCATCACGCGCGCGCTGTTTTGCATGCGCAGAGGCATCGATAGCGGCCGATGTTGGGTGATCTGTAATGCGCGTGGTGTGCGGTGGTTCATCCACGCATGGCGTGGATCTACTGCATGGCGCCCGCGCAATGACGGCCGGTGGATCCAGGCCATGCGTGGATGGCGCGAGCCCCGGTGGATCCAGGCCATGCGTGGATGGCGCGTGCCCCGGTGGATCCACGCCATGCGTGGATGACGCGAGCCCCGGTCCGGTAGATCCACGCCATGCGTGGATGGCGGGCAAAAAAAACGGGCGAAGCCTTCGCTTCGCCCGCTTACATTCATCACTACCTACACCCGTGCGTTGATCAGGTTTCGCGCAACGCCGTGGTAATCGGCAACCGCGCCGCACGCAGCGCCGGAAACAAGCCGCCGACCAGGCCGATGCCCAGCGCCCACTTCAACCCGGTCCACAGCAGTTCCGGCGACACATGGAACTTGAACACCACCGCGCTGAAGTTGCTGCCGATCGTAGACACGCTGTAGCCATTGAACACCAGCCACGCCACCGCGCAGCCCAGCAGGCCGCCCAGCAGCGCCAGCAGCATGGTTTCCAGCATCACCGCGGTCACCACCGGCAGGCTGCGGAAGCCGATCGCGCGCATGGTGGCGATCTCGCGCGCACGCGTGGCCACTGCCGCATACATGGTGTTGAGCGCGCCGAACACCGCGCCCACCGCCATGATCGTGCCGATCACCTTGCCAAGGATGTCGATCAGCTTGGTCAGCCCACCGCCCTGCTTGCTGTAGTACGCACGGGTGGTTTCCACATCCAGCTTCAGGCGCGGATCGGCGGCAACGGCGGCCTTGAACTGCTCGAAGCCGGGCTTGCCTTCGGTACGCACGCTGATCGACTGCCAGGCACTGCGCTGGTAGGTGGTGGCCAGCGTATCGGCGTCGGTCCACAGCTCCGAATCGTGCGCATCGCCGGTGGCGAACACACCCACCACGGTCCAGGTCTGGTTGCCCAGGGTGAGGGTCTTGCCCACTTCCATATCGCGGAACTGGCCCTGCGCACCCTGGCCGACCACGATCTCGCGCAGGCCGGCGCTGAACTTGCGGCCCTGCACGATCTTCACCTTGTCATGCACGGCCCAGGCCTGCGGGCCAACGCCGCGGAACTGCGCGTTGACGTCGGTGCCGTCGGCGCGCGAGACCAGGTTCACCACCTGCGACAGTTCCGGCGACAGCAGCGGGCGGCCTTCGCCATCGCGCGCCACGCCGGGCAAGGTGGACAGGGTGGGCACCTGTTCGCGGGTGATGACCGAGTTGGTTTCCGCCTGCGAACCGCCGCGCAGCACGATGGCAGTGGTGTCATCGCCGGTGTTGCTGAGCGTGGCCTGGAAGCCTTCGCCCATGGCCAGCATGGCCACCAGCACGCCGACCACGCCGGCAATGCCGACCACGATCACCGAGGACGCGCCCCAGCGTTGCGGCAGGCTGGCCACGCCGATGCGGGTGGCGGCCAGTGCCAGCCGCCCACCGCGGGTCAGCAGCAGCCACAGCGCCAGCAGCAGCGCCACGGCAAGCACGCCAAACCACGGCAGGCCGATCCATAGCACCAGGCCCACCGCCAGCAGCAGCACGGTGAAGGCGTTGCCGAACCACTTCTTGAGCTTGTTCATGGGGAGTCCTCCTCAGCGGCCGGCCAGTGCGTCGACGATCTTCAGGCGCTTGGCGCGCAACGCCGGCAGCAGGCCGACGATGATGCCGATCACCACGATCAGGCCCAGCCCCACCAGCCAGGTGGGCGTGGGGACGTGGGGCGGCAGCATGCCCATGCTTTTCGGGCCGATGGCCGGCAGGATCAGCGCGGCCAGGCCCATGCCGATCAGGCCGCCCAGGCCGATCAGCAGCACCGATTCCACCATCACCAGCGCCAACACGGTGCTGTCCTTGAAGCCCAGTGTCTTCAGCGTGGCCAGCTCCGGCACGCGTTCGCGCACGGCCTGGGCCATGGTGTTGCCGGTCAGCAGCAGCAGGGTGAAGAACACTGCACCCATGATCGAGGTGACGATCATGCCGATATCCGCAAACTGCTTGACGAAGGCCTGCTGGAACGCCGATTCAGTCTGGGTCTTGGTCTCGTGGTCGGAGTTGGCCGAGATCGCATCGATGGCCTGGGCCACGCGCGAGGCATGGTCCGGGTTGTCCAGGGTGACCGTGTACCAGCTCACCTGGTTCTTGATGTAGTCGTTGGATTCGTCGAAGTACTTCCAGTTCATCATCAACTGGCGTTCTTCGTTGCCGGCCTGTGCGCGGTCCTTGGAACGATAGATGCCCTTCAGTTCCAGCGGCCAGTCGTTGCTGCCACCGCGCGGGAAGATGGTGGCCTGCAGCGGAATGGTGTCGCCGATCTTCCAGCCGAACTGATTGGCCAGCGTTTCGCCGACGATGGCGCCGGTGCGGGTCTGTTTCCAGTCTTCCAGCTGCGCCGGGTCGATCTGCAGTTCGCGGTACACGTCGAAGTAGTTGGGCGACACCGAGAAGTTGGGGAAGAAGTTCTTCGGGTCCTGGTAGATGCCGCCGAACCACATGCCATAGGCCACGTCGCGCACGCCGGCCACCTGCCGCACCTGGGTTTCCAGGCGGATCGGCAGCGACTGGGTGATGGACAGGCGCGAGGCGACGATCAGGCGGTTGGCACCTTCCACGCTGCCACCGGAATTGAAGGCCACGCGCACCGAATCGAGCATGCCGAACAGCAGGAACGCGGCCACCACCGACAGCAGGGTCAGCAGGGTGCGGGTACGGCTGCGAAACAGCTGTGCCCACACCAGGGAGAAGTATTTCATCGCCGCAGCCTCCGTCAGTGGGCCAGCGGGGCGTCGGCCAGCTCGCCCTTGTCCAGGTGCACCGTGTGGGTGGCGTACTCGGCGGCCTTCGGGTCATGGGTGACCATGATGATGGTCTTGCCGTGTTCGCGGTTGAGCTGCTGCAGCAGGCCCAGGATCTCCTCGGCCGACTGCCGGTCCAGATCGCCGGTGGGTTCGTCGCAGATCAGGAAGGTGGGGTCGGAAACGATGGCGCGGGCGATCGCCACGCGCTGCTGCTGGCCACCGGACAGTTCGTTGGGGCGATGGCTGCGGCGGTCGGCCAGGCCGACCAGGGTCAGCGCGATTTCGGCATTGCGCTTGCGCTGGGCCGCGCTGAGGTGGGTCAGCAGCAGCGGCAGTTCCACGTTCTTCTGCGCGGTCAGCATCGGCATCAGGTTGTAGAACTGGAACACGAAGCCGACGTGGTGGCTGCGCCAGGTGGACAGCTGGCCGCCGCTCATCTGGTCGATGCGTTCGCCCTCGATGCTGATCTCGCCGCCGCTGGGGTTGTCCAGCCCGCCGATCAGGTTCAGCAGGGTGGTCTTGCCCGAACCGGACGGGCCCATCAGGGCGACGAAGTCACCGCGGGCGATGTCCAGGTCGATGCCGTGCAGCACCTGTACCTTTTCCGGGCCGCGTTGGTAGGTCTTGGTGATGTTGCGCAGTGAAACCAGGGTCGACATCGGGGATTCTCCACAGAGGCGGGAAACGGGAATGCGCGCCGGCTGCAGGCCGGAGGGCAGGCGTCGAGCGGTGTTGCCGGCGGCGCCACGCGGGCGCCAGGCCGTTACTGCGCTTGTTTCTGCTGCACCTTGCTGCCGTCGTGCAGGGCGTCGGGCGGGCTCAGCACCACCGCTTCACCGGCGCTCACGCCCTTCAGCAGCTGGCGGTCCTTGCCCATGGCCTGGCCGGCCTGCACGCTGCGCTGCTGCACGCGGTTGTCATCGCCCAGTACGAACGCCACCGACGCGCCGTCGCGCTGCACCACGGCGTTGTCCGGCACGCGCACGCCCTGCGCCGTGCTGGCGGCGGCCTGCGGCTGCGCCTGTTCCAGGAAGCTGACCCGCACGCCCATCTCGGGCACGATGCGCGGGTCCTTCACCTTCAGCGCCACCCGCACCTTCACCGTTGCCTTGCCGCGGTCGGCGGTGGGAATGATGGCGATCACCTCGCCCGGAATCTTCCATTCCGGATAGGCATTGAGCGTGGCTTCCACCGGCATCTTCGGCTGCACGCGGCCGATGAAGGCCTCGCCCACTTCCACTTCGATTTCCAGCGAGTCCATGTCGACGATGGTGCCGATGCCGGTGCGGGTGAAGCCACCGCCCGCCGACAGCGGCGAGACGATTTCGCCCGGCTGCGCCGCCTTGGCGGTCACCACGCCGGAAAACGGCGCGCGCACGATGTTGTTGTCCACGCCCAGATCGGCAATGGCCAACTGGTCGCTGGCGACCTTGACGTTGCGCTGGGCCGTTTCCAGCTGCGCGCGCAGGCTGTCACGCTGGGCCACGGCCTGGTCGTACTGCGAACGCGAGACCAGCTGCTGGCCCACCAGGGCCTGCAGGCGGCTGGCTTCGGCGGCGGCCTGGCGCTGTTGCGCCTCAAGCCCGGACACCTGCGCACGCGCCGCCTGCACCTGCGATGCCGACAGGCTGCGCTGCGCATCGGCATCGATCGGGTCCAGGGTGGCCATGATCTGCCCGGCCTCCACCCGCATGCCTTCTTCGATCATGACTTCGCGCACCTTGCCGGTGATCTTGGCCGACACCGTGGCCATGCGCCGGGCGACCACGTAGCCGCTGGCATCGAGCACCGAACTGCTGGCATTGCCCTGCTGGATGGCCACGGCCGGGGCAGTGCTGACTTCCACCGCCGGTTCGCGCCCGAACAGCAGGAAGGCCGCGCCGCCGAGCAGCAGCACCAGCAGCGCCAGCACGATCCACAGCCAGCGGCGCGAACCGCCGCTACCGCGCGGGGGCGGCGGCGCGCCGCGGTCGATACGGAGTTCTTTCAACAATTCGGCAGAAGCGTTCATTGCGTTCCATCACAGGCGTTCGGGCGGGTGTGACCGGAAGCGCGGACAGCGGCGGTTCCGGCGGTGGAGCGTGCGGCACAGCATGACGGCAGGCACGGCGGCAGGGGCAGTGACAGCTGTCATTGGAAGTTCCTGACGGCGGCAACTGCCGGATGTGACCACGGCGGCACAGGATGGCAACGTCCCCACTACCGGCACTGCCCATGGATCCGATTCCCCCGTCGCTGGCCCGCCTGCAGCAGGTGCAGGTGCACTACGGCAACCACACCGCGCTGCACGGTATCGACCTGCAGGTGCGCGCTGGCCAGGTGCTGGCGCTGCTGGGCCGCAACGGTGCCGGCAAGAGTACCGCGATCAGCGTGCTGTTGGGCCTGCGTCGCGCCGACGCCGGCCAGGTGGAGCTGCTGGGCGGTGATCCGCAGCAGCGCGCCAGCCGCCTTGGCCTGGGGCTGATGCTGCAGAGCACCAACCTGCCGCCGATGCTGCGCGTGGACGAACTGGTGCAGCAGGCCCGCGCCTGCTATCCCGACCCATGGCCGTTGCCCGAAGTGCTGCAGCGCGCTGGCCTGCAGGACGTGGCACGGCGCCGCTATGGCCAGTTGTCCGGCGGCCAGCAGCGCCGCGTGCAGTTCGCCATTGCCATCTGCGGCCGGCCGCGCGTGCTGTTCCTGGACGAACCCACCACTGGCCTGGACATCCAGGCCCGGCAGGGCATGTGGCAGGCGGTGCGGCAGTTGGTGGCCGAAGGCTGCGGTGTGCTGCTTACGACACACTATCTGGAAGAGGCCGAGGCGCTGGCGCAGCGCGTGGTGGTGCTGGAAGGCGGCCGGGTACTGGCCGACGCACCCTTGGCCGAGCTGCGCCTGGCCGACCGGCCGCGCCGCATCCGCTGCCGTAGCGCGCTGGCTGTCGAGGACGTGCAGCACTGGGCGGGCGTGCAACAGGTGCAGCGCGACGGCGCGCATCTGCAGGTGCTGGCCAGCCCGGCCGAACCGGTGGTGGCACGCCTGCTGGCCGCCGATGCGCAACTGCAGGAACTGGAAGTGCAGGGCGCGGCCCTGGCCGACGCGTTCCTTGACCTGACCCGGGAGGCTGCATGAACACCCTCATCCACCGTGAATCCAGCCGCGCCGGCCGTTGCCGTGCCGCGCTGCGCCCCTATGTCGCCGAACTGCTGGCCGAGCTGCGCCGCGCCTGGCGGACGCCGGCCTTCGTGCTGCCGTCGCTGTTGTTCCCGGTGCTGTTCTACCTGCTGTTTGGCGTGCTGCTGGGGCGCGGCCATGCGCCGCTGTACCTGCTGGCCACCTACTGCGTGTTTGGTGCCATGGCGCCGGCCCTGTTCGGCTTCGGTGTGCAGCTGGCGCTGGACCGCGAAGGCGGCCTGCTGACCCTCAAGCGCGCGCTGCCGCTGCCATCGGCGGCGCCGTTGCTGGCGCGGCTGGTGATGGCGGTGCTGTTTGCCACGCTGATTGCCGCGCTGCTGGTTGCCGTGGCGCATGCCTTCGGTGGCGTGCACCTGCAGCCGCTGCAGATCCTGCAGCTGCTGGCCGTGGCGGCGCTGGCCGCGGTGCCGCTGGGGGCCATCGGCCTGCTGATCGGCAGCCACGTGGGCGCCAGCGCGGCGCCGGCGGTGGTGAACCTGGTGTACCTGCCGCTGGCCCTGCTGTCCGGCCTGTGGCTGCCGTTGGCGGCCCTGCCGAAGGTGTTTTCCACGGTGGCGCCGTTGTGGCCGACCTGGCACCTGGCGCAGCTGGCGTTGCCGGTGGTGGGGCAGCCCGCGGCCGGCAGTACGCTGGGCCATCTGCTGGCGCTGCTGCTGGTAGCTGCTGCAGCCTTGCTGCTGGCACGCCGCCGCCTGCGTCGGATCGGCTGAACTGGCATGATCGACAGCGATCATCCTCGCCTGGATTCCCCCGTGCCATCGAACTGGCTTGCGTCGCTGCTGCGCCCTGCGCCGGATTCATCGGTGGCCGATCTGCTGCGGCGTGGCAAGTCGCCGTGGAGCGGGGCCATCCATCTGCTGTGGTCGGTGTGGATCTTCCTGACCCCGGTGCTGGGCAATGGCTTCACCCTGCGCTGGCTGTTCATCACCCTGGCCAGCTATCCGCTGTTCCTGCTGCTGTACGCGCGGGTGATGCTGGCGCCGCGCCACCATGCCTGGCGCTACGCGCTGGCAATGATCGCCATGGCACTGGTGCTGCTGCCCTGGTATCCGTCGGGCCTGAGCTACTTCGTGTTCGGCTGCGTGCTGCTGCGCATGAGCGGGCGCGGTGGCTGGTGGGTGTACCTGCTGCAGCTGACCGGCTTGAACCTGCTGTTCGGCGCGGTGGCGCTGTACTTCGGCTACCCGTGGCAGGCGCTGGTGTGGATGCCGGCGGTGTCCTTCATCGTCGGCCTGGTGGTGAACGTGGAATCGCTCAGCCACCAGCGTGACGTGGCGCTGCAGCTTTCCCAGGACGAAGTACGACGGCTGGCCACCACCGCCGAGCGCGAGCGCATCGGCCGCGACCTGCACGACCTGCTGGGCCATACCCTTTCGCTGATCACGCTGAAGCTGGAACTGGCGCGCAAGCTGTACGACCGCCAGGACGAACGTGCGCGGCAGGAAATCGGCGAGGCCGAAGCGATTGCCCGCGAAGCGCTGGCACAGGTGCGCAGCGCGGTGACCGGTATCCGCGCCAGTGACCTGGCCGGTGAGCTGGCCTCGGCGCGCTTGCTGCTGGAATGCCAGCAGGTGCACCTGCAGTACAGCGTGCCGCCGCCGATGCCGGTGGAGGTGGAACGCGGCCTGGCGCTGGTGCTGCGCGAAGCGGCCACCAATATCGTGCGCCATGCGCAGGCCACGCAGGCGCAGGTGGACTTCATGCTGGAAGGACGACAACTGGTGATGCAGATACGCGATGACGGCCGCGGCGGGGTGCAGGCCGAAGGCAATGGCTTGTGCGGCATGCGCGAACGGGTGGCCGCGCTGGCCGGTGTGCTGGCCGTGCAGTCGCCGCGTGGCGAGGGCACCGTGCTGACCGTGCGCGTGCCGCTGGCGGCGGCCACGGTGGCGGTGGCCCCGGCGTCGGCGTCGCTGCCGCAGGAGGGCGCGGCATGATCCGCATCCTGCTGGCCGAAGACCAGGCCATGGTGCGTGGTGCGTTGTCGGCACTGTTGGGCCTGGAACCGGATATCGAGGTGCTGGGCAGTGCGGCCGATGGTGAAACCGCGTGGCGGATGCTGCAGCAGCTGCAGCCGGACATCCTGGTGACCGACATCGAGATGCCGGGCCTGACCGGCCTGGAACTGGCCCAGCGCATCGCGCGGCAGGAGCTGCCGATCAAGGTGGTGATCGTGACCACCTTCGCCCGTGCCGGTTTCCTGCGCCGCGCGCTGGAGGCGGGCGTGCTGGGCTACCTGTTGAAGGACGCGCCGGCGGAGAACCTGGCCGAGGCCCTGCGCAAGGTGCAGCAGGGCGTTCGTGCAATCGACCCGCAACTGGCGCTGGACGCCTGGTCGCAGGCCGACCCGCTGACCGACCGCGAGCGCCGCGTGCTGCGCCTGGCTGGCGAGGGCCGCAGCGCCAGCGAGATTGCCGAACAGCTGGGCCTGTCGCACGGCACGGTGCGCAACTACCTGTCCGAATGCATCGGCAAGCTGGGCGTGGCCAACCGCATCGAAGCGTACCGGCTGGCGCGGCAGAAAGGCTGGCTGTAGGCAACGGTAGCGCCGGGCCACGCCCGGCGGCCGGTTTCTGCAGGGGTGTCACTTTCTTTGCGCGCAAAGAAAGTAACCAAAGAAACGCTCCGCCATCCGCGAGCCGGCGCTGCGCGCCGGTACCCTGCGCTCCTCGGTCCGTCGAGGGACGGCGCCGAACTCGCTGCGCTCAGACACCGGCGCCTCTTCGCCCTCGCCGGACCTGCGGTGCTCGGCTCGCTACAAGGCGGAAACATCAACAGCCACAGCCGCGAGTGCCGGCATTCTGGGGCTGGAAGCTCCCAGTGGTGCGCGCTTTCTGTAGAGCCGAGCCATGCTCGGCTGCTGGTCGTGTGCAGGCGCGGAAACGATCCGCCGGGCATGGCCCGGCGCGACCCCTTCAATCCTTGCCGCGGGCCATGGCCTGGAACACGCCGTCGCGGCGCACCCACAGGTGGAACAGCGCTGCGCCCACGTGCATCAGCACGGTGGCGAACAGCACGTAGGCCAGCAGGCTGTGCGCATTGCGCAGGGCCGCATACAGCGCCGGGCTGTGCGGCACCACGGCCGGCAGGTGCACGCCGCCCCACAGGGTGATCGGGTAACCACCGGCCGACAGCATCGCCCAGCCGATCAGCGGCATCGCCAGCATCAGCCCGTACAGCAGCCAGTGCGACGCTGTGGCGGCCAGCACCTGCCAGGCCGGCAGATCGGCCGGCAGCGGTGGCGGCCGGTGGCGCAGGCGGTTGTACAGGCGCAGCAGCACCAGCACGAAGATCGCCACGCCCAGCGGCCGGTGCAGGTCGATCAGCATTGGCCGCAGGTGCAACGAAGCGACCATGGTCACGCCGATGAACAGCATGGCCACGATCATCACCGCCATGGTCCAGTGCAGCACCCGCGCCAGCAGGTTGAAGTGGCCGTTGCCGGTGTTCATCGTGCGGCCTCCTTCGGTTGTTCGACGTTGCCGGCGGCGCGTTCGCGTTCGCGGCGGTTGAAGGACTGCGAGTACACCGCCGAACGGGCGGCCAGGATCGGATCATCGCTGCCACGCACGCCGCTGGGCAGGATCAGCGGATCGAAGTTGATCTGTCCGCAGGCGCCTTCTTCCTGCGATTGCATGCGGTCCAGGCTGAGCACGCCGGCCACCACCTGTTCGCGGGATTCGGGCCACGGCACCGACGGGTCGTCGATGGCATCGCCGGCGGCGGCGGTGCTGACCACCAGGTCCCAGCGCACCGGGCCGTTGGCCAGGCGCTGGCGCAGTTCCTGGCTGAGGAAATCGACGCTGGCCTGCTTGCGCGCCTCGGCATCCATGACCACCACCGGCGCCTGCGGCTGCCAGCGCCAGCGCACCGCGCGCTTCTGGCCCTGGGCGTTGGTGAACCAGAAGCTGTTCACGCTGTTGTAGGTGGTGTCGGCCCAGCTGCTGGTCCACGGCGCGGTCTTGGCCCACTGCTGGAACGCCTGCGCGCTGGGGTACTTCGCCAGCACGGCGGCCATCTTCGCCGGGTCGGGCTTGCCGGTGGCCGGGTCGGGAATGCCGGCGCGGGTCTGTTCGAAGAAGGCCTCGGCGGTGGGTACGGCGAAGAACGGGAAGCTGTTCATCGCCATCCGCCATTCCTGGCCGTCATCGCTCACCATCTGCACGGCCAGGCTGCGCACCCGCGCGGTGTTGTCGGCGCCATAGGGATCGCCACCGCCGATCGACAGGCGGCCCATCACCGGCACGCGCGGCTGCGAGAACACCCGTGCGCTGGACAGGGTGCGGGCCTGTGCGCTGGGTTCGAACCAGCCGCTTACGCAGATGCCCTTGCTGTGCGCACGGCGGAAGCCGGGATGGGCCGGGCCGGTGGCTTCGATGGTGTCGGTGAAGCGCTGCGCGGTGAGGCGGTCGCCGATCCAGCCGGCCAGCCAGGCGAAGAGGAGCGCAACGCCGCCCAACATCAGCGCGATCAGGGCGATCCAGGGCAGGGGCGTGTGCGGGCGGGGCGAGCGCGGCCCCTGGCCGGCGCGGGTAAAACGGAACAAGGGCATGGTCGGGTTCCTGCCTTCACTGGACGTGTGGGTGGTCGACCCGCACATCCTCGCAGAACCCCTCCAGGCCCGGTATTCAATTTTTCGTCAGATTTGCCGACCGGTTCCGGTAGCGCCGGGCCATGCCCGGCGGCATCTTCAGGCGTAACGCGCCTTCAGCATGGCCCAGGCCGAACGCAGCGCCAGCGCTTCGCCACCGGCCGGGCGGCCCGGGCGTTCGCCGTCGTTCCAGGCGTACACATCCAGGTGTGCCCAGCGCTGGCCTTCGGCCAGGAAGCGTTCCAGGTACAGCGCGGCGGTGACCGAACCGGCCATGCGCGAACCGGCGTTGGCCAGGTCGGCCACGCCGCTGGACAGATAGCGCAGGTACGGGCGCCACAGCGGCATGCGCCACACCGGGTCACGAGTGGCATCGCCGGCCTGCAGCCACTGCTGGGCCACGCTGTCGTCGTTGCTGAACAGCGCCGGCAGGTCCGGGCCCAGCGCGATGCGCGCGGCACCGGTCAGGGTGGCGAAATCCAGCACCAGGTCCGGCTGCTGTTCGCTGGCGAAGGTCAGTGCATCGCACAGGATCACCCGGCCTTCGGCGTCGGTGTTGTCGATCTCCACGCTCAGGCCCTTGCGCGTGGCGATGACTTCGCCGGGGCGGAACGCATCGGGGCCGATCGCGTTTTCCACCGCCGGCACCAGCAGGGTCAGCCGCACCGGCAGCTGCTGCGCCATCACCAGCCCGGCCAGGGCCAGGGCGTGGGCGGCGCCGCCCATGTCCTTCTTCATGTTGCGCATGCCATCGGCGGGCTTGATGTCCAGGCCGCCGGTGTCGAAGCACACGCCCTTGCCGACTACCACCAGCGCCGGGTCGCTTTCCTTGCCCCAGCGCAGCACCACCAGGCGCGGCGCGCGGTGCGAGGCACGGCCGACGGCGTGGATGGCCGGGAAGTTCTGCTGCAGCAGGGCATCGCCGGTGATCGCTTCAACCTGCGCACCGTGTGCGTCGGCCAAGGCGCGCGCTGCATCTTCCAGCTGCTGCGGGCCCATGTCTTCGGTGGGGGTGTTCACCCAGTCGCGCACGCGCAGGCTGGCGGCGATCAGGTCGGCCACTTCACCCTGCGGCGCGGCCACCAGCTGTGCCGGTGCGCGGTTGCGCTTGCGGTAGCGGTCGAAGCGGTAGCTGCCCAGGCCCCAGCCCAGTTGCAGCAGGGCCTGTTCGTCGGCGCTCAGTTCGCTGGCCAGCTGCCACACGCTGCCTTCGGGCAGGGCGTGCGGGGCATGGGCATAGCTGTAGGCATCGGCACGGTCGCCCACGCCGATCACTGCACCGGCCAGACCATCGCTGCCCGGCAGCAGGGCCACGCTGTGCGCGGCGGCGTTGAAGCCCTGTGCGCCCAGCCAGGCCTGGGTGGCCGCCGGCTGGGTCGCCTTCCACGCCTCGAACTGGCTGCGGTCGAGCACGTACAGCGGCAGGGCGGTGGCGGTGGAAGCGGTGAAACCAGTGATCTCGCTCATGCGTCAGCTACTCCGGGGTGCGGCGGCGTCGAGGTTGGCATCCAGCCAATCGGCCAGGCCGGTAAGGGTGTCGAACTGCAGGTCAGGCTGCAGCTGCGGATGATTCCAGGTGGCCGCTTCGCGGTTGATCCAGCAACCGCGCAGGCCTGCGGCGATCGCGCCGGCCACGTCCATTTCAATGTGGTCGCCCACGTGCAGCACCTGCGCCGGGGCCACGCCCAGGCGTTCGCAGGCGGCATGGAAGATGCTTGGTTCCGGCTTGGCGGCGCCGTGTTCGCGGGCACCCAGCTGGAAGGCAAAATGATGGGCCAGGCCGATGCGCTCAAGATCGGCGTTGCCGTTGCTGAGGGCGGCCACCGGTACGCGCGCGGCAATGCGGGCCAGCGCATCCAGCGCGTCCGGATAGCACTCCACCTGGTTGCGCGCGGCGTAGAACGCCTCGTAGGCCGGCTCCAGCAGGTCCAGGCTGGCGCCACTGTTCTGCAGCGCCTCCTGCAGAGTCAGCCGACGCAGCGCGCTCAGGTCGAAATGCAGCTGTGGGTTGTCGCGGAACGCGCGCTCGCGCAGTTCGCGCATGGCCGCCACCGGATACATCGCGGCGGTGGCGGGGCTGTGTTCACGCATCCAGTCGTACAGGACCTGGTCGATGCGGGCGCCGATGGGAGCAAACGGCCACAGCGTGTCGTCGAGGTCGAGGGTGATGGCAAGGACAGGGAAGTTCACCCCGCCATTCTACGCCCGCGCGGCCGGGCTTTCATTCCAGCAGCCGCGCCCAGCCCTGCATGCCTTCCAGCCGCGCCAGCACCAGCTTGATGCAGACCAGCAGCGGCACCGCCAGCAGCAGGCCGATCATGCCCCAGGCCCAGCCGAACACCATCAGCGCCAGGATCAGCACCAGCGGTGACAACTTCATGCGCCGGCCCAGCACGATGGGGGTCACCAGCTGGCCTTCCAGGGTATGCAGGGCCAGGTAGGCGGCGGCCGGCAGCAGTGCCTGCAGCGGATCGCGGAATTCGACGAAGCCCATCAGCAGCATCAGCGCCACGCCGATCAGCGGGCCCACGTACGGCGCGAAATTCAGCAGCGCCGCCACCGTGCCCCACAGCAGCGCTTCCTGCAGGCCGATGCCCAGCAGCATCAGCACGCCGGCGAACAGCAGGCCGACCAGGGTGTTGATGACGGTGATGGTCAACACGTAGCGCGATACCTCGCGTTCGATCGAACGCAGGATGTCACTGGTGAAGCGTTGCTGCTGGCGGTTGGGGAACAAGGCGATGGCCGCGCGCTGCAGGCTCTGCCCGTAGATCATGAAGAACAGGGTGAGCAGCACCACCGCCAGTACCGAGGCGGCCAGGCGCGGGGCGCGGGTCAGCATGCGGTAGGGATCGTCCAGCTGGGTGCGGATGACCTGCACGCGGCGGCTGCTCTCGCCGCCGGCCACGCGGGCGAAATTTTCCGCGGCCTGGTTGGCCTGCTGCACCGGCTTGGTCAGGTCCTGCACCTGGCGCGCCACTTTGCGCAACTGCTGCGGTGCTTCCTGCGCCCAGTCCATGGCCGGGCCCACCAGCTGCACCGCCAGCGCGGTGGTCACCCCCAGCCCGGCGCCCAGGATCAACAGCGCGCCCAGTGCGCGCGGAATCCACAGTTTCTGCAGCAGACGCAGGATCGGGTTGCCCACCAGGGCGAAGAACATGGCCAGCAGGATGGGCAGGAAGATGTCCTGCGCCGCCCACAGCGTGTACGCCACGGCCAGGGTGGCCAGGATCACCAGCGACATCGGCCCGCGCGGGCGTGACGGCGGCGGCAGCGGCGCGTCGGGCGCGGGCGAAGAGGGGGACAACAGGGGCTCGCTCATCGGCGCACCGACCGGGAAGGGAAGCGCATTATCGTCCCGCCGCGATCAACGCGGCGGGTTCACGGTGTCAACGTTCAGAGACGTCGGTAGCGGCCTCGGCCGGCTGCGGTACGCGCAGCTCGTCGGCCGCACGTGGCGCTGCCGGAGCAGGGGCGGCCGCAGGCGCCGGCCGTGGCGTGGCCTGCCCGGCCGCCGTATCCGCCGCGGTGTCGGCGGCGGCATCCGCGGTCTCGGCAGCTTCGTCGGCGGTATCGGCGGCATGGGCCGCCATCGCCGCGGCGAACGCCGCCTGGCCACTGGCCATCAGGTTGGACACCGAGCCGATCATCTGCAGCCAGCGCGCGCCATTCACCTTTCCAGGCACTTCCAGCTTGCCAGCCACGAAGCCGCCGGCCAGGCCGACCACCACGATGCGCAGCGGCGACCAGCCGCGGCGCCAGACCTGGCTGAGCACGCCCCAGTTGTCCTGGGTTTCGGCCATGCGCACGGCCACCACCTGTTCGCAGCGCTTCACCCGCCGCTGCAGCGCGCCGAATTTCATGGCTTGCCCTCCGGAATCTGCACATCGGCGTCCGGGTCATCCTCGCTGGGCTCATCGAACAGGCCCAGGCGTGACAGCTGACGCCGGGTGGCATGCATGCCGGTGTGGTGGAAGAAGTAGGACACCCGCCAGATCGCGTAGCCGGTAACGGCCAGGCTGAGCAGGGAGGTGATCAGCAGTGCCTGCAGCCAGCTCAGGCCCCAGCTCTGCAGCAGGGCGATGAGGGTGGCCGCCATCAGCAGCCAGGCCGAGGCACCGAACACGATGCCGACCCCGGCCCACGCCAGCGCACGGCCGAACGCACTGCGGGCCAGGGCGAAGTCGGCCGAGGCCAGGCGCCGCAGCGAACGCAGCGAGTGCTTGGCCGAATCGGCGGCGGCTTTGCCGGCCGCGCCGACCTGGCGGATGCTCTCGTCCAGCGGCGGGGTCGCCGCCGGATCGGGAGCCTGCGAGGTGTCTTCGCTCACGCCGCGGCTTACTTGTTGTTGCTGCTGGCCAGCTTGGCAATCAGCCAGCCGGCGGCGAAGGCAACGCCGAACGAGGCCAGCGGACGTTCACGGATCAGCTCGGCGGCGCTGTCCACCAGATCCTTGCCCTTGTCCATCAGCGCATCGACCTGTTCCTTGGCGGCGGCACCGCCGAACTCGGCAGCGGCCAGGCCGGACAGCGCGCTGTCGGACAGTTCGGCCTTCACGTTGGCCTTGCCGATGCGCAGCTCGTCGGTCGCTGCACCGGTCGCACCCTTGATCGCACCGCCGGCAGCGCTGGCGGCCTGCTTCAGGTGGGAACCGGCTTCACCCAGGTGTTCCTTCAGGTTCTCGGTATTGGTGGGGCTCATCGAATCACTCCTGTTGCGATGGGGGGACGAACGGATGTTCGGCCGATGGGACGGGTAGCAATAGCATCGGCCGGGTATAGGGGGTGTTACGGCGGGGCGATCAGCGCATCACCAACTGGCCCTGCTGCTGGCCATTGTTGCGCAGGATGCGCAGCACCAGGGTGGGCGGGCGCTGCTGGAAATTGGCGCGCCAACTGGCCAGATCGGCGAATTCACCCACCGTGGCCTCGGCGATGATGTCGCCCTGCTGCAGGCCGTTGCTGGCCGCGCGGCTGCCACGCTTGACCTCGCTGACCAGCACGCCGCCCACGCCGGACTGGCGCAGCGATTCGGGCAGATCGACGAAGGTGGCCCCGCCCAGGCGCGGGTCCAGGCTGTCACCGGTCACCGCACGCGCCTGCTCTTTCAGCGTGGCCTTGATCTGCAGCGGCTTGCCTTCGCGGCGCACATCCAGGGTCAGCACGCTGCCCACCGCGGCCAGGCCTTCCACGTTGTGCAGCGCTTCGGCACTGTCCACCCGCTGGCCATTGGCCGACACCACCACGTCGCCCGGCTTCAGCCCGGCGCTGGCGCCGGCCGAACCGGCCAGCACGCGGGTGACCAGCGCGCCGCGCGTTTCGCCCAGACCCAGGCCCTGGGCGATCTGCGCACTCAGGTTCTGGCTTTCGATGCCCAGCGTGCCGCGCACCACCACGCCATGCTTCACCAGCTGGTCCACCACGCTGCGGGCCAGGTTGGATGGAATGGCCAGGCCCAGGCCGATGTTGCCGGCCATGCTGCCCTGCGGGTTGTAGCTGGCGGTGTTGATGCCCACCAGCTGGCCCTGCAGGTTGACCAGCGCGCCACCGGAATTGCCGGGGTTGATGGACGCATCGGTCTGGATGAAGTTCTGGTAGCCCAGCCCGCGGATGCCGCTGCGGCCGACCGCCGAGACAATGCCCGAGGTGACCGTCTGGCTGAAACCGAACGGGTTGCCGATGGCCACCACGAAGTCACCCACGCGCAGCTGGTTGCTGTCGGCCAGCTTGATGTCGGTCAGGTTCTGCGCCGGAATGCGGATCAGGGCGATATCGGTGTCGCGGTCCGAGCCGAGGAATTCGGCCTTCACCGTGCGCCCGTCGGCCAGGGTGACCTGCACGTCGTCGGCGTTGTCGATCACGTGGTGGTTGGTCAGCACCAGCCCCTCGCTGGCATCGATGATCACCCCCGAGCCAAGCGATTCGTTGATGCGTTCCTGCGGAATATCCGGGAACAGGCGGCGGAAGAACGGGTCGTTGAAGAAGGGGTTGCGTACGCGCACCACCTGCTTGGTGTTGACGCTGACCACCGCTGGCATGGCCTTTTCCAGCATCGGCGCCAGCGAGGGCACTGCCTGCCCGGCCACCGATGCCGGCAGCGCCGCGGTGGTGGGCAGTGCGGCCGGCAATGGTGCTGCGTCGGCACGGTTGTCCAGGTGCGCGTTGAGGCCGGTGGCAACGAAGCCGCCGAAGGCTGCGGCAATGGCGAGCGTGAGCAGGGTGGGTAGCGGTCGCATGGCAGTCAAATTGTTGGCGTGGGTGGGGGGCCGTAGGCCTATACGGTAGAACAAGCTGAATGAGTGTGTCGCGATCCGGATAAATGGCCCATGAAAAAACCAGGGCGCTGGCGGCGTCCACGCGACCCGCGCCGGTACGCATGCAGGCAGCAGGCGACAGTTGGACACAGCGCGATACTTGCGCAGTTCCGCGCATATGGGCAGCACGATGCCGCTTGGCCGCAATTGCCGCAACGCGCGGCCAGCGCACGTTCCAGCGCATGCAGCCACGTGCCCGCAATGTTCGCGAAGCGCTGAAAAGAAGGGGTTTGCCGGATCCTGCACGGCGTAACGACCCGGTTCGCTTACCTTAGTGCCGTCGCACAGGATGCGATTGCAGAAGCGTGACCCGTTCCACGATGGCGATTGTCGGTATAGCATCGCCCCGTTTTGACAATCCAGGCCCCCAGGAGGGCAACATGAGCAACGGTAATGGTGTGTCGGTCGTGACCGACGCCGTCGAGAACGTGAAAGAAACCGCCACCAACGTCGGCGAGACCATCGCCCACGCCGCCGAAGACGCCGTGAAGTCGGTCAAGAAGACCGTCAAGCGCGCCACCAAGGCTGCCGGTACCCGCGTTGCCAAGGCCAAGAAGGCCGTGGCCAAGGTCGAAAAGACCGTTGCGAAGAAGGCCGAGAAGGCTGCCAAGTCGGTTGGCAAGACCGTTGCCAAGGCGAAGAAGAAGCTGGAAACGGCCAAGAAGAATGCCAAGGCCGAAGCCGCTGCCCTGAAGAAGGAAGTGGCCAAGAAGAAGGCGGCTGCCGGCAAGGCCGTGACCAAGAAGGCCGCCGCTGCCAAGAAGACCACCAAGGCTGCCACCAAGGCTGCCGGCAAGAAGGTTGCCACCGTGAAGAAGGCCGCCACCAAGAAGGCTGCCGTGGCCAAGAAGACCGTCGCCAAGAAGACCGCCGCTGCCAAGAAGGTTGTCGGCAAGAAGGTTGTCGGCAAGAAGGTCGCGACCGCCAAGAAGGCTGTGGCCAAGAAGACCGTTGCTGCTAAGAAGGTCGCCGGCAAGAAGGCCGTGGCTGCGAAGAAGGTTGTCGGCAAGAAGGTTGCGGCCGGCAAGAAGGTCGCCACCAAGAAGACCGCCGTGGCCAAGAAGGCCGTCGGCAAGAAGGTTGCCGCCACCAAGAAGGTCGCCACCAAGAAGACTGCGGCCGCCAAGAAGGTTGTCGGCAAGAAGGTCGCCGCCACCCGCAAGACCGTGGCCAAGAAGGCTGCACCGCTGAAGAAGGTCGCGGCCAAGAAGGTCGCTGCCAAGAAGGCACCGGCCAAGAAGGTTCTCACCAAGAAGGCGCCGGCCAAGAAGGCCGTGCGCAAGGCTGCCAAGCGCAAGTAATCTGCGCTGGCGCCATCAACCCTTCCGCCCGATCCGGGCGGAAGGGTTTTTTTTTGCCTGTCAGTGGCGTGCCAGCTGCACCGTCGGCCGCCACTGCAGCACCGCCAGCGCGGCCAGCGGCAAGGCACCGCCGAACACCGCCACGCCGGTCCAGCCGAAGTGATGCCAGGCCAGTGCGCCGGCCCACGAGCCGAACGCCCCGCCCAGGAACATGCCCGTCATGAAGACGGTGTTGAGCCGGCTCTTGAACTCCGGGTGCAGGCCGTACACCTGGTGCTGGTGGCTGACCAGCGCCACCTGCACGCCGAAGTCGAGCACCACCACGCCCAGCACCAGGCCGGGCAGGCCTGGCCACAGGCCCAGCAGCAGCCACGATGCCAGCGTGGCCAGTACACCCAACCGCACCACCGGTGCCGGCCCACGGCGGTCGGCCAGGCGCCCGGCCATCGGTGCGATCGCCACGCCCACCACGCCGATGATGCCGAACAGCCCGGCCGTGGCAGCACCCAGCTGCAGCGGCGGCGCGGCCAGGTGCAGTGACAGCGTGGTCCAGAACACCGAGAACGAAGCGAACAGCAGCGCCTGCGCCCAGGTGGCCCGGCGCAGCAGCGGATGCTCGCGCCACAGTGTGCGCAACGACCCCAGCAGGGCGCCGTAACCGGGCGGGTGGCCCGGCGGTGCATGCCGTGGCAGCGAACGCGCCATCAGCAGCGCCGCGCCCAGTGCCAGCGGCACGCCCAGCCAGAACATGGCGCGCCAACTGCTGGCGCTCGATACCAGCCCGGCCAGCGTACGGCTGAGCAGGATGCCGGCCAGCAGGCCGCTCATCACCGTGCCGATGGCCGCACCGCGTCGCTCCGGCGCCACCAGCAGCGCAGTGAACGGCACGATCTGCTGGGCGACGGTGGCGGCCGCCCCCAGCAGGATCGCGCCGATCGCCAAGGTGGCCAGCCCTGGCGCCAGTGCCGACACCACCAGGGCCACCGCCACCGCCAGGAACTGCAGCACGATCAGCCGCCGCCGTTCGTGGCGGTCGCCCAGCGGCAGCAGCAGGAGCAGGCCGGCGGCGTAGCCGAGCTGGGTCAGCGCAGGTATCCAGCTGCTTACCCGCACATCGCCCAGGTCATGGGCCATGGCCGCCAGCATCGGCTGGTTGTAGTAGATGTTGGCCACGCCCAGGCCGGCGGCCACGGCCATGGCGAACAACGGTGCGGCGCGCGTGGCGCCGACCGCAGTGGGGGAGGAAGACATGACACGGCTCCTGGCGGAAGAACGCGCGGGCGTGCTGCAGTGCCCGCGCGCGGGCAGACCTCAGCCTTGCACGAAGGCCAGCAGGTCCGGATTGATCACGTCGGCGTGGGTGGTCAGCATGCCGTGCGGATACCCCGGGTAGACCTTCAGCGTGCCGTTGGCCAGCAGCTTGATCGACTCACGCGCGGCCGCATCGATCGGCACGATCTGGTCGTCGTCACCATGCAGTACCAGGGTCGGTACGGTGATCGCCTTCAGATCGTCGGTGAAGTCGGTTTCGGAGAAGGCCTTGATGCCTTCGTAATGGGCCTTGGCGCTGCCGGCCATGCCCTGCCGCCACCAGTTCTGGATGGCACCGGGAACGATCTGTGCGCCTTCGCGGTTGAAGCCGTAGAACGGGCCGCCGGGCAGGTCCAGGAAGAACTGCGAGCGGTTGGCCGCCAGTGCTGCACGCAAACCGTCGAACACATCGATCGGCAGGCCCTTGGGGTAGGCCGCGGTGCGCAGCATGATCGGCGGCACCGCGCTGACCAGCACGGCCTTGGCCACGCGGCCCTGCGGCTGGCCGTAACGGGCCACGTAGCGCGCCACTTCGCCACCGCCGGTGGAATGGCCGATATGCACCGCGTTGCGCAGGTCCAGGTGCTGCATGACCACTGCGGCATCGGCGGCGTAGTGGTCCACGTCGTGGCCTTCGCTCACCTGCGCCGAACGGCCGTGGCCGCGGCGGTCATGGGCGATCACGCGGAAGCCCTTGGCCAGGAAGAACAGCATCTGCGTGTCCCAGTCATCGCTGGACAGCGGCCAGCCATGGTGGAAGACGATCGGCTGGGCCTCCTTCGGGCCCCAGTCCTTGTAGAAGATCTCGACGCCATCGGGGGTGGTGACAGTGCTCATCCGGGTAACTCCTCAGGGGTGGGTGGGAACGAGGTCCACGCTACGCCTGGGGGGCTCGGCGCAACATCACACGCTCGGTTCGCCGGGGCATACCTTGGTGTGATCGCCTGCCTCGAACAGTCGCTGCAGGCAGTCGGCCAGGGCATCGGCGTCCACCGGCTTGCGCAGGAACGCCGCCGCGCCGGACGCCCGCACGCGCTGTTCCACGGCCGCGGTGGGGAAGGCGGTCAGGAAGATCATCGGCGGCAGCGCACCGCGCGCGCGCAGGCGTGCCTGCAGTTGTTCACCATCGAGTACGGGCATCTGCACATCGCTGATGATGCAGGCCGGCGCGGGCAGCGTGCTGTCATCCAGCAGCGCCTGGCCGTGGGCGTAGGCACGCACGGCATAGCCCAGCGCGCGCATCAGGCTGGACAGCGACGCGCGGACGCCGGCATCGTCGTCCACGATCGCGATGAGGGGGGGCGGAAACATGTGGGACTCCTTCATGCCACCCCGGACGCAACGGGTCCGGGCTTGGCTGGTGTCCTTTATGCCGCAGTCGCGCGGTCGCCACCATCATACGCAGGTGTGGGTAGCGGCCCGGGCGCGGCCTGTGCTCAGTGGCCGATGCCCAGGGCTTCGGCCTGGCGCACCAGCTCGGCCAGCGAGCGCACGCCCATCTTGCGCATCACGTTGCCGCGGTGGATCTTCACCGTGATCTCGCTCAACTGCAGTTCGGCGGCCACCTGCTTGTTCATCAGGCCCGACACCACCAGCGCCATCACCTCGCGCTCGCGGCTGGTCAGGGTGGCGTAGTGCGCGCGCACGCCGTCCAGTGCGCCATCGCTCTGGCGGCGCTGGCGGTCGCGCTCGATGGCCGCGGTCACCGCATCCAGCATGTCCTGGTCGCGGAAGGGCTTGGCCAGGAAATCCACCGCGCCGGCCTTCATTGCCTTCACCGTCATCGGAATGTCGCCATGGCCGGTCATGAACACCACCGGCAGGGCCACGCCCTGGGCGGCCAGCTGGGCCTGCACATCCAGACCGCTCACGCCCTGCAGGCGCACGTCCAGCACGATGCAGCCGGGCACATCGGGCAGCGGCTGCGCGCCCAGTTCGCCAGGGGCCGCGTACAAGCGCGTCTGCAGCCCGACCGAGCGCAGCAGGCTGTCCAGCGAGGTGCGCACGGACGGATCGTCATCCACGATCACCACCAACGGCGGCGCAGCGGGTGGGGGCGCGGAACGATGCATGTCAGGCGGTCTCCGGTGCAGTGGCCAGCAGCAGGGTAAAGCAGGTGCCGGTGCCGGGCGTGCTGCGCACCTGCAGCTGGCCGCCGTGGGCTTCCACGGTGGTGCGGCAGATCGGCAGGCCCATGCCCATGCCCTGCGGCTTGGTGGTGAAGAAGGGCTCGAACAGGCGCGCCACGTGTTCGGCGGCGATGCCCGGCCCGGTGTCGCTCACGTCGATGCGCACGTGGCCGTCGATCGCCTGCAGTTCGATGTGCAGGGCGCGCACGCCGGGCTGGCCGCTCATGGCCTGGCAGGCATTCAACAGCAGGTTCACCAGCACCTGCTGCAGCTGGATGCGCTGGCCCGGCACGTCCGGCAGCGCGGCCACCTGGTCCACCTGTACCTGCACCTGCTCGCGCTGCAGCTCGTGCTGCAGCAGGCGCAGGGCATCGTCCACCAGCACGGCCGGGGCCAGCACTTCGTGCGCGGGCGGCGTCTTGCCCAGGAAGTCGCGCACGTTCTTGACGATGCCGCTGGCGCGGCGTCCCTCGGCGATGGTGCGCTCGATCGCCAGTTCCACTTCGTGCAGCTCCGGCTGCGGCCGGCGCAGCCAGCGCAGCCCGGCCTCGCCATTGGTCACCACCGCCATCAGCGGCTGGTTCACCTCATGTGCCAGCGACGCGGTCAGTTCACCCAGGGTGGCCACGCGGCTGGCATGGGCCAGTTCGGCCTGCGCGGCCAAGGCGCGGGCCTCGGCCTGCTTGCGCTCGTGGATGTCGACCACGAACACCAGCACCGTGCCATCGCCTTCGCGGCGGTCGGGGAAGGTGATGGTGAACAGTACCGGCACCGTGCTGCCGTCGGCGCGCACGATGGATGTCTCGCCTTCGCAGTGCGGCGCGCCGGCCACGAAGGCGGCCAGCGATGCGGCGAAGGTGCGGTCGTCGTCGGCCAGCACCGCATCGACCGTCGCCGGTGGTGCGCCTTCGCCGATCAGGCGGCGGAAGGCCGGGTTCAGGCCCACCAGGCGCGCCCGTTGCCGGAAGCGGGTGAGCGCCTGTGGGGAGGCCTGCAGATAGGCCTGCAGCTGCGCGCGGTCGCCCACCCCATGCCGCGACAGTTCGGCCTGCACCTCGCTCCAGTCCTGTTCCACCACGCCGATGCGGCTGCCGTCGAACATGCGCCGGTAGCGCTGTTCGCTGCGCACCAGCGCGGCGTGTGCGGCCTGCCGTTCACTTACATCGGTATGCGTCTCCAGCACCCGCAGCGGCCGCCCCTGGCGATCGCGCTGCAGCACCCAGCGGCTTTCCAGCCACAGCGTGCGGCCGTCGCGGGTGCGCTGCGCCAGCAGGCCTTCCCAGCGGTCGTGCTGCAGCAGGTCCGCTTCAATCTGCGAGCGCGGCGCCGGGTAGCGGGTCTGCAGCAGGCGGTCGGCCGGCTGGCCGGCGGCTTCCTCGCGGCTCCAGCCATACACCTGCTCGGCGGTCAGGTTCCAGAAGCCGATCACCCCGGCCGGGTCGCGCACGAAGATCATGTCGTGCGACAGGTCCAGCAGCACGGCCTGGTCGGCCAGGGTGCGCATGGAACGCTGGTTCTGCAGGGCCAGCACGGCCGCGATCGCGATCGCCACCAGGCTGACCAGTGCGCGCACGGTCTGCGGCCCCACGTGGTCGATGCCGTGCGTATCCAGGTAGGCGCACAGGGTCAGCCCGGCGCCGGCCACGGCCACGGCGATGATGTCGCCGCGGCGGCCGGTACGCGCCACCAGCAGCACCGGCAGCACGTACAGCACCGCCACCGCGCCTTCCAGCGTGGACAGCGTGTCGAACAGGGCGATGGCCAGCACCACCACGCAGGCCACCGCACGCAGTGCCATGGCAGGAATGATCCGGTGCGGGAACACCACGTCGCCGCCGCCACTGGGGTGCGGTGCCGGGGTCCAGGGGGATGGGGTGCGCGGCGTTGGCATCGGGCCTCCTGTGCCAGGGTGGGGCGCCGCCTGTCGGCCACGCCGAAAGACCGCTGCTACGGTCCCTTGCCCGCCCATGCTGGGCAAGGAACCGGCGCGGCGTCTTGCACGGATGTGCGCAGCCGGCCGGGCAAACCAAGGTATGCCCCGCACGATACCCAGGTGCAATGGGCGCCGGCCCGCGCGCTGCCTACGCTGGATCCGTCCCCTACTGGAACCGCCGCCATGACCGCTCCCACCTTTTCCAGCGCCCTGCGCGTACGCAACGACCTGGGCGCGCAGGCCGCCGCCGATCTGGCCCCGGCGCTGACCGCGCTGCTGGCCGACATGTTCGCTCTGTATCTGAAGACCAAGAACTTCCATTGGCACATGAGCGGTCCGCACTTCCGCGATTACCACCTGATGCTGGACGAACAGTCCGCGCAGGTGCTGGCCACCACCGATGCCATTGCCGAGCGTGCGCGCAAGGTCGGCGGCACCACCCTGCGTTCGATCGGCCACATCCAGCGCATCCAGCGCCTGCTGGATAACGATGCCGACTATGTCACCGCGCAGGACATGCTGGCCGAACTGGCCGACGACAATCGCCGCCTGGTCGGCTTCCTGCGTGCCACCCATGGCGTGTGCAGCGAGTACGGCGACGTGGCCAGCACCAGCCTGATCGAAACCTGGATCGACGAGGCCGAACGCCGCAGCTGGTTCCTGGGCGCCTGCCGCGAAACCCGCTGATCACCCGACCCGTCCGCATTGCAAGGAGAGCGGTAATGCACACCCCATTGGTAGTGGCTCCCGCCGAGCTGTCCCCCGCCAGCCGCCTGGCCATGCTGGGCCATGATCTGAACAACGTGCTGCAGGCGGCCGCCGCCGCGATCGGGCTGGCACTGCAGGGCGGCCGACTGGGCCCGGCCGACAGCGCGCTGCTGGACGTGGCTGGGCAGGCCCTGCAGCAGGGCGCCGGCATGGCCCGGTTGTTCCTGGGCCAGGACATTCCGCGTCCGTGCAGCAGTGACGGCGTGGATCTGGCCGAGCTGGTGCAGGAAATGGCGCCGCTGCTCCAGCACGCCATCGCCCCGGCCATGCAGCTGGAACTGGATGCGTGCGCGCTGTCCGGACGCGTGCAGGTGGACCGCAGTGCCCTGCAGCGTGCGCTGGTGAACCTGGCCCTGAACGCGCGCGAAGCCTGCGCGCCAGGCGCGCGCCTGCGCATCAGCACCGACACCTGCACCCTGGTGGTCGCCGGGCCCGGCCGAACACCGGGCCGCTACGGCATCGTACGGGTGGCTGACAACGGGCCGGGCATCGACCCGGCGGTGGCCGCGCGTGTGTTCGAGCCCGGCGCCAGCAGCCGTGGCCCGGGGCGCGGCCTCGGCCTGGCCCAGGTGCGCGCCGCGGTGGAAGCCAGCGGTGGCTTCGTGGATGTGCAGTCCTCGCCACGCCGCGGTACCTGCTTCCTGCTGGCCCTGCCCAGCACGATCGCCTGATCCCTACGGAGAACGTCATGTCTGTTTCTGCCATGCCCCTGTCCCGTCACGTCCGTTCGCTCGCCCACGCAGAACTGGCCCATGCCAGTGCGCTGGGCGAAGTCCGCCGCCTGGACGGCACCGCGTTCCCGCTGCTGCAGGGGCTGTCGATCAAGCGCCTGCGGCTGGAAGCAGACGCCATGCGCGAAGCGCACTGGCATGCCAATGCCGATGAACTGGCCTACGTCTGCCAGGGCCAGGTGCGCGTGCAGGTGATCGACAACGGTGACCAGGTGAGTGCGTTTGTCGTGTCAGAAGGGCAGATGTTCCATATTCCCAGCGGTGCCCTGCACCTGATTGAAAACCTGGGCCCCGCCCGCGCCGAACTGATCATCGCCTTCAGCCATGCGCACCCGCAGGATTTCTCGCTGCAGGCAGCCTTCGGTGCGATGAGCGACGCCGTGCTGGGCAATACCTTCGATCTGCCCGCCAGCGCCTTTGCGGCGCTGCCACGCGATACCGGCAGCCGCTACCTGGTACCGCGCCCGCGGGGTCTGCCGCCTGCGTCGCCCGATCATGCGCAGCCGCTGCGCTTCGATGTGGAAGCGCAGTCGGCACCGGTGACCTTCCCGTATGGCCACGCACGGGTCGCCCGCAGCCAGTTCTGGCCCGCCCTGCGCCATCTGGCCATGTACTCGCTGCAGGTTGGCGAAGACGGCATGCGCGAACCGCACTGGCACCCCGATACCGCCGAAATGGGCTACGTGCACCGCGGCCATGCGCGCATGACCGTGCTCGACCCCGACGGCAGCACCGACACCTACCTGCTGTCACCGGGCGATGTGTACTTCATTCCCCCGGCCTATCCACACCAGATCGAGGCACTGGGGCAGGACATCCATTTCCTGGTGTTCTTCGACCGACCGATGCCCGCCGATATCGGCTACCGCCTGTGTGGCGCGGCGCTGCCACCGGCCACCCTGGCGGCGACCTTCGGCGTACCGGTGGAGCGCATGCCGGTGCTGCCGGCCACCGCCGGCGACCCGCTGATCGTGGCCCGCGGCAATCCTCTCGATCCCTGCACCTGAAGTAGGCCACCATGGGGGCCTTCCCGGGGAGGCCTGCGCATGCGCGGTATCGACTTCAGTTCCTGGCAGGGGGTGCTGTCCACGCTGGCTGGACTGGTGCTGATCACCCTGCTGGGCGTGGGCATCCGCCTGCTGGTGATGCAGACCCTGCAGCAGCGCCGCGAGCGTGAGAACCGGCAGATCAACGAGCGCCTGCGCACGCTGATGGCCGCCTACAAGACATTGGGCGGCTCGTTCACCGGCGATCTGGGCGTGGACCCCACCCATCTGCGCGAACTGCGCCAGCGCGCCCACGAAAGCGGCAGCACCGAGCCGGGCTCGGAGCGTGCACGGCGCATCCGCGATGCAGTGGAGGCGGCGTTGTCGGACATCCTGCTGCTGGGCACCGACGAACAAGTGCGGCTGGCCGCGCGTGCCGCCACCGAACTGGCGCAGGGCCGGCCGGTGCATACCCACGACCTGGTGGTGTCGCTGCGTGACTTCGTGCGCCAGGCACTGGACCTGGCCCCGGTGCCGACCGACCTGCAGATTCCGCCGCAGGGCCCGACCCGTCCGGCCAGTGGCGGTGGCGGCGGCAACAAGGCACGTGGCGGCGAGGGCGAGGCCAAGGGCGGTCGCGGGGGTGGGGGCGGTGGTGGTGGAGCGGGCGCCGGCATGGGCGGCCTGGGCCTTGGGGCCGGCGCCGCGCTGGGCGCCGGCCATGCCAGCGAAGACGACCCCAGCGCGCGCTGAGGCGCGTCGCGTCGGGTCCGTCAGGGCAAAAGATCCAGGATCGGCACGAAGCCGCCATAGATCATCCGCGCGCCATCAAAGGGCATCGGGTTCTTCGACGGATCCATGCGCGGGTCTTCCATCATCTTCTGCATGCCCGCATCGCGGGTGGCCTTGTCGGGCCATTCAATCCAGGAAAACACCACCGTCTCATCCGGCGTGGCCTTCACCGCGCCGAAGAAGTCGGTGGTCTTGCCTGGCGGCACATCGTCGCCCCAGCACTCGACCACGCGCAGCGCGCCGTATTCAATGAACACGACGTCGCCCATGCGGGCGTGGGCCAGGAATTTTTCCTTGTTGGCGGTGGGCACCGCCAGGACGAAACCATCGATGTAGCTCATCGCTTGCCTCCGTGGTGGACCGTGGCGGATGCACGGCCTTGCTGGTTCGACGAATCAGTGCGCGCGCAATCGACACGCCTGTGCCCATTGGAATGCAGTGCATGTGCACGCAGCGCGCGCGTATGCCAGAAACTGCCTGAATCAAGCCAGAAAATTCAGCAATGCGAAGACCGCGGTTTTCAGGGAGCGTTGTGTCGAATAACGGAGAATTTACATTCCCGATGCGATGGCGCCCTGGCGCTGCTGCACACCATAAGAAAGTAAAGGTGTACCCCCATGAAGAATTCGCTGATTGCCCTGGCTCTGGCCGCTGCCCTGCCGTTCACGGCTTCGGCCGCTGAAAACCTGTCCTACAACTACGCCGAGGCGGACTACGCCAAGACCGACGTTGATGGCGTGAAGGCCGACGGTTACGGCGTCAAGGGTTCCTACGGCTTCCTGCCGAACTTCCATGCCTTCGGTGAATACAGCCGCCAGGAAGTGGACCACACCAACATCAAGGTCGACCAGTGGAAGGTCGGTGCCGGTTACAACGTTGAAATCGCACCGTCCAGCGACTTCGTCGCCCGCGTGGCCTACCAGAAGTTCGACCAGAAGCACGGCCTGGACTTCAACGGCTACAGCGCTGAAGCCGGTATCCGCACCGCCTTCGGTGCCCACGCCGAAGTCTACGGCCTGGTCGGCTACGAAGATTATTCGAAGAAGCACGGCGTCGATATCGACGGCCAGTGGTACGGCCGCCTGGGTGGCCAGGTGAAGCTGAACCAGAACTGGGGTGTGAACGGCGAGCTGAAGATGAACCGCCACGGCGACAAGGAATACACCGTCGGCCCGCGCTTCAGCTGGTAATTGCCGCGCCGCGCGCATTGCTCCGGCAACGCATCAACAGGCCCGGTCTTGACCGGGCCTGTTCTGTTTTCAGCTATCGAAACCGCGCATGACCACGGCGCGGTGCGCGTGCTGCATTGCAACGAATTGGATTCCGCAGCGGGCGGCGGCGGCCTACGGTGGCATTCCCGAAATGCCGGATATGCAGCGATGCCCGTCCTTCCGCCCCTGCTACCCGACCGGCCGTGCCGGCTGGCACTGTTGGATCCGCACCCGGTACTGCGGCTGGGCGTGGAAGTGCTGCTGCGGCAGCACAGTGGCGTGGAGGTATGCGGCAGCTACGCCGATGAGCGCGAACTGCTGCAGCGGCTGCGCCGCGAGCCCGGCGGCATCGATCTGCTGGTGGTCGATGCACTGCCACTGGGCGATCTGGGCGATGGCATGGCGCTGCTGCGCCGGTTGTCCCGCCAGTGGCCGCAGCTGCCGGTGCTGGTGCTGTCGGCGCACTGCAACGCCAGCACGGTCACCACGGCCATGCAGGCCGGTGCACGCGGTTTCCTGTCCAAGGCCACCGCGCCCGACGTGCTGCTGCGCGCGGTGGATGTGGTGTCGCGCGGCGGCCGCTTCGTGCCGCCCGACCTGCGCGCCCAGCTCAGCCGGTCGCGCACCCTGCGCGCGGTCACGCCCAGCCTGGCGCCGCTCAGCCGCCGCGAACGCGAAGTGCTGCGGCTGGTGCTGCAGGGCTGCAGCACCGGCGAAATGGCCCTGCGCTTCCAGCGTGCGGCCAGCACCATCAGTACCCAGAAGAAAACCGCCTACCAGAAGCTGGGCATCCGCAGCGATGGCGAATTGTTCCGCATCCGCCACCTGCTGGAATGCAGCTGAGGCCGGCTTACTGCCCCTGGTACTGCTTCTCTTCCACCAGCGCAGAACCGGCCACGCGGTTGATCTCGTTCTTCACCACCACGCGCTCGCCGTTGGTGCCGTACACGCCGCGTGCCAACTGCACGAAGGCATCGTCGAACACCTGCGCCGCTTCCTTGTCGCGCAGCTGGTCCTGGATGTCCCACATGCGCTCGTTGATCACCTTCAGCTGCTCCTTCAGGGCCTGCAGCGCCGGCTGCGCCTGCAGCTGCTGCAGCAGCAGCGGCAGCAGACCATTCAGTTCCGTGCGCACGTTGTCGACCTTGGCTGCATCAGTGATGCGTTCGGCCTTGATCTCGAGAATGGTGATCTTGTCGATCAGCTCGCCGATCGATACCGGGGTGAGAATGGCGTCCACGCGACGACCTCCTGGAAACAGGCGGCCATGATAGCGCGCCTGTTCCCTGCCATCGCCAACGCTCAGGCGTCTGCGCGGGCTCCAACAGCGCCTGGCAGCCACAGCAGCAGGGCCAGCACTGCCACGCTGGCACCGGCCACGCATACGCCGGTCCAGCCGAAGTGCTGGTACACCTGCGCCGACAGCAGCGAGCCCAGCGAGCCGCCGATGAAATAGCCGGTCATGTAGCCGGCGTTGAGGCGGTTGCGCGCTTCCGGCTGCAGCGCGTAGATCAGGTTCTGGTTGCTGACATGCAGCAGCTGTGCGGCCAGGTCCAGCACCACCACGCCCACCAGCAGTGCCAGCAGCGAGTGCGCCGACAACCCCAGCGGCAGCCAGGACAGCAGCAGCATCAGCAGTGCGATGGCGGTTGCGCGGCCGGCCTGGCCGCGGTCGGCCATGCGCCCGGCCAGACCCGCCGCCAGCGTACCGGCGGCGCCGACCAGGCCGAACAGCCCGATGGTGGCGTCGCTGTAGGCGTAGGGCGGCTGCGCCAGCAGGAACGCCAGCGGCGTCCAGAAGATGGCGAACATGGCAAAGCTGCAGGCCCCCAGCAGGGTGCGCTGGCGCAGCACCGGCTCCTGCACGAACAGCGTGCCGATCGAACGCAGCAGGGCGAAATAGCCCAGCCCGGCCGAGTGATGGAAGCGTGGCAGGCCGCGCTGCAGCGCGGCGGCGGTCAGCACCAGCACGCCAGCGGCGATGGCATAGACCAGGCGCCAGTCGCCCAGGCTGGACAGCAGCCCGGCCACCGTGCGCGCCAGCAGGATGCCCAGCAGCAGGCCGCTCATCAGCGTGCCCACCACGCGACCGCGGTGTTCCGGCGCGGCCAGGGTGGCGGCGAAGGGCACCAGCACCTGCGCCACCACCGAGAACAGACCGGTGATGGCCGTGCCCACCAGCAGCCAGGTCAGGCTGGGCGCGCAGGCGCTGATCACCAGACCGCCGGCCGACAGCAGGCTCATCACCACGATCAGGCGCCGCCGCTCGAACAGATCGCCCAGCGGCACCAGCAGGATCAGGCCGGCGGCATAGCTCAGCTGCGCGGCGGTCACCACCATGCCCACCTGCCCGAACGGCACCCCGAAGGCATCGGCGATGGTATGCAGCAGCGGCTGGGCGTAGTAGTTGCTGGCCACCGCTACGCCGGTTGCCACCGACATCAGCAGCACCTGCCAGCGGTGCAGGGGGGGAAGGGCAGGGCTCACGCGTTGTTCCGTAGTGCAGGGGCGCACAGTGTCCGCCTGCTGCGTCCATGATGGAAATGAATCATCATCATCCCTGTCATCTGAAAACGAGATACATGGGTGAACCTGAAGCAGCTTGAATTTGCCGTGGCCCTGGCCGAAGAAGGCAACTTCACCCGTGCCGCCGCGCGCTGCCACGTGGTGCAGTCGGCGCTCAGCCACCAGATCGCTCATCTTGAACAGGAACTGGGCACGCTGCTGTTCGAGCGCCTGCCGCGCCAGGTGCGCACCACCGCGGCCGGTGAAGCGCTGCTGGTGCATGCGCGGCAGGTGCTGGCCAGCCTGCGCCACCTGCGCGCCGACGTGGCGGCGGTCAGCGGTGAAGTGCGCGGCATGCTGGCCATTGGCCAGATCTCCTCACTCACCGATATCGACGTGGTCGCGCTGCTGGCCGCGTTCCAGCAGGCGCACCCGCAGGTGGAATTCCAGCTGCGGGTGGACAAGAGCGAGACCCTGATCGAGCAGGTGCAGGCGCGCGTGCTGGACGTGGCCCTGGTCGGGTTGGCGCCGTCAGCGCAGCTGGATGGGGTGTGCCAGCAGGTGCTGCTGGAAGAAGACCTGGTGGCGGTGCTGGCGCCGGGCCATCGGCTGGCAGGCCGGCGGCGGTTGGCCCTGGCCGATCTGCAGGACGAAGCGCTGGTGGATTTCCCGCGCGGCACCGGTGCGCGGCGCCAGACCGACGATGCCTTCGCTGCGGCCGGGCTGCCGCATGCGGTGCGCTTCGAGGTCAACCTGATGGAACTGGTGGAACGCTTCGTGCGCCAGGGCCTGGCGATCGGCATCGTGCCGGTGTCGATTGCCGCCGGCTTCCAGCACGTGCAGCAGGTGCCGCTGCAGCCCACGCCCACGCGCCGCGTGCACCTGGTCTGGCAGCGCCTGCCGACCCCGGCCGCGCGTGCCTTCGTGCAGGCCGTGCTCAGCCGCGCAGGCGCAGGCTCAGGCCCTTGAGGAAGTTGCGCAGCATCTGGTCCAGGCAGCGCCGGTAGTTGGTGTGGCCGGGCTGGCGGAACAGCGCACCCACTTCCGACTTGGACACACGGAAGCCGGCACTGGCGAAGATCTCCATCAGGTCCACATCGCGCAGCTGGAAGGCCACGCGCAGCTTCTTCAGCACCAGGTTGTTGTCGATGCGGGTTTCCACCGGGCGCAGCGGCTGGCTTTCGTCGCGGCCGCGCAGGTGCACGATCAAGCCATCCAGGAAATGCGCCAGGGCACTGTCGCTCATCGCCTGGAAGCCGGGCTCATCTTCACGCAGCAGCCAGGCTTTCACCTGCTCGTTATCCACGGCGAATGCCGGGTCGGCCATCTGGCACAGGGTCACCACGTGGTGGTCACCCAGATCCAGGGAATAGCGCACGCTGCGCAGGACATCGTTGTTGATCATGGCCCATTGTACCGGCCCGGCCGCTGTCACCGGACTGTCACCGGATTGCAGCATCGTGGGCGCTCTCCCGCACAGGTCCTCGCGATGCGCCGGTTCGTCTTTTCCGCCCTGCTGCTGGCCAGCAGCTTCAGCGCCAGCGCGCAGGCCCCGTACGTACCGCTGGAACAGCGGCTGAGCGCGGCGCAGCTGGCCGAGATCGGGCTCAGCCCGGCACAGCTGCAGGCGCTGAACCGCGCGCTGCGCCAGGCCGAAGGGCCGGGGCCGGAAACCCGCACCGCCGCCGCGCCGGTGCCGGCGGGCGTCCCCGCGCCGGCCGCCATGCACCTGGGGCTGGAAGAGGGCCCGGTGAGTGCGCGGCTGGTGGGCGAGGTGGCCGGCTGGGCGCCGGGCACCGTGTTCAGCCTGGACAACGGCCAGCAGTGGCAGGTCATGAAGGGCCAGATGACGTTGCGCGCACCGCTGCAGGCGCCGCAGATCGAAGTGATACCGGGCATTGCCGGGCGCTGGTTCCTGCAGGTCGATGAAGACCTGCCCAAGGCACGGGTGTTCCGCCTGCGCTGAACGATGCCGGGGGCGGATCCCGGTGCCACCGGCACCGGGCGCTGACCCCAACCCGGGCACCCTGGCAGGGCACCCCGGCCCGATATGGCAAACGCAGGCGGCGGCCGACGGTGCCAGAATGGGGGTCTGGTTCCCCACGGAGTTGTCTGCATGACCCGCACCGTCCTGATTACCGGCGCCACGTCCGGCTTCGGCGCCGCCGCCGTCCATCGCTTCGCCCAGGCCGGGTGGAAGGTGATCGCCACCGGCCGCCGTGGTGAGCGCCTGCAGCCGCTGGTCGACCGTTACGGCAAGGACGTGGTGCACGCGGCGGTGTTCGACGTGCGCGATCCGGTGGCGATGGAGGCCGCGCTGCTGGCCCTGCCGCCGGCCTTTGGCGATATCGATCTGCTGGTGAACAACGCCGGCCTCGCCCAGGGCACGGCGCCGGCGCAGAGCGCCAGTCTGAAGGACTGGACCACCATGATCGACACCAACATCACCGCACTGGTCACGCTGACCCACCGCCTGCTGCCGCTGCTGGTGGAGCGCAAGGGCGCGATCATCAACATCTCCTCGGTGGCCGGGGTCTACCCGTACCCGGGCGGCAACGCCTACGGCGGCACCAAGGCCTTCGTCAGCCAGTTCTCGCTGGGCCTGCGTTCGGACCTGCACGGCACCGGCGTGCGCGTGACCACCATCGAGCCGGGCATGGCCGAAACCGAGTTCACCGTGGTGCGCACCCATGGCGACCAGGCCGCCTCGGACAAGCTGTACACCGGCGCCAACCCGATGACCGCCGAAGACATCGCCGAACAGATCTTCTGGGTGGCCACGCTGCCGCCGCACCTGAACATCAATCGCCTGGAGCTGATGCCGGTCAGCCAGTCGTTCGCCGGCTTCCAGGTCGCCCGCGGGTTGTAGAGTCGAGCCATGCTCGACTGCGCCATTGCCGTCGTAGAGTCGAGCTTGCTCGACTGAGTTCAACAGCAGTCGAGCAAGCTCGACGCTACGAAAGCAAAAAGCCGGGCATTGCCCGGCTTTTCAACTTACTGCGCCTTGATCGCCATCGCCTGCAAGCCGGTGCCATCCAGCTTCTGCTTGGCTTCGGCCAGCTCGCCGGCGCTGCCGTAGGGCCCCATGCGCACGCGGTACACGGTCTTGCCATTGATCTGCGCCGATTCCACGCGTGCGGCCAGGCCCATCATGGCCAGCTTGGCCTTGGTCGCTTCTGCATCGCCAGACGCACCAAAGGCGCCGGCCTGCAGGATGTAGCGTGTGTTGTCAGCGGCGGCTGCCGGTGCCGCAGCCGCAGCCGGCGGCTGCGCCGCGGTTTCGGTGCGTACCGGTGCGGTGGCCGGCGGGGTCGCCGCTGCCGCCGCGGGGCGTTCACTCAACGGCGCCGGCAACGGGCGTTCGCTGGCGGTCACCGCAGCGGTGCTGGCCACGCTGGCCGTTGCTGCTGGGGCGGCAGCCGGCGTTGCAGCCGGCGCAGCCGGAACCGGCTTGCCTTCCAGTGCGGCCTGAGCGCGTTGTGCTTCGGCCTTGGCCCGGCGCAGTTCCTCGGCCCGCGCGCTGGCGGCCAGTTCGGCGTCGGACATCTCCACTTCCTTGCCCGGCAGCAGGGTGTAGAAGTCGTACTGGGTGGCGGTCGGCTTTTCCGGTTCAGCCGGTTTGGTGGCAGCGGCCGGCGTGGCCGGCTGGCTGCCGACATCGGCATCGGCGTCGGCCACCGGCGCCGGCTGCGCGTTCGGGTTCGGCTGCGGCCCGGCACGCAGGAAACCATCGCCTTCGCCCTTGAACAGATTGGGCGCCGCCAAAAACACCACGGCGGCAATGGCCACACCGGCCACCAGCCACACCCATCCGGGCGTGCCCTGGCTGCTGCTGTTGCGCCTGGCCTGTGTCTTGCCGCGTCGTGCTGCCATGTCTACTGCTTCTCCGGGGAATTACATTTTTTCCGGGGCGCTGACGCCCAGGAGGTCGAGGCCGTTGGCCAGCACCTGCCGTGCCGCGTTGGCCAGGGCCAGGCGTGCATCCAGCTCGGACTGATCCAGTTCGAGGATCTTCTTGCTCTGATACCACGTGTGGAAGGCGTGTGCCAGTTCGCGCAGATACTGCGCCACCAGGTGCGGTTCCATCAGCGTGCCGGCCGATTCCACCACTTCGGGGTAGCGCGACATTTCCACCATGAGCCACAGCGAGGCTTCGTCGTCCAGCGTGGTCAGACCGGCCAGGCCGGCGCTGGGCGAATGGGTGATGCCCTTTTCCTGGGCCTGGCGCAGCAGGCTGCACACGCGTGCATGCGCGTACTGCACGTAGAACACCGGGTTGTCGTTGCTCTGCTGGCGGGCCAGGTCGATGTCGAAGGTCAGCTGCGAATCGGGCTTGCGCGCGATCAGGAACCAACGGGTGGCATCACGGCCGGCTTCGTCAATCAGGTCGCGCAGGGTGAAGTAGCTGCCGGCACGCTTGGACAGCTTCACTTCTTCGCCGCCACGCATCACCGTCACCATCTGGTGCAGCACGTATTCGGGCCAGCCCTGCGGAATACCCACTTCCATGGCCTGCAGGCCGGCGCGCACGCGCGCCAGCGAACCGTGGTGGTCGGCACCCAGTTCGGTGATCGCGCGCTCGTAGCCGCGCTGCCACTTGGACAGGTGGTAGGCCACGTCCGGCACGAAATAGGTGAAGGTGCCGTCGGACTTGCGCATCACGCGGTCCTTGTCGTCACCGAAGTCGGTGCTGCGCAGCCACAGAGCGCCGCCTTCCTCGTAGGTGTGGCCCGAGGCCTGCAGCTTGGCTACTGCTTCGGCCACCTTGCCGTCGGCGTACAGCGAGCTTTCCAGGAAGTAGATGTCGAAATCCACGCCGAACGCGGCCAGGTCCAGGTTCTGCTCGTTGCGCAGGTAGGCCACGGCGAAGCGACGGATGGCCTGCAGGTCGTCCGGGTCCTTGGCGCCGACCACGGTGGTGCCTTCCAGATCCACGCTGGCGCCGGCCATGTAGGCACGGCCCACATCGGCAATGTATTCACCGCGGTAGCCGCCTTCGGGCCAACCGTCCTGGTCGGGCGCGATGCCCTTCACGCGGGCCTGGGTGGACAGCGCCAGGTTTTCGATCTGCACGCCGGCGTCGTTGTAGTAGAACTCGCGCTTGGCGTTCCAGCCGTTGGCATCCAGCACGCGGGCAATGCAGTCGCCGATGGCCGCCGCGCGGCCGTGGCCGACATGCAGCGGGCCGGTCGGGTTGGCCGACACATACTCAACGCCCACCGTGCGGCCATTGCCGGACAGGTTGCGGCCGTAGTCGTGGGCTTCCTTCAGCACCAGCGCGGCTTCGCGCTGGTAGGCGGCCGGGGCCAGGTGGAAATTGATGAAGCCCGGGCCGGCGATCTCGACCTTGCTGACGTCCTCGCTGCGCGGCAGTGCGTCCACCAGCGCCTGCGCCACGGCACGCGGGTTGCTGCGCGCGGCCTTGGCCAGCAGCATGGCGGCGTTGGTGGCGAAGTCGCCATGCTCGCGGGTCTTCGGGCGTTCGACCACGAAGTCCGGCGTCAGGGTGTCGGCGGGCAGGGTGCCATTGGCGCGCAAGGCTTCGATGCCTTGGTTGATCAGGGCGCGGAGGAGATTTTTCACGAGGCCTGCTGTGAGAATGAGCGGCGGAATCGTCCATTTTAGCGCAGATACCGGTCAACCCGCTGACCGGGCGCCTGCGGCCGGGGCCAGCGCTGCGGCCGGTTCAGCCGGGCAGGCGGGCGCCCACCTTCGGCAGCAGACCCCGTTCAGCAAACGACACCGGGCGCCCTTCGCCCACCACGAAGTGGTCCAGCAGGCGCACGTCCACCATGGCCAGGGCCTGCTGCAGTTCGCGGGTGATGCGGGTATCGGCGGCCGACGGTTCAGGATCGCCGGAGGGGTGGTTGTGGCTGAGGATGACCGCGGCGGCGTTGTGCAGCAGGGCCCGACGCACCACTTCGCGCGGGTAGACCGGGGCGGCATTGATCGTGCCCTGGAACAATTCTTCGCAGGCCAGCAGGCGGTGGCGGTTGTCCAGGAACAGGGCCATGAAGATTTCCCGGGGCTGGCCGCGCAGCCGGTGCTGCAGGTAGCGGCCCACGGCGCTGGGGTTTTCGCCCACGCAGTCGCCCTGCTGCAGCTCGGCGGCCAGGTAGCGCTGGGCCAGCTCCAGACCCGCGGCCAGGGTGCAGCTGCGCGCCGGGCCCAGCCCAGGCAGGCGGGTCAGTTCGGCGGGCGGTCGGTCCAGCAGCACCCGTAACGGGCCGTGGGCCTGCAGCAGGTCGCGCGCGGTCTGCACGGCGTCGCGCCCGCCGAAGCCCGAGCCCAGGAACAGGGCGAGCAGTTCGGCATCGGACAGGGCGGCCGGACCGCGGGCCAGCAGCTTCTCGCGGGGGCGTTCGTTCTCGGGCCAGTCGAGGATGGTCATGGCCCATCGTGGCCGCCCGCGATCGTCGCGGGCATCGGCGCTTGCCGCGCCCTGCGGTGGGGCAAGCCCTCAATCGCGCTGGCGCTTCAGGTATTCGTACAGTTCCTGGTTGCTGTGCAGGCCCAGCTTGCGCTTGGCTTCGGCCTTCTGCCGGCTGATGGTCTTGGCGCTGCGGCCGCTGTGGTCGGCGATCGCATTCACGCTCAGACCCTCGGCCAGCAGCTGCATCACTTCCTGTTCGCGCGCCGACAGCGGTGAGGGTTCGCGTTGGAACATCAGGTCGCGTGACTGCAGGTGCCGGCGCAGCTGCTGGGAAACGAACACCTGCCCGCCCATGGCCGCATGCAGCGCCTGCGGCAGCTCGGCGAAATCGGCGGCCTTGTCGACCAGACCATGCACGCCATCACGCAGCAGCCCATCCAGCAGGCCGGGATGGCGCGCGCCGGTCAGCACCACCACGGGCAGCTGTGGGTGCCGCTCGCGCAGGGCCGCCACCAGTTCCGGGCCGTCCGGACCGGGGCCGGGCATGGCCAGGTCGGTCAGCACGGCATGGCAGCGGCGCTCGTCCACCAGGCGCAGCAGGCCGGCGCCATCGCAGGCGGCGCCGGCCACATCCAGACGGTGGCGTTCGAGCACGATGCGGATGCCGTGCAGGACCACCGGGTGGTCGTCGGCAATGATGATGCGCGGGTGCACGGCATGCTCCTGGGAAAACAGACGGCACACGCGGCGTGGCCACCTATGATTCTGCAAACAGCGCGGCCGCACAGGTATAGGAAAGTTCCGAATCGAACAATGGTCCATGCGGAACTTCATGTGGTCATAACCCTATGTGCTGATAGCGGCCCGCTATGTGCGCCATGCACCGGGACGCCACCGCCCTTCGGGTAAGCTAGCGCCCTCGTTTGCACAGGAATTCCAGGTGGCTGATTCTCCCAACGCCTCCCCCGCGCCGGCCCGCGCGCTGGCGGGCCAGAAACTGCTGTTGTGCGTGGGCGGTGGCATCGCTGCGTACAAGGCCCTGGAACTGGTGCGGCGCCTGCGTGATGCCGGCGCCCTGGTGCAGGTGGCCATGACTGCCGGTGCGCAGCAGTTCGTCACCCCGCTCAGCTTCCAGGCGCTGTCCGGCCTGCCGACCCGCACCACGCTGTGGGACAGCGCGGCCGAGCAGGCCATGGGCCATATCGAACTGGCGCGCTGGGCCGACCGTATCGTGGTCGCCCCCGGCACCGCCGATCTGCTGGCCCGCCTGGCCCACGGCCACGCCGACGACCTGGTCAGCACGCTGTGCCTGGCCAGCACCGCGCCGCTGACCGTGTGCCCGGCCATGAACCACCGCATGTGGCTGCACCCGGCCACCCAGGCCAACATCGCCCTGCTGCGCCAGCGCGGCGCACAGGTGATCGGCCCGGTGGATGGCCCGCTGGCCGAAGGTGAATCGGGCCCCGGCCGGCTGGCCGAACCGGGCGACATCGTGGCCGCGCTGGCCGCCGTGGGTGCACCGCCGGTGGCCGAGGCCGCGCCGGAAACCCGCGCGCTGCAGGGCCTGCGCCTGCTCATCAGCGCCGGCCCGACCTATGAAGACATCGACCCGGTGCGCTACGTCGGCAACCGCAGCAGCGGCAAGATGGGCTTCGCCCTGGCCGCAGCGGCCGCCACGATGGGCGCGCAGGTGGTGCTGGTCAGCGGCCCGGTGCAGCTGCCCACGCCGCCCGGCGTGCAGCGCGTGGATGTGCGCTCGGCCGCGCAGATGCGCCAGGCCGTGCTGGACGCGTTGCCGGCAGACATCTACATCGGTGCCGCCGCCGTGTCCGACTACACCCCGCGCCAGGTGGCCGCGCAGAAGCTGAAGAAGACCGCCGACAGCCAGTCGCTGGTGATCGAGCTGGTGCGCACCCCGGACATCCTGGCCGAGGTGGCCGCGCAGACCCAGGCCCTGAAGCTGGTGGTCGGCTTCGCTGCCGAAACCCACGATGTGGAGAAGTACGCGCGCGGCAAGCTGGTCGACAAGCGCCTGGACCTGGTGATCGCCAACCAGGTGGGCATCAGCGGCGGCGGCTTCGAAAGTGACAACAATGCGGCCACTGCCTTCTGGCAGGACGGCGAACAGGTATTCCCGGCCACCAGCAAGCGCGAACTGGCCGAACAACTGCTGGCGCTGATCGCGCGGAGGCTTACGGCATGACCCAGACGTTTTCCCCGCAGCCGCTGCAGGTGAAGCTGCTCGACCCGCGCTTCGGCGACAGCTGGCCGTTGCCGGCCTACGCCACCGAAGCCAGCGCGGGCATGGACCTGCGCGCGGCGCTGGAAACCGCATTGACCCTGCAGCCCGGCGATACCGCGCTGGTGCCCAGCGGCCTGGCCATCCATATCGCCGATCCCGGCCTGTGCGCGGTCATCCTGCCGCGCTCGGGCCTGGGCCACCGCCACGGTATCGTGCTGGGCAACGGCACCGGCCTGATCGATGCCGATTACCAGGGCCCGCTGCTGATCAGCGTCTGGAACCGCGGCCGCGAAGCCTTCACTATAGAACCGGGCGATCGCATCGCCCAGCTGGTCGTCGTTCCGATTGCCCGCGTCAGCCTGCAGGTGGTGGATACTTTCACCGACAGCGTGCGGGGAACGGGTGGATTCGGCCATACCGGGGTGCGTTGACGGGGGAGATCAATGAGCGGCAACGGGGAAGCGAAGCAGGCGAAGTCGTTGGGTCGGGGGGCACCGCTGCTGGGTGTGCTGCTGGTACTGCTGGCCGGGTGGTTCGGCTGGAGCGCGGTGCAGCAGTGGCGACAGGCGGCCAACGGCGAGGCACTGGAAGCGGCCCGCGACCAGGCTGTGCAGGGGCTTCAGCAGGCCGCTGCCGGCCAGTTGCAGCAGTTGCAGAAGCATCTGCAGAGCGATCGCGTGCAGCAGGCGCTGCGCGCTGGCGATGCCGCCGCCGCGGCCCTGGCCATGCGTGAAAGCTGGACCGGGGTGGAGCAGGTGGACGTGCTGGATGCCGACCTTGCCGCCGCCTATGTCGACATGCCGGCGTTCGGTTACTCGCGGCTGGCCCTGCTGGAATCGGCGCTGGCCGACGGCAAGCCGGCCCTGCGCGTGGTGCGCGATGCGGGCGGCAACCGCCTGGGTCTGGCCGCCGCCGTCGAGCTGGGCAGCGCCGGCCCGGCCGTGGCCTATGTGCGCCAGCCACTGCTGCGCCTGACCGCGCCGCTGGACCAGGTGCGTACCCCCGCCGACGGCTTCCTGGCCCTGCGCCAGGGCGGCCATGACATCGTGGCGCAGGGCGATGCCGGCCTGCGCGAGAGCGCCGAAGCACTGGCGCGCCCGGTGGCCGGTACCCCCCTGCGGTTGGCCGCAGCGGTACCCAACATCGAGGCCGGCCCACTGGGCCTGGGTGCGCTGGGCAGCGCCATCGTCGCGCTGCTGCTGTTGTTCATCGCCGTATTGCTGGTGGTCGGTCGCAACCGCCTGCCGAAGTCACTGCCGCTGCGCCGCACCGCCGCCAGCGAGGGCGACCAGGGCCCGACCCTGCGCGAGAGCCTGCAGATGTCCACCCCGCCGCCGTTGCTGGCCAGCGGCGATGAAGGTGATGCCGTGGCGCCGCCGCCGGTCCCGCCGGTGGCGCTGGCCCCGGGCATCTTCCGCGCCTACGACATCCGTGGCGTGGTCGGCAGCGAACTGAACCCGAAGACCGCGGCCCTGATCGGCCAGGCCATCGGTACCGTGGCGCTGGAACAGGGCCTGCGCGAGGTGGTGATCGGCCGGGATGGGCGCCTGTCCGGCCCGGAACTGGCCGCCGCCCTGGCCGAGGGCCTGCGCCGCGCCGGCTGCTCGGTCATCGATATCGGCCTGGCCGCCACGCCGATGGTCTACTTCGCTGCCTTCCATCTGCGCACCGGCACCTGCGTGGCCGTGACGGGCAGCCACAACCCGCCCGAGTACAACGGCTTCAAGATCGTCATCGGCGGTGAAACCCTGTCCGGCGATGCGATCACCGATCTCTACCTGCGCATCAGCGAAGGTCGCCTGCAGCAGGCCGCCACGCCGGGTGACTACCAGCAGCGCGAGGTGGCGGCCGACTACATCCAGCGCATCGCCGACGACGTGCAGCTGGACCGTCCGCTGAAGGTCGTCGCCGACGCCGGCAACGGCGTGGCCGGTGCGTTCGCCCCGCAATTGCTGGAAGCCATCGGCGCCGAGGTCATTCCGCTGTACTGCGATGTCGATGGCACCTTCCCCAACCACCATCCCGATCCGAGCGAACCGGCCAACCTGGAAGACCTGGTGCAGACGGTCAAGCGCTTCGGTGCCGACCTGGGCGTGGCCTTCGATGGCGATGGCGACCGCCTGGGCGTGGTCACCGGCGAAGGGCGCATCATCTACGCCGACCGCCTGCTGATGCTGTTTGCCGCCGATGTGCTGATGCGCAATCCCGGCGCGATGGTCATCTACGACGTGAAATGCACCGGCAAGCTGTCCGATCACGTGCTGCGCAATGGCGGCAGCCCGTTGATGTGGAAGACCGGGCATTCGCTGATGAAGGCCAAGATGCGCGAGACCGACGCCGAACTGGCCGGCGAGATGAGCGGCCACTTCTTCTTCAAGGAACGCTGGTTCGGTTTCGACGATGGCCTGTACGCCGCCGCGCGCCTGCTGGAAATCCTGGCCCAGCGCGAGGAAGCCCCGGACGAAGTGCTGGCCGAGCTGCCCGAAACCGTGGCCACGCCGGAACTGAAGGTGCCGGTGGCCGATGGCACGCCGCACGCGCTGGTGGCGATGCTGGTCGATGCGGCACAGTCGGCGGAGTCGCCCTACACGGGCGGGCGCCTGTCCACCATCGATGGCCTGCGCGTGGACTTCCCCGACGGCTGGGGCCTTGTACGTGCATCCAACACCACGCCGGTGCTGGTGCTGCGCTTTGAAGGCAACGATGAAGCCGCCCTGGAGCGCATCCAGGCGCTGTTCCGCAGCCAGCTGCAGACGGTACTGGGCGACACCCCGCTGGGGTTCTGATCGCTCCTGCGGGCCGGCCCATCCACGCATGGCGTGGATCTACCTGGTAGGTGCCGACCGTTGGTCGGCACGCCTCACCCCTTGAACCTCAGCCCCACGCCTGGTTCGGTGAACAGGTAACGCGAATCCAGCGCCGAATCGCCCAGCTTGTGCCGCAGCTTGCCCACCAGGATGCGCAGGTAGTGGGTGTCGTGCTGGTGCGTCGGGCCCCAGATCTCCTGCAGGATCTGCGGCTGGGTCACCACCCGCCCGGCGTTGCGCAGCAGCAGTGACAGCAGCGCGTACTCCTTGCGGGTCAAGGCCACTGGCTCGCCGTCCAGCGCCACTTCGCGGCGCACCAGGTCCACATGCAGGTGGCCATCGTCGAACACCGGCGGCGCGCCATCGCTGGGCACGCTGCGCGTGCGCAGCAGCGCCCGCACCCGCGCCATCAGTTCCTGGGTGCCGAACGGCTTGGTCACGTAGTCGTTGGCGCCGTTGTCCAGCGCCCGCACCTTCTCGGCCTCGCCGGCGCGCACGGTCAGCATGATCACCGGCACCTGGCTCCACTGCCGCAGCTGCTGCAGCACCTCGTGCCCCTCCATGTCCGGCAGGCCGATATCCAGGATCACCAGGTCCATGTCCTCGCTGGCCGCCAGTTGCAGGCCTTCCTCGCCGCTGGCGGCCTGCCGTACCTGGTAGCCCTGCGCACGCAGGCTGATGTCCAGGAAACGGCGGATCTGGGTTTCATCGTCGATCACCAGCACGCGTGCGGCCGGCACGCTGGCGTCAGTCGGCATCGGGCTCATCGTGGTCAGCAGGTTTCAGCAAGGGCAGGGTGATGCGGATCAGGGTACCGCGGCCGTCGCGCCCGGGCAGCGCCTGCACGCTGCCGCCGTGGGCGCCGATCATGCCCTGGCAGATGGCCAGGCCCAGGCCGGTGCCATGGCGGCCGCGGTCGCCGCGCTCCACGCTGTAGAACATGTCGAAGATGCGCGTGCGCTCGTCATCGGGAATGCCCGGGCCGGCGTCGATCACGTCGATCTGCAGCTGGCCGTCGGCCAACCGTGCCTGCACCTGCACGGCGGCGCCGGGGGGCGAGAACTTCGCCGCGTTCTCCATCACGTTGAACACGGCCTGTTCCACCAGCGCCGGGTGCACCCAGATCGGCGCCAGCGTTGCCGGAATGTCCAGCTCCAGGCGCACCTGCGGCTGGTAGCGCTGCAGGCGCCGTGCCGCCGAACCGATCAGCTCGTCCACGCCGATCCAGTCGCGGTTGATCTGCAGCCCGTCATGGCCCAGGCGGGTCATGTCCAGCAGGTTCTGGATGTAGCGGTCCAGCCGCTCGCCCTCCACCTGGATGGTGTCCAGCAGGGCCCGCCGGTCAGCGCCGTCCATGGCATCGCCATAGCTGGCCAGGCTGTCGGCCGAGCCGATCATCGCCGCCAGCGGCGAGCGCAGGTCGTGCGATACCGAAGACAGCAGGGCGGAGCGCAGGCGTTCGGTCTCGTTGCTTACGTGGGCCTGTTCCAGCTCGGCCACCAGGCGCGTGCGCAGCACGGCCTGGGCGATGTCATCCACCATGGCTTCGGCCAGTTGCCGCTGCTCGGGCAACAGCCGGGCGTCGGGCAGGTACAGGCCGGCCACGCCAAGGGCACGGTCACCGCCATCCAGCAGTGGCAGGAACCACCACTGCGCACCGGCCAGCGTATCGGTGAAGCGTCCACCGGGCTGGCCGTGGCGCTGCGCCCAGTCGGCCGCCGCCAGGTCGGTGTCGCCGGGCAGCGCGCGGCCGCCGGTGGCCGTGTCGGTGCCGATGCGCAGCCATGCCGGCACATCCAGGGCCTGCTGCAGGGCCTGGCGCCCGGCCTGCGCCACCTCGCCCGGCCCGGCCGCGCTGGCCAGCTGCCGGCCCAGCTGCTGGCGCGCGCGCGCATGGCGGTTGGCCGCGCGCAGGGCAATCACCTGCATGCGCAGCCGCGATGCCAGGCGCCCGGCCACCAGCGCTGCGGCCAGGAACAGGAAGACGGTGATCACCCCTTGCCGCGCGCTGATGGCGAAGGTGAAGCGCGGCGCGATGAACAGGAAGTTGTAGGCCAGGAAGCACAGGATCGCGGCCATCGCGGCCACGCTGGCGCGGGTACGTGCGGCCACCAGCACCACCGCCACGATGAACACCATCGACAGGTCGGCCATGCCCACCCAGCGTTCGCCCAGCCACGCCACCGCGCAGGCCAGCGCGGTGGCAACCAGCGCCTGCACCGGCTCGTAGCTGATGCCGCGCATCGGCGGCAGCAGGCCTTCGCGGCGCGAACGGGCGCGGGCCTGCGGCGTGCTGATGATGGTGATCTCGTAATGCGCCCCGCGCTGGATCAGCTGCTGGGTCAGGGTGCGGTTGAACATGCGGGCCAACGGACGTTCGCGGGTACGGCCCAGCACCAGCGTCGAAATGCCATTGTGCGCGGCATGGTCCAGCAGGGCATCGGCAATGCTGGACCCGTGCAGCAGCTCGGCCTCGCCACCCAGGCGCCGTGCCAGCGCGAATGCCGCATCGATCTCGCGGCGGGTGGCATCGTCCTGGCGCCGGCCCTGCACGGTCACCACCGTCCACGGTGCGTCGCGGCGTTCGGCAATGCGCCGCGCCACCCGCACCAGGTATTCGCTCTGGCCACCGCCATCAATGGCCACCAGTACGCCGCGGCGCAACGGCAGGTTCGCCTCGCCACGCGCGGCCCGGGTCTCGCGCAGGCTGCTGTCCACGCGATCGGCCGCTTCCTGCATGGCCAGTTCGCGCAGCGCGGTCAGGTTGGCCGGTGAAAAGAACGCCTGCAGGGCCTGCGCGGCCTGCTCGGGAACGTACACCTTGCCCTGCTGCAGGCGCGCGATCAGTTCGCGCGGCGGCAGGTCCACCAGCACGATGTCGTGCAGGCGGTCCAGCACCACGTCGGGCACGGTCTCGCTCACCCGCACGCCGGTGATCCGCATCACCACATCGTTCAGGCTTTCCAGGTGCTGGATGTTCACCGTGGTCCAGACGTCGATGCCGGCATCCAGCAGTTCCATCACATCCTGCCAGCGCCGTTCGTGGCGGCTGCCGGGCACGTTGCGGTGGGCCAGTTCATCCACCAGCGCCAGCGCCGGCCGGCGTGCCAGCAGCGCATCCAGGTCCATCTCGTGCAAGGCGTGGCCGCGGTAGTCCACGTCCTTCAGCGGCAGCTGCGGCAGGCCGTCCAGCAGGGCCTGGGTTTCGGCGCGGCCGTGGGTTTCCACCAGCCCCACCACCAGGTCCACGCCACGGCGGCGCTGTTCCTGTGCACGGGCCAGCATGGCGTAGGTCTTGCCCACGCCCGGCGCTGCGCCGAGGAAAACGGTCAGCTTCCCGCCGGCTTCGCGCTGCAGGCCGTGCACCAGCGCATCGGCCTGGCGGGTACGCGCATCAGGGGTTCGGGCCGCTGTCATGGTCACCGGTGGGCGCGGGGCCGCTGGGGCCGCTGGGGCCGCCACGCGCTTCAGCCTGCGGGCGCCAGCCCTTTCAGTTCACGGTAGCGCTGCAGGGTGGTTTCGATCTCGGCCTTCAGTGCCACCTGCTGCTGCTCGAAACTGGCCTGCAGGCGCTGCTGCGAGCGCAGCTGCGCATGCCGCTGGCGGATCAGGTCGGCCTGTTTGTCAGCCACCGCGGCGCCGGCCAGTTCGCGATCACCGGCCGCGCCCAACAGCGCCACCAGCGAATCACGCAGGCTGGCCACGTTGTAGCGGGCGGTCTTCAGGTTGTTGTCCAGCACTTCCTGGCGTTCGCTGAACACGCGCCGCAGCGCGTCTTCGTCGGAATAGGTCACCAGCATGGCCTGCTCGGTGCGTTGGCGGGTCAGCTCGGCCATCTTGTCCAGCTGGGTCTGCGCCGCCGCCGTGGAAGCGGCGGCACGTTCCTCATCGTTCAACGCGCGCTCGACCTGGGCATTGCGCAGGCCGCTGTTCACGTTGAATTCCTCGCGCGCGTTGTTCACCGCGTCGGCCGGCAGCGCATCGCTGCAGATCCGTTCCTTGCCCTGGTTCCAGCAGTACAGCTTCTTTTCCGCCTTGCCGCTGGACTGCGCCAGGGCGGTGGCCGGAACCGCCAGCAGCAGGCTGGCGGCAACAATGGCAGGAACTCGGAACATGCGACCTTCCCCTGGGTCAGCGTGCGGAGCGGACGCCGTACTGGGCCCGATAGGCTTCCAGCGGCTGCCGGTAGCCCACAAGTTCCGGGTTTCCGGAGGCGAAATCAAGCAGATCGGCCAGGGTGGCCACGGCGATCACCGGAATGCCGGCTTCTTCGGCCACGGCCTGTGCGGCCGAACGGTGGTCGCTTTCCGAGGCGATCTCCTGGCGGTCCAGGGCCACCACGATGCCGGCCGGGGTGCCACCGGCGGCGCGGATGATGGCCATGGCTTCGCGGATCGCGGTGCCGGCGGTAATCACATCGTCCACGATCAGCACGCGCTTGCCGGTCAGGTCGGCGCCGATCAGCTGGCCGCCTTCACCGTGGTCCTTCACTTCCTTGCGGTTGAACGACAGCGGCAGGTCGCGGCCGCGCTGGGCCAGTTCGCAGGCCATCGCGGTGGCCAGCGGAATGCCCTTGTAGGCCGGGCCGAAGACCACGTCGTACTTGATCCCGCTGGCGTCGATGGCATCGGCGTAGCAGGCGCCCAGCTGGGCCAGCAGCGAACCGGAATCGAACCGGCCGGCATTGAAGAAATAGGGGCTCAGGCGGCCGGACTTCAGGGTGAACTGGCCGAAGCGCAGGGCGTCGGCGGTCAGGGCCAGCTGCAGGAAACGGTGGCGATGGTCGCTCATCAAAACTCTGTTCATCATCATTTGGAGCATAAATCCTAATCCAGCTGGGCCCTTCGCGCTCGTCCGGCCCGCCGTGAAGGCCCGCCCGGGGGGCGCCGGCGGACTGCGCAGCCCCATGGCCAACCGGTATGCTTGCCCGGTTTCCCGCCGTAGGTTCTTCTGCATGCGCATCATCAGCTTCAACGCCAATGGCATCCGCTCGGCCGCCACCAAGGGCTTCCTCGACTGGTTCCGTGCCCAGGACGCCGACGTTCTGTGCATCCAGGAAACCAAGGCGCAGGAAGACCAGCTGACCGACCCGATGTTCCGCCCCGATGGCCACCACTGCTTCTACCGCGATGCCATCACCAAGAAGGGCTACAGCGGCGTGGCCATCTACAGCAAGCGCGAGCCCGACCAGGTCATCACCTCGCTGGGCTGGGCTCCGTTCGACGATGAAGGCCGCTACATCGAGGCGCGCTTCGGCAATCTCAGCGTGGTCTCCTTCTATATTCCCTCCGGCAGCTCGGGCGACCTGCGCCAGGGCTTCAAGTTCGAAGTGATGGAGTGGCTGCGGCCGATCCTGGAAGAGTGGGCGCGCAGTGGCCGCGACTACGTGTTGTGTGGCGACTGGAACATCGTCCGTTCGGCGCTGGACATCAAGAACTGGAAATCCAACCAGAAGAATTCCGGCTGCCTGCCCGAGGAGCGCGACTGGCTGAATGCCCTGTGCGCCGACCATGGTCAGGCCACCGATGTCGCTTCCGGCCGCGGCTGGGCCGACGCCTACCGCCTGCTCAACCCCACCGGCGAGGATTACACCTGGTGGAGCAACCGCGGCGCGGCCCGCGCCAACAACGTCGGTTGGCGCATCGATTACCAGTTCATCACCCCGGGCCTGCGTGACCGCCTGCGCAGCTGCTCGATCTACCGCGACGAGCGCTTCTCCGACCACGCCCCGTTCACCGTGGACTACGACCTGTGACCGAGGCCGCTGCGGCGCCCAGCTACAAGGGTTGGGCCGGCATCAAGCGCGCCTTCGGCACGCCGTCGGCGTTGACCATGGCCCTGCTGGGCTTCGGCAGCGGCCTGCCGTTCCTGCTGATCGCCTCGCAGACCCTGTCCACCCGCCTGCGCGATGTCGGCCTGGATCTGGGCAGCATCGGCCTGATCAGCCTGGCCAGCTTCTTCTACCTGCTGAAGTTCGTCTGGGCGCCGCTGCTGGACCGGTACGCGTTCCCGCTGCTGGGCCGGCTCGGTCGTCGCCGCTCCTGGCTGCTGGTGTCGCAGGTGGCGGTGCTGGTCGGCCTGGTGGCGCTGGCCTTCGTGCGCCCCGAACAGGGCGTGTGGCCGCTGGTGGGCTGGGTGCTGGCCGCGTCCTTCGCTGGCGCCACCCAGGACTCTGTGGTCGATGCCTACCGCATCGAGATCGCCCCGCAGACCGCGCAGGCGGCCCTGGCGGCCACCTATACGCTGGGCTACCGCATCGGCCTGATCCTGGCCGGCGCCGGCGCGCTGTACCTGGCCCAGTTCGAAGGCTGGATCGTGGCCTACCTGGCCATGGCCGCGCTGATGCTGCTGCCGATCCTGGCCACGCTGTTCTGCCGCGAGCCCGACCGCCCGGCCAACGCGGTGCAGCGCCGCATCGACGTGGCCGAAGCCTTCGTACAGCCGATTACCAGCTTCTTCAGCCGCAACGGCATCGCCCTGGCACTGGGGCTGCTGGCCTTCGTCGGCCTGTTCAAGTTCCCCGACCAGGTGATCGGGGTCATGGCCGGCCCGTTCTATCTGGATTCGGGCTTCGACAAGGCCGACATCGCCACTGTGTCCAAGCTGTTCGGCGTGTGGATGGGCATTGGCGGCGCCTTCCTCGGCGGTATCGCGGTGGCCGCGTTCGGTTTCCGTCGCATGCTGCTGGTCGCCGCGCTGGGCGTGGCCCTGTCCAACCTGGCCTTCCTGCTGATGGCGCACAACCCCGGCCAGCTGTGGGCGTTCTATGCCGCACTCAGCGCCGACAACCTGTTCCAGGGCTTCGCCGGCACCGTGCTGGTGGCCTTCATGTCCTCGCTCACCGACCGCAATTTCACCGCCACCCAGTACGCGCTGCTGGTGTCGCTGGCCAACCTGCCGGGCAAGTTCGTCGGTGGCGTGTCCGGTTACATCGTCGAAGCCAGCTCATACAGCACCTTCTTCATGCTCAGCGCGGTCACCGTGGTGCCGACCTTGCTGCTGCTGGCCTGGCTGTGGCCGCGCATCCTGGATCGCGGGCCGCCGGCCGCCCCCTGATTGCCTGCACGCCCCGGCTGCGGGATGATCGCCACGTGCGCCGGGGGGGCGGTGCCTTGCGAACGGGGAGTGAGCATGGCCGATATAGTGCTGCGCGACGTCGATCCGCTGCTGCTGGAACGTATCCGGCGGGTGGCGGTCGCGCGCGGCTGGACCCACGAACAGACCTGCCAGGCGGTGCTGGAGCAGGGGCTGTTGAGCAGTGAACTGGAAGTGCGCTCGGGCTTTGGCGATCCCGAAGTGGATGCGCTGTCGGCGGCCATCGCCGCGCTGCAGGCCATGCCCGCCGGCCAGGGCTTCGATTGACCTGACACTTCGACGCCGGGCATGGCCCGGCGCTACCGCCACTTCACCGGGTGCATGATGTCGGGTAGCGCCGGGCCATGCCCGGCGGATGCCACCCGCGTCACGCCAGGTGAATCGCCCCCAGGATCCGCGGCCCCTGCGCGCCGGTCACCGCCGGCAGGTTGCCCGGCAACCCGTCCATCGTGCGCTGGGCCAGCCAGGCAAAGCCCATCGCTTCCACGTATTCCGGGTCCAGCCCATGCCGCGCGCTGGATTCAACCTGCACGCCCGGCAGGCGCGCCGCCAACCGCCGCATCAGCTGTGCGTTGTGTACACCGCCACCGCAGACCAGCACCCGTCGCGTGCCCGGCTGCTGCGCCAGCAGCGCATCGGCCACGGTCATCGCGGTCAGCTCCAGCAGGGTGGCCTGCACATCGGCGGCACTGAACTGGCCCTCGCCCATGTGCGCTTCGGCCCAGGCCAGGTGGAACTGTTCGCGCCCGGTGCTCTTGGGCGGCGGCAGATCGAACCACGGGTCGGCCCGCCAGGCGGCCAGCAGGCTGTCATCCACCGCACCGCTGGCGGCAAACGCGCCATCGGCATCGAAGCTGCGGCCGGTGTGGCGCTGGCACCACGCATCCATCAGTGCATTGGCCGGGCCGGTGTCGAAGCCGCGCACCGCCCCCTGCCGGGGAATCAGGGTCAGGTTGCCGATCCCGCCCAGGTTCAGCACCGCGCGGTCTTCATCGGCGGCGCCCAGCATGGCCAGGTGGAAGGCGGGCATCAGCGGCGCGCCATGGCCACCGGCGGCCACGTCGCGGCGGCGGAAATCGCACACGGTGGTGATGCCGGTCAGCTCGGCAATCCGGCTGCCATCGCCCAGCTGCACGGTGAAGGCCGGGTCGGCCAGCGGCCGGTGGCGCACGGTCTGCCCGTGCGAGCCGATCGCCCGCACCTGGGCGCGATCCACCCCGGCCTCGTCCAGCAGTTGGTTGGCCGCGCCGGCGAAGGCAATCGCGATCCGCGCATCCAATTCGCCCAGCTCTTCCAGCGACTGCAGCGGACCGCCTTCGCCCAGCGCCACCAGCCGGGCACGCAGCACCGGTTCCCACCGCGCGGTCAGCCCGTGCACGAAGTGGCAGCCGCCGGTAGCGGGGAACTGCACCAGGGCGGCGTCGATGCCATCGGCGCTGGTGCCCGACATCAGGCCAAGGTACAGGGGGGCGTTCGGGTCGGCGGCGGCGTTCATGGCGGGCATAAAAAAAGGACGTGGCAAGCTTGTGCTGCCACGTCCTTGTTCGTCAACGCAGGGGCTCAACCGCGCTTGCGGGCCGGCGCCTTGGCGTCCTTGGCGCTGGCCACCTCGGTGGCATCGGCCTCGCGGCTGGCGGGGGCCGGGCTGGCCTCGGCGTAGATCAGCTTTTCCATGCCCTGGATACGCGCCATGGCCGGTGCGGTCTGCGCGCGGAAGGCCACCAGTTCGGCACCCTTCAGCGGTTCCGGCGGCGGCATGGTCACCGTCAGCGGGTTGCGGTGCTGGCCATTCACGCGGAATTCGTAGTGCAGGTGCGGGCCGGTGGCCAGGCCGGTGGAGCCCACGTAGCCGATCACCGTGCCCTGGGCCACGCGCTGGCCGTTCTTGATGCCGGCAAAGCGCGACATGTGACCGTACAGGGTGGTGTGGCCGCGGCCATGGTCCAGGATCACCACGTTGCCGTAGCCACGCTGCACGCCCACGAATTGCACGCGTGCATCACCGGCGGCCATGATCGGCGTGCCGGTGCGGGCGGCGTAGTCCACGCCCTTGTGCATGCGCATCTTGCCCAGCACCGGGTGCTTGCGCGCACCGAAGGTCGAGCTCAGGCGCGCGAAGGGAATCGGCATACGGATGAAGCTCTTCTTCAGCGAACGGCCGTTGAGGTCGTAGTACTCCGACTTGCCGTTGCGCTCGAAGCGGAAGCCCGAATAGGTCTTGCCGCCGGTGGTGAAGGTGGCCGCCAGGATCTTGCTGGTGTCGACCTTCTCGCCTTCGCGCCAGGTCTCGTCCATCACCACGCTGAAGCGGTCGCCCGGCTGCAGGTCCTTCGAGAAATCGATGTCGTACTTGAAGATGTCGTCGGTCATCGTCGCGATCGCCGACGGCGACAGCCCGGCACGGCGTGCCGCGGCATACAGCGAACTGGTGATCTCGCCACTGGTGACCACCGTGCGCGTGGAGGTCTCGCGCTGGGTCACCTTTTCCTTGATGTCATTGCCGGCCAGGCTCAGCTCCACCCGGTGCTCGCCATCGCGGTCGAAGCGGATGCTGCGCAGGTCGCCCGACAGCGGCATGTCGAAGGCGATCTCGGCGCCCGGGCGCAGCTTGGTCAGCGAATCGCGCGCGCCGGGATGGTCCAGCACCCGGTGCAGGGTGCTGGCCGGAATGCCGGCCTGGTCGAACAGTTCGCTCAGGGTCTGGCCGCGCTGCACCCGCAGCACCTGCCAGCTGTCGCCGGGGGTCTGCTGCTGGCGCGCC
>NZ_CP025999.1:1322819-1591669 GCF_003086695.1 Stenotrophomonas sp. SAU14A_NAIMI4_8
ATCTTGTGTTCGCTGCTCATCAGGCGTCCTTCTTCTTCTTGCTGGCAGTGGCGGTCTTGCTGGCCTTGCCGCTGCTCTTGGCGGCGGCGGCCTTCTTCGCCGGCGGTTCGGGCTTCACCTTGCGCGGCGGGCGCGCATCGGGCTTGTTGGCCACGGCGGCCGGTTGCTGCGGCCGTGCGCGGGTGGACGGCAGCATGCGTTCCAGGAAGTGGCCGGTGTAGGACTGCGGGCAGGCCGCCACGTCTTCGGGCGTGCCGGTCACCAGGATGGTGCCGCCACGGTGGCCGCCTTCCGGACCCAGGTCCACGATCCAGTCGGCGGTCTTGATCACGTCCAGGTTGTGTTCGATCACCACCACCGTGTTGCCCTCGTCGCGCAGCTTGTGCAGCACGCCCAGCAGCGCTTCGATATCGTGGAAGTGCAGGCCGGTGGTCGGCTCGTCCAGGATGTACAGGGTGCGCCCGGTATCGCGGCGCGACAGTTCCTTGGACAGCTTCACGCGCTGCGCTTCACCGCCGGACAGCGTGGTCGCGCTCTGGCCCAGCTTGATGTAGCTCAGGCCCACGTCCACCAGCGTTTCCAGCTTGCGCGCGATCGACGGCACCGGCTCGAACAGCTTCAAGGCATCTTCGACGGTCATTTCCAGCACGTCGTTGATGTTGTAGCCCTTGTAGACGATCTCCAGCGTTTCGCGGTTGTAGCGCTTGCCGTGGCAGACATCGCAGGGCACGTACACGTCCGGCAGGAAGTGCATTTCCACCTTGATCAGGCCATCGCCCTGGCAGGCCTCGCAGCGGCCGCCGCGCACGTTGAAGCTGAAACGGCCCGGCGAATAGCCGCGCGCACGTGCTTCGGGCACCTGGGCGAACAGTTCGCGCAGGGGGGTGAACAGACCGGTGTAGGTGGCCGGGTTCGAACGCGGGGTGCGGCCGATCGGCGACTGGTCGATGTCCACCACCTTGTCGAACAGGTCCAGGCCTTCGATTTCCTTGTACGGCGCCACGGCATGCGAGGCGCCGTTGATTTCGTTGGCGGCCAGCGAGAACAGGGTGTCGTTGATCAGGGTCGACTTGCCAGAGCCGGACACACCGGTCACGCAGGTCAGCAGGCCGGCCGGAATGGACAGGTCCACGCCCTTCAGGTTGTTGCCGCTGGCACCGCGCAGGTGCAGGGTGGTCTTCGGGTTGGGCGCGTGGCGGCGTGTCGGAATCTCGATTGCACGCTTGCCCGACAGGTACTGGCCGGTCAGCGAACGCGGTGCGTCCAGGATGTCCTGCAGGGTGCCCTGGCCGACGATCTCGCCGCCATGCACGCCCGCGCCGGGGCCGATATCCAGCACGTAGTCGGCCAGGCGGATCGCATCTTCATCGTGCTCGACCACGATCACCGTGTTGCCCAGGTCGCGCAGGCGGGTGAGGGTGCCCAGCAGGCGCTCGTTGTCGCGCTGGTGCAGGCCGATGGACGGTTCATCCAGCACGTACATCACGCCCACCAGCCCGGCGCCGATCTGGCTGGCCAGGCGGATGCGCTGTGCTTCGCCGCCGGACAGGGTGTCGGCCTTGCGTTCCAGGGTCAGGTAATCCAGGCCCACGTCGACCAGGAAGCCCAGGCGCTCGCCGATCTCCTTGACGATCTTGGCCGCGATCTCGCCGCGCCAGCCCGGCAGGCTCAGTTCGCTGAAGAATTTCAGCGCCTCGTCGATCGGCAGCACCACCAGTTCCGGCAGCGGGCGGTCGGCCACGAACACGTTGCGCGCGGCCTTGTTCAGGCGCGCACCGTTGCATTCGGGGCAGGCGTGTTCGCTGATGTACTTGCCCAGCTCTTCCTGCACCGCCGCCGATTCGGTTTCCTTGTAGCGGCGTTCCAGGTTGGGAATGATGCCCTCGAAGCGGTGCTTGCGCTGGGTGCGGCCACCGGCTTCGGTGAAGTAGGTGAAGGTGATGGCCTCATCGCCGCTGCCGAACAGCACGGCCTGCTGCACCTTGGCCGGCAGCGAGTTCCAGGCTGCATCCACGTCGAACTTGTAGTGCTTGGCCAGCGAGGCGATCAGCTGGAAGTAGTACGCATTGCGGCGGTCCCAGCCGCGCACGGCGCCGGCGGCCAGCGACAGTTCCGGGTGCACCACCACGCGCGCCGGGTCGAAGAATTCGGCCATGCCCAGGCCATCGCAGCCGGGGCAGGCGCCCATCGGTGCGTTGAACGAGAACAGGCGCGGTTCCAGCTCGGGCAGCGAGTAGTCGCAGACCGGGCAGGAATACTTGGACGAGAACAGGGTAGGGGTGGCGTCGGTGGCGTCCAGCGACTGCACCGAGGCCATGCCGTCGCCCAGCTTCAGCGCGGTTTCGAAGCTTTCGGCCAGACGCTGCTTGATGTCCTCGCGCGGGCGGAAACGGTCGATCACCGCTTCGATGGTGTGCTTCTGGCGCAGCGCCAGCGGCGGCACCGCGTCGATTTCATACAGTTCGCCGTCCACCCGCACGCGCACGAAGCCCTGCGCGCGCAGCTGGTCGAACACCTGCGCATGCTCGCCCTTGCGGTCGCGGATGACCGGGGCCAGCAGCATGTAGCGCTGTTCCGGGTCCAGGGTAAGCACCTGGTCCACCATCTGGCTGACCGTCTGCGCTTCCAGCGGATAGCCGTGGTCGGGGCAGCGCGGGGTGCCCACCCGCGCGTACAGCAGGCGCAGGTAGTCGTAGATTTCGGTGATCGTGCCGACCGTCGAACGCGGGTTGTGTGAGGTCGACTTCTGCTCGATGGAAATGGCCGGGGACAGACCTTCGATATGGTCCAGGTCCGGCTTCTCCATCACGCTCAGGAACTGCCGGGCGTAGGCCGACAGCGATTCCACGTAGCGGCGCTGGCCTTCGGCATAGATCGTATCGAACGCCAGCGAGGACTTGCCAGAGCCGGACAGGCCGGTGATCACGATCAGCTTGTCGCGGGGCAGGTCGAGGTCGAGGTTCTTCAGGTTGTGCGTCCGCGCACCGCGGATGCGGATGAAATCCATCGCCATGGGGGATCCGGTTGTGGGGGCAGGTCGAATGCGGCGGCAATCAATCAGCCTACCGAGGTGACCAGATGGGGGCAATGGCCGACAATGCCACCCCTGCGTCTCACCCCGTGAGACCGCCTGACAGGCAGGGGTCAGATCCCTTTTCACCATGTGAAAAGGGATCTGACCCCGTTCCGGGCCCCCCGCAGGCCCCGCCCAGGGGTTGACTTGACCGGCGCCCATTGATCTGCGTACAATCCCGCTCCTGTCCGCCCTCGATGGCGGCAGTCCATAGACCACAATAACTACAGAGGAAGTCTGGTCATGTACGCAGTACTGGTCACCGGCGGTAAGCAATACCGCGTGGCGCAGGGCGAAAAGCTCCGCGTCGAAAAGCTCGAAGTCGAAGTCGGCAGCGAGATCAAGTTTGACAACATCCTGCTGCTGGGCGACAGCGACGGTATCAAGATCGGCGACGCCCTGAGCGGCGCTTCGGTCACCGCCAAGGTCGTGTCCCAGGGTCGTGCTGACAAGGTCCGGATCATCAAGTTCCGTCGCCGCAAGCACCACATGAAGCGCCAGGGTCACCGTCAGTACTACACCGAAATCGAGATCACCGGCATCGCCGGCTAAGCATCAGGAGAAGCAGTCATGGCACATAAAAAGGGCGTAGGCTCCTCGCGCAACGGTCGCGACTCCAACCCGAAGTACCTCGGCGTCAAGATCTTTGGCGGCCAGGCCATCGAAGCCGGCAACATCATCGTGCGTCAGCGCGGCACCCAGTTCCACCCGGGTACCGGCGTTGGCCTGGGCCGTGACCACACCCTGTTCGCCCTGACGGACGGCAAGGTGGAGTTCTCGGTGAAGGGCCCGAAGAAGCGTCGCACCGTCAGCGTCGTCTCGGTCGAAGCCTGATCAGGCTGTATCCGCCGGCCATGCCTTGGCATGGCCGCGCCGGATGACGAGCACGCTGCATGAAGAGCCCCGCTTCGGCGGGGCTTTTCGTTGGAATCAGTGGTAAAACGGGCACGGCCCGATTGCCAGGTGGCACCTGGCACGACATTCAAGGCGGCGGCACGCAGGCCGCGCCCATCGCAGGCATCGAAACAATGAAACTGGTAGACGAAGCAGAAATCGAAGTGTTCGCCGGCAACGGCGGCAACGGCTGCATTGGCTTCCGTCGCGAGAAGTTCATTCCGCTCGGCGGCCCGGACGGCGGCGACGGCGGTGCCGGCGGCAGCGTGTACATCCGCGCCGACGAAAACCTGAACACCCTGGTCGACTTCCGCCATGACCGCATCTTCAAGGCGCAGCGCGGCGAGAACGGCATGGGCCGCCAGGCCTACGGCAAGGGCGGCGAAGACCTGACCATCACCGTGCCGGTCGGCACCGTGATCATCAACGTGGCCACCGATGAAATCATCGGCGACCTGACCCAGCACGGCGACCGCCTGCTGGTGGCCAAGGGCGGCCGCGGCGGCCTGGGCAACATGCACTTCAAGAGCTCGACCAACCGCTCGCCGCGCCAGGCGCTGCCGGGCGAGCCGGGCGAAGAGCGCACCCTGAAGCTGGAGCTGAAGCTGCTGGCCGACGTGGGCCTGCTGGGCTTCCCCAACGCTGGCAAGAGCACCCTGATCCGTGCCGTTTCGGCGGCGACGCCTAAGGTGGCCGATTACCCGTTCACCACGCTGTACCCGAACCTGGGTGTGGTGAAGGTGGAAAACTACCGCAGCTTCGTGATCGCCGACATTCCCGGCCTGATCGAAGGCGCGGCCGACGGTGCCGGCCTGGGGGCGCAGTTCCTGCGCCACCTGCAGCGCACCCGCCTGCTGCTGCACCTGGTGGATATTTCCCCGATGGAAGGTGGCGTGGAAGGCATTTCCCCGGTCGAGCAGGTGCGTGCCATCGAGCGCGAACTGGAAAAGCACGACCCGGAGCTGCTGCAGAAGCCGCGTTGGCTGGTGCTGAACAAGGCCGACCTGATGTTCGAAGACGAGGCGAAGGCCGCGGCCGAGCAGATCGTGGCCGAGCTGGGCTGGAAGGAGCCGTGGTTCCTGGTGTCCGCGCTGGGCCGCGAAGGCACCTTCCCGATCATGAGCCGCATCATGGCGTTCTTCGATCGGCAGAAGGAAGACGAGCTGGAGGCCGCCCGCAACGCGTAACAGCGCTGTGGTGGTTCCGCGCGAAAAACCCGGCTACGGCCGGGTTTTTTGTTGGCTGCCGGACGCTGGGGTCAGATCCCTTTTCCGCAGGAAAAGGGATCTGACCCCGGACGTCATCCCAGAATCGCGGGCAACAAAAAACCCGGCCGGGGCCGGGCTTTTGTCTGCTGCCCCACCCCGAAGGGCAGGGCGGCAACGCCGGATCAGGCGGCCTTGAGGGCCTTGATGCGGTCGTTCAGGCGGCTCTTATGACGAGCAGCCTTGTTCTTGTGGATCAGGCCACGCGCGCTGAAGCGATCCAGGATCGGCTGGGCAACGGCGAAGGCGGCTTCGGCGCCGGCGGCATCGTTGGCGTCCAGCGCCTTGATCACTTTCTTGACAGCGGTGCGCAGCATCGAGCGCTGAGCCACGTTGCGCGCGTTGCGCACGACGGTCTGCTTGGCGCGCTTCTTGGCGGACTTGATATTGGCCACGGTGGTGGTTTCCTGAAAAAATCGGTGTTATGGGAACAGCAAGCTAGCTAGTATGATGGCGTAAGAAATGCACGTCAAGTCGATTGTCAAGAGGGACGCTGAGTGAGTTCACCCAAGTTGTTGCGGGGCCTGCTGTCGTTCAGCAGCATGACCATGGTCTCGCGCGTTCTCGGACTTGTCCGGGACTTCGTGGTGACCACCACGTTCGGCACCAACGCCATCACTGATGCTTTCTGGGTCGCCTTCAGGATACCCAATTTCCTGCGCCGGCTGTTCGCCGAGGGCTCCTTTGCCACCGCTTTCGTGCCGGTGTTCACGGAAGTGAAGGAAACCCGCAGCCACGCCGAGCTGCGCGAACTGATGGCCCGCACCGCCGGCACCCTGGGTGGGGTGCTGATGCTGGTCACCGCGCTGGCGCTGATCTTCGCGCCGCAGCTGGCCTCGGTCTTCTCCAGTGGCGTGGATACCGACCCGGTCAAGCAGGGCCTGCTGGTCGACCTGTTCCGCCTGACCTTCCCCTTCCTGCTGTTCGTCTCGCTCACCGCCCTGGCCGGTGGCGCGCTGAACAGCTTCCAGCGCTTCGCCATGCCGGCGCTGACCCCGGTCATCCTCAACCTGTGCATGATCGCCGGCGCGCTGTGGCTGGCGCCGCGGCTGGGCGGCACCCCGGAAAAGCAGATCCTGGCGCTGGGCTGGGCGGTGCTGGCCGCCGGCATCCTGCAGCTGCTGTTCCAGTTGCCGTCGCTGAAGGGCATCAACCTGCTCACCCTGCCGCGCTGGGGCTGGAGCCACCCGGGCGTGCGCAAGGTGATGACCCTGATGGTGCCGACCCTGTTCGGTTCGTCGGTGGCGCAGATCAACCTGCTGCTGGACACGGTGATCGCGGCCAAGCTGACCGATGGCTCGCAGTCCTGGCTGTCGCTGGCCGATCGCTTCCTGGAACTGCCGCTGGGCGTGTTCGGCGTGGCACTGGGCACGGTCATCCTGCCCGCCCTGGCCCGCCACCACGTCAGCACCGATCGCGAAGGCTTCTCGCGCTCGCTGGACTGGGGCCTGCGCATGACCCTGCTGATCTCGGTGCCGGCCATGCTGGGCCTGCTGTTCCTGGCCGAACCGCTGATCGCCACCATCTTCCAGCACGGCCAGTTCAGCGCCTTCGACACCCGCATGACCGCGCTGTCGGTGTACGGCCTGAGCTTCGGCCTGCCGGCGTTCGCCCTGCTGAAGGTGGTGCTGCCGGCCTTCTACGCCCGCCAGGACACCAAGACCCCGGTGCGTGCCGGCGTGGCCGCGCTGGTGGCTAACATGGTGTTCAACTTCGCCCTGCTGGCCGTGCTGTACCAGGTGATGGTGCCCGACGAACTGAAGGCGCAGGGGGTGATGGCCGCCATCGGCAAGCAGCCGGGCCTGCACCTGGCGCTGGGCATTGCCAGCGCGCTGTCCAGCTACCTGAACCTGGGCCTGCTCTGGTACTGGCTGGGCAAGACCGATGTCTACCAGCGTCGGCCCGGCTGGGGCGGCTACCTGACCCGCCTGCTGCTGGCCTGCGTGGCCATGGTGGCCGTGCTGCTGGCCCTGCTGCACTGGCTGCCGGCCTTCGGCAGCATGGGCGTGTGGCAGCGGATCGGCGCGCTGGGCCTGCTGGTCGGCGGCGGTGGCGCCACCTATGCGGTGGCCATGGTGGCCATGGGCTTCCGCCCGCGCGACCTGCGCGGCCATTGATCGCCGCCCATGGCGGCTATACTTCAGGGTTACACCATTGAAGCGACGGCCCCGGGTGGGCCGGAACGAGAGTTGATGAGCAGGCTGTTCAGAAGCGTCGAGGGCGGGGAGCTGTTCCCCAACGGAAGCGTGGTCTGTATCGGCGCATTCGACGGCCTCCATCTGGGCCATCGTGCGCTGGTCCGCCACGCGGTCGCCCGCGCGCGCGCCGTGGGCGTACCCGCCGTGGCCGTGGCCTTCGAGCCGCTGCCGCGTGAATTCTTCGCACAGGGCACGCCGCCGCCGCGGCTGACCCTGGCCCGCAGCAAGGTCGAGATGCTGCAGGACCTGGGCGTGGATGCCGTGGGCCTGCTGCGCTTCGACGCGGCCATGGCGGCCATGCCGGCCGAAACCTTCGTTCGCCAGCTGCTGGCCCACCGGCTGGGCGCGCGCGAAGTGTGGATCGGCCCGGAGTTCTGTTTCGGCAACCGCCGTCGTGGCGATCTGGCCCTGCTGCAGGCCATGGGCAGCGAGCTGGGCTTCAGCGCCGGCGAGATCGAAGCGGTGGACCTGCACGGCGAACGCATTTCCAGCACGCGCATCCGCCAGTTGCTGCAGGCCGGCGATTTCACCCGTGCCGGCGATCTGCTGGGCCGCCCGTATTCGATCAGCGGGCGGGTGGTGCGTGGGCGCCAGCTCGGCCGCACCCTGGGCTTCCCCACCGCCAACCTGCGCTTCCCGAAGACCCCGGCGCTGTCGGGTATCTACGCCACCTGGGTACACGGGGTGTTCGACCAGCCGTGGCCATCGGTGTCCAGCTTCGGCACCCGGCCCACCGTGGAAGGCGTGGAGCCGCTGCTGGAAGCCCATCTGTTCGATTTCCAGGGCGACCTGTACGGTCGTCACATCGACGTGGAATTCGTCGCCAAGCTGCGCGACGAAGAGAAATTCAATGATCTGGCGGCGCTGACCGACCAGATGCACCGCGACGCCGAACAGGCGCGCGCCCTTCTTTCCGAACATAGATTGCGAGCCACTGCGTGAGCCAGGACTACAAGACCACCCTGAACCTGCCAGCCACCGAATTCCCGATGCGCGGCGACCTGCCCAAGCGCGAGCCGGGCATTCTGGCGCGGTGGGAAGAGCAGGGGCTCTACCAGCAGCTGCGCGACAATGCCGCCGGCCGCCCGCTGTTCGTGCTGCATGACGGCCCGCCGTACGCCAACGGCCGCATCCACCTGGGCCACGCGGTCAACAAGATCCTGAAGGACATCATCGTCAAGTCGCGCTACCTGGCCGGCTTCGATGCGCCCTACGTGCCGGGCTGGGATTGCCACGGCCTGCCGATCGAAATCGCGGTGGAAAAGAAGTGGGGCAAGGTCGGGGTGAAGCTCGACGCGGTCGAGTTCCGGCAGAAGTGCCGTGAATTCGCCGAAGAGCAGATCAACATCCAGCGCGCCGATTTCAAGCGCCTGGGCGTGACCGGCGACTGGGACAACCCGTACAAGACCCTCAGCTTCGATTTCGAAGCCAACGAGATCCGTGCGCTGGCCAAGGTCGTGGCCAACGGCCACCTGGTGCGCGGCGCCAAGCCGGTCTACTGGTGCTTCGACTGCGGTTCGGCGCTGGCCGAAGCGGAAATCGAATACCAGGAAAAGGAATCGCCGGCGATCGACGTGGCCTACGCCGCGCGCGATGCGCAGGCCGTGGCGCAGGCCTTTGGCGTGAGCGTGCCGGCCGACGTGGAAGTGGCGGTGCCGATCTGGACCACCACGCCGTGGACGCTGCCGGCATCGCTGGCCGTTTCGCTGGGCGCGGAGATCCGCTACGTGCTGGCCGAAGGCCCGGCGCACAACGGCAAGCGCCGTTGGCTGGTGCTGGCCGCCGCGCTGGCCGAGCGCGCACTGCAGCGCTACGGCGTGGAAAACGTGGTGCTGCACGGTGAAACCACCGGTGCCGCGCTGGAAAACCAGCTGCTGGTGCACCCGTTCTACCCGCAGCGCGAGATCCTGGTGCTGAACGGCGAACACGTGTCCGACGAAGACGGTACCGGTGCGGTGCACACCGCCCCCGGCCACGGCCAGGAAGACTACGTGGTCAGCCAGAAGTACGGCCTGCTGGACAAGTACAACGCCGGCCAGATCACTCCGGTCGATGGCCGTGGCGTGTATCTGGAATCGACCCCGCCGGCCGGTGACGTGGTGCTGGCCGGCCAGCATCTGTGGAAGGCGCAGGAGGCCATCGTCGGCGTGCTGCGCGACAACGGCGCGCTGCTGGCCTTCCACCCGATCCGCCACAGCTACCCGCACTGCTGGCGCCACAAGACGCCGGTGGTGTTCCGCGCCACCCCGCAGTGGTTCATTTCGATGGACAAGGCCAACCTGCGCAACGATGCGCTGGCTGCCATCGACACCGTGGGCTGGTTCCCGAGCTGGGGCAAAGCGCGTATCCAGAGCATGGTCGACGGTCGCCCCGACTGGACCATCTCGCGCCAGCGCACCTGGGGCGTGCCCATCGCGCTGTTCACCCACCGCCAGACCGGCGAGATCCACCCGCGCACGGTGGAACTGATGCAGCAGGTGGCTGACCGCGTGGAAGCTGAAGGCATCGACGTGTGGTATTCGCTGGATGCCAGCGAACTGCTGGGCGCCGAAGCGGCCGACTACGAGAAGGTCACCGACATCCTCGATGTCTGGTTCGATTCGGGCGTCACCCATGAAGGCGTGCTGGCAGCGCGCGGCTTCGGCAAGCCGGCCGACCTGTACCTGGAAGGTTCCGACCAGCACCGCGGCTGGTTCCAGTCCTCGCTGCTGACCGGCGTGGCCATCGACCAGCGCGCCCCGTACAAGCAGTGCCTCACCCACGGTTTCACCGTGGACGAGCACGGCCGCAAGATGTCCAAGTCGCTGGGCAACGGCATCGAGCCGCAGGACATCATGAACAAGCTGGGCGCGGACATCCTGCGCCTGTGGATCGCCTCGGCCGACTACAGCAATGAAATGTCGCTGTCGCAGGAGATCCTCAAGCGCAACGCCGATGCCTACCGCCGCCTGCGCAACACCGCGCGCTTCCTGCTGGGCAACCTGGACGGTTTCGATCCGGCCCAGCACCTGCGCCCGCTGAACGAGATGGTGGCGCTGGACCGCTGGATCGTGCACCGCGCCTGGGAACTGCAGGAAAAGATCAAGGCCGCGTTCGACAACTACAACATGGCCGAGATCGTCCAGCTGCTGCTGAACTTCTGCAGCGTGGACCTGGGCTCGCTGTACCTGGACGTGACCAAGGACCGCCTGTACACCATGCCGGCCGATTCGCACGGTCGTCGTTCGGCGCAGAGCGCCATGTACCACATCGCCGAAGCGTTCACCCGCTGGATCGCGCCCATCCTCACCTTCACCGCCGACGAGCTGTGGGGCTACCTGCCGGGCGACCGTGCCGGCCACGTGCTGTTCACCACCTGGTACGACGGCCTGGCGCCGCTGCCGGCCGATGCCCAGCTCAACGCGGCCGATTTCGACCAGCTGCTGGCCGTGCGCGAGCAGGTGGCCAAGGTGCTGGAACCGATGCGTGCCAACGGCGCGATCGGTGCCGCGCTGGAAGCGGAAATCACCATTGCCGCCAACGAAGAACAGGCGGCGAAGTGGCAGCCGCTGGCCGATGAACTGCGCTTCCTGTTCATCAGTGGCGACGTGCAGGTGCGCCCGGCGACCACCGACGAAGTGTTCGTCAGCGCGCAGCCGACCGAAAAGGCCAAGTGCGTACGTTGCTGGCATCACCGTGCCGACGTGGGCAGCAACGCCGACCACCCGGAACTGTGCGGCCGCTGCGTGAGCAACGTCACCGGTGCCGGTGAACTGCGGAGCTGGTTCTGATGGCCGCCGCACGCCCGCACCCCAACGCCCTGGTCTGGCTGCTGCTGTCGGCCGCCATCATCGGCCTGGACCAGTGGTCCAAGGCCTGGGTGCTGTCCAGCCTGCCCGAGTTCCAGCCGGTGGTGGTCATCGACGGCTTCTGGAACTGGTACCGCACCTACAACACCGGTGCGGCCTTCAGCTTCCTGAGCGACGCCGGCGGTTGGCAGAAGCACTTCTTCACCCTGCTGGCCATTGCCATCAGCGCGCTGATGGCCTGGTGGCTGCGCGGCACCGCCCGTGGCAACTGGAAGGCTGCCGTGCCGTACGCGCTGATCATCGGCGGTGCCATCGGCAACGTGATCGACCGCCAGGTGCATGGCCACGTGGTCGATTTCATCCAGTGGTACGTGGGCAGTTACACCTGGCCGGCCTTCAACATCGCCGATTCGGCCATCGTGGTCGGTGCCATCGGCATTGCCCTGTTTGGCCTGTTTGACGGCAAGTCCGCCAAAAAGGCGGATAATGCCACCCCGAAACCGTAAGCCGGCCGCTGCCGGGAGACTGAACTGATGGATGTGCTGCTCGCCAACCCGCGTGGTTTCTGTGCCGGTGTCGATCGTGCGATCGAGATCGTCAAGCGCGCGATCGAAACGCTGGGCGCGCCCATCTACGTCCGCCATGAAGTGGTGCACAACCGCTTCGTGGTCGATGACCTGAAGCAGCGCGGCGCGATCTTCGTCGAGGAACTGGACGAAGTGCCGGACAACAACACGGTCATCTTCAGCGCGCACGGCGTATCCCAGGCCGTGCGCCAGGAAGCCGAGCGCCGTGGCCTGAAGGTGTTCGATGCCACCTGTCCGCTGGTCACCAAGGTGCATTTCGAAGTGGCCCGCCACTGCCGCGCCGGCCGTGACGTGGTGCTGATCGGCCATGCCGGCCACCCGGAAGTGGAAGGCACGATGGGCCAGTGGAGCCGCGAAGCGGGCACCGGCCAGATCTATCTGGTGGAAGACGTGGAGCAGGTGGCGACGCTGCAGATCAGCCAGCCGCAGAACTTCGCCTACACCACCCAGACCACGCTGTCGGTGGATGACACGCGCGGCATCATCGAGGCGCTGCGCGAGCGGTTCCCGGAAATGCAGGGCCCGAAGAACGACGACATCTGCTACGCCACGCAGAACCGCCAGGACGCCGTGCGCGACCTAGCCAAGCGCTGCGACCTGGTGCTGGTGGTCGGTTCGCCGAACAGCTCCAATTCCAACCGCCTGAGTGAACTGGCGCGCCGTGAAGGCGTGGAGTCGTACCTGATCGACGGTGCGCACGAGATCGACCCGCGCTGGGTGGAAGGCAAGCAGCACATCGGCGTGACCGCCGGCGCATCGGCACCGCAGGTGCTGGTGGATGGCGTGCTGGCCCGCCTGGCCGAGCTGGGCGCCACCGGCGTAGGCGAACTGGATGGCGAACCGGAATCGATGGTGTTCGCGCTGCCGAAGGAACTGCGGCTGCGGTTGGTCGACTGACCGCGTCAGCGGGTTCGCCGGGCATGGCCCGGCGCTACCGGCACCGATCTGGTGGGTGCGAACCGACACCGACTTGGTGGGTGCGAACCTTGGTTCGCACGCTTTTGCGATGAATTCCATCCACGCATGGCGTGGATCTACTTCGGCATGACTTGATCTGATCTGGTGGGTGCGAACCTTGGTTCGCACGCTTTTGCCATGGCCTCCATCCACGCATGGCTTGGATCTACTGCCGGCCGCGCTTCCCCGTAGATCCACGCCGTGCGTGGATACCGCCACCCACCCATGACCTTCGGCCATGGGGCCGCACGCCCTACAGGCCTAGCATCGGTACCTCTACCGTTGCTGGAACCTGCCTGATGAAGACCCGTGCCCTGGTGATGTCCGTGCTGTTCGCGCTGGGCGCCACGCCTGCGCTGGCGCAGACCTCGCCGCCGGGCGATGCCGCCGCGCCCGGCCTGCTGCGCATCGATGTGGACGCGCGCGACTTGGCCCGCCGTATCTTCAAGGTGACCGCCACCGTGCCGGCCAAGCCCGGCCCGATGACCCTGCTGTACCCGCAGTGGATTCCCGGCAACCATTCGCCCACCGGCCCCATCGACAAGCTGGCCGGCCTGCGGGTGACCGCCAACGGCAAGCCGCTGGCCTGGCAGCGCGACCAGTACAACGTCTACGCGTTCAAGGTGGACGTGCCCGAAGGCGTGAGCGAGATCGTGGCCCACTTCGATTTCCTGTCTTCGCAGGGCGGCAGCCAGGGCCGGGTGGTGATGACCCCGGAAATGCTGAACCTGCAGTGGAACGCCAATTCGCTGTACCCGGCCGGCGTGGATGCGCGCAACCTGCAGGCGCAGGCCAGCGTGACCCTGCCCAAGGGCTGGGGCTATGCCACCGCACTGGAAACTGCGCGTCGCGACGGCGACACCGTGGTGTTCAAGCCCATTGCCTACGACCACCTGGTTGATTCGCCGCTGTTTGCGGGCGAGCACCACCAGCGCATCGATCTGGACCCGGGTGCCAAGGTGCCGGTGCACCTGAATGTCTTCGCCGACGATGCCAAATCGCTCAAGCCCACCGACGCGCAGATCAAGCTGCATCGCGCGCTGGTGCAGCAGGCCGACAAGCTCTACGGCGCGCGCCATTACGATCACTATGAATTCCTGCTGGCGCTGACCGACCGCCTGGGCGGCATCGGCCTGGAACACCACCGTTCCAGCGAAAACAGCGCCGCCCCGGGCTACTTCACCGAGTGGGACAGCAACGCGTGGATGCGCGATCTGCTGCCGCACGAGTACACCCACTCCTGGAACGGCAAGTACCGCCGCGGCGCAGACCTGGCTACCGCCAACTTCAACACGCCCATGGGCGACAGCCTGTTGTGGGTGTACGAAGGCCAGACCCAGTTCTGGGGCCAGGTGCTGGCCGCGCGCTCGGGTCTGTGGTCGGTCGAGCAGGCCCGCGACATGCTGGCCAACGTGGCCGCCACCTATGATCGTGGCCGCCCCGGCCTGGCCTGGCGCCCGCTGCAGGACACCACCAACGATCCCACCATCGCCCAGCGCCGCACGCTGCCGTACCGCAACTACCAGATGAGCGAGGACTACTACTCCGGCGGGCAGATGCTGTGGCTGGAAGTGGACGGCAAGCTGCGCACGCTCAGCGGCAACCGCCGCAGCCTGGACGATTTCGCGCGCGCCTTCTTCGGCGTCGGCAACGGCGACTGGAACGTCAACCCGTACACCTTCGATGACGTGGTGGCGACCTTGAACGGCATTGCGCCGTACGACTGGTCCAGCTTCCTGCGCCAGCGGCTGGATGGCCAGGGCTCGCTCACCGGCGGCCTGGCTCTGGCCGGTTGGAAGCTGGTCTACCGCGATACCCCCAACGAGGCCTACAAGGCGCAGGAAAAGCGTGCCAAGGCCGCGTTGCTGGCGTATTCGCTGGGCGCCACCGTGATGGACACCGGCGTGGTGGGCGATGTGATCTGGGACAGCCCGGCGTTCAATGCAGGGCTGGCACCGGGCATGCGGGTGATTGCCGTGGGCGGGCGCGAATACAGCAGCGAACGCCTGAAGGACGCGGTGGCCGCCGCGGGCAAGGACAAGGCGCCGATCGTGCTGCTGGTGAAGCAGTTCGACCGCATCGACAGCATGACCATCGATTACCACGGTGGCCTGCAGTACCCGGTGCTGGAACGCGTTGCCGGCAGGCCTGATCGCCTTGCGGATCTGTGGAAGGCGCGATGAGCTTCGGCCGCCGCGATGGCCTGATCCTGGTGGTGGCCGTGCTGGCCATCATCGGCGCGTTCCTGCAGGGCGAGGGGCGGTGGCTGCATTGGTTTGCCAAGCCGGCCACCACGCTGCTGATTGCCGGCATTGCCTGGCAGGCGCGGCCGGCGGCATCGCCGTTCTACCGGCGTGCGGTGCTGGCCGGCATGGTGCTGTCGTGCCTGGGTGATATTGCGCTGATGCTGCCGGTGGATGCCTTCGTGCCCGGCCTGGTCGCGTTCCTGCTGGCGCACCTGTGCTACATCGCCGCGTTCCGCGACGGCCTGCACGCAGGGCGCGGCTTGCTGGCCGCCGCACTGCTGCTGGGAGCATTCGCCATCGGCAATGTGCTGGCGCTGTGGCCGCATCTGCCGGTGCCGCTGCGCATTCCGGTGCTGGCGTATGTGGCGGTGCTGGCTTCGATGGCGGTGCTGGCGTTGGCGCGGCATTGGCAGCGCCTGCGGCTGCCGCTGATGCAGGCGCGAAGCGCGCGCTGGGCGGCGGTCGGTGGTGTGCTGTTCGTGGCCAGCGATTCGCTGCTGGCATGGGATCGTTTTGGCGGCGGGCTGCCGGTAGCGGGCTTGCTGGTGCTGGGCACGTATTACGGCGCGCAGTACGCCATCGCCCGATCGGTAGCCCGCGCGTAGCGTCGAGCTTGCTCGACTTCGCTTTTCGTAGAGTCGAGCTTGCTCGACTGCTTCTGCCAACAGCAGTCGAGCAAGCTCGACTCTGCAAGAGCCAGTCGAGCAAGCTCGACTCTACAACAGCCAGTCGAGCAAGCTCGACTCTACAACAGCCAGTCGAGCAAGCTCGACTCTACAAACGGCGTGTCAGCGGAACTGCAGGGTGAGCAGGAAGTACCGTCCCAGCGGGTCATCCAGCCCGGCCACCTGGCTACCACTGCCCGGCAGGTAGTTCACCGGTTCGGTATCCAGCACGTTGTGCACGTCCAGCGCGGCCACCAGGCGCGGGCTCAGCCGGCGCGCTACGTGCAGATTCCAGCGCAGCTGCGCCGGATTCGTGCAATGCCCCTCGCCACGCTGTTCGTCCGGGCAGGTTTCGCCGGCCAGCCAGGCGCGCATGCGGCCTACGCGGTTGCCGCGCAGGGCGATGTCCCAGTTCGGGTTCTGCCATTGCACGGTCAGTATCGCGGTGCGTTCCGGGGTGGCATGGCCGCGTAGATCCACCGCGGCTTCGTGGCTGCGCTCGCGCTTCAGTTCCTGTTGCTTCAACGCATCCAACGCGAACTGCCATTGCCCGTTGGCACCGCTGTCGATGCGGTACTCGCCGCGCAGCACCCAGTTGCGCGAGGTGGTGCGGCCGATGTTGTCGAAGGACAGGCGCAGATCGCGCAGCCGGCCCTGGTCGTCCAGTACCCAGGTATCGCGATTCCACAGCGCATCACCGGGCTGCAGCGCCAGGATCTCGTTGTGCAGCTCCACGATGTTGTGGGTCAGCGTAAGCGCGAACGCGTCGCTGGGCGTCCAGCTCGCCGCCAGCGAATGGCTGCGCGAGGTCTCGGCCTTCAGTGCATCGTTTTCCACCACGTCCACCTGCACCGCGCAGCCGCCGCCGCGCAACGGGCGCGCGCAGGGTGGCAGCGTGTCCGAAGCGGGCAGGGCAACCAGACCGAAATAGCCCGGTGGCCGGCGCCGCTCGAACAGGCTGGGCGCGCGGAAGCCGCGGCCGCTGGCCAGCAGGAACGACCAGTGCTCGCTGGGGCTCCAGCGCAGGCCGGCGCGCGGTGAAAACGCAGTCTGCCCGGCATCGCGATCCACGCGCGCGGCGAGGTCCACGCGCAGGCTGTGCGCCAGCGGCAGCCCCAGTTCGGCATAGGCGGCACTGCTGTTGCGCGACAGCCGGCGTTGCTCCATCGGCAGGCCCAGCGCCAGCTCGCCCTTGCCCAGCAGCGGGTCCGGCTGCGAGGTCCAGCGCTCCTGGCGCAGGTCGATGCCGGTGGCCAGCTGCGCCGCACCGCCGGGCAGGGCCATCAGGTTGCGCTGTATGCCCCACCAACCCTGCCATTGTTCGGTGCGGCCACGGCTGTGGATGGTTGGGAACAGGTCGTCGGCCAGACCCGGCGGCAATGTGGAAAAGCCCGGCAGGAAATCGAAGTCGCGCGCCGCTTCCAGCAGCTTCTCGCTGCGCACCACGCCATCGGTGGTCAAGCTCACCTCGCTGCGCTGCGCGCTCACGCCCGCTTCCCAGCTGCGGCCCGCCTGCTGGCGGCCCACGCCCACGGTCAGATCACCTTCGCTGGCGCGCACGCGCGGGCGCACGTTGCCGCCTTCCTGCAGCACCACGTTGAGAATGGCCGTGCGGTTGAAGTTCAACGCCACCGCCGTCGGGCCCAGTTCGAAGCGCTGGCGGTTGTAGCTGCCGCGCGCTTCCACATACGCGTATCGCCCTTCGCCGCGCTCGTGGCGGTAGCGCAGGTAGCCGGCCACGGTGTCCGACGCCGGCTGCAGCGAACGTGGGCGTACGCTGTCGAACCAGCAGCCCTGGTCGTCCTCCTGTAGCGGTGGGTGGCACTCGGTGGCCGGGTAGTAATCGCCGTTGGCCATCAGCAGGCCGATCGGATACAGCGAGGTATCGGCATGCCAGTCGCGGCGATCGCCGGCCACGTGCTGCATGCGGTGCAGATCGAGGCCGGCGAACCAGCGGTCGCCATTGCTGCGCACGCCGCCGGTGGCGCCCTGCACGCGATACTGCTGGCCATCGCCATGGCCACTGGCGCCGGTCTGCAGCATGGCCTCGCTGCCCTCGGCCTGGTCGCGCAGGATGATGTTGACCACGCCGGACATGGCATCGGCGCCGTAGATGGCCGACGCACCACCGCGCACCAGTTCGATGCGCTCGATGAAGCTGAGCGGCAGGCCGCCCAGATCGGTCAGCGCGCCGTCGGCCAACGACACCATCGGGTAGCGCGGCAGGCGCCGGCCGTTCACCAGGAACAGGGTGGCGCGCGGGCCCATGCCGTCCAGGCTGGTGGTGGCCGCCGCGCCCACCGGCAGGTACAGCGAATCACCGCCGCGGGCGGTGCTCAGCGGCGTGTGGCCGTTCATGCCGGGCAGGTGGCGCAGCAAGTCGAACAGCGTGCCGTAGCCGCTGCGCAGGATGTCGTCGCGGTCGACAACGGTCACCGGCAGCGTGGTCTGCACGGAGGTGCGCGGCAGGCGGCTGCCGGTCACCTGTACCGGCGCCAGTTCCACCTGCGGCGCTGCCGACGGCGGAGGGGGCGGCGCGGGCGTGGGCGCTTTCAGCGGCGGCGGCGGTGGCGCTGCCGCACGCCGGCGCAGCACGTAGCCACCGGCCGGGGTCTGCAGGATGTTCACCGGCATGCCGGCCACCAGCTGCTTCAGCGCCGCGGCGGGGCTCTGCCGGCCCTGCACGCCGGTGGTGCGCAGGTCGCCCAGTTCACGTGCATCGAAGATCAGCGAAACGCCGCTGTGCCGCGCCCAGGCCTGCAGCGCCGGTACCAGCGGCCCGGCGCCAATGTGGTAATCACTGCTGGCGGCCGGTTCGCCGGCGTGCGCCATGCCCGCCTGGCCCGGCACCAAGGCCAGGCACAGCAGGGCCAGCAGCAGCCCCGCGCGCAGCGCCTGCGCGGCCGGCATGCGCCGCGGCCTCAGTACACGCGGCGCAGTTCCAGCGCGCCATCCTTGCGCGGCTGGCCAGCGATGGACCACCCCAACTGCAGGGCGGACAGCAGTTCATGCGCATCCCCTGCGCGGAAGCTGCCGCTGACGGCCAGATCGGCAATGTCCGGGTCGGCAATCACCAGCGGCGTGCTGCCGTAACGGTTCATGCGTTCCACCACCACCGACAGCGGCGTCGCGTCGAACACCAGATCGCCCTGCGGCCAGCCTTCGGCGGCGGCGGTGGTGGACAACTGCGGGCCTGGCTGGATGCGGCCAGAGGCCAGCACCTGCAACTGCTGGCCCGGTGCCAGCGTGTGCTGCGCGCTGCCGCTGGTCACTTCTACCGCGCCTTCCAGCAAGGCCACTTCCACGCGGCCATCGTTCAGGCGTTCCACCTGGAAGGTGGTGCCGATATCGCGGATGCTGCTGTTGCCGGCCTGCAGGCGCAGGGCCCGCGACGACGGTGCCACTTCCAGCTGCACGCGGCCCTGGTCCAACTGCAGTTCCCGCGTGCGCCAGCCGAAGCGGGCGCTGAGCGCGCTGCCGGCATCGAGCGTGGCCACGCTGCCATCGGCCAGAATCTGCCGCTGCACGGCATGGGTGGTATTGGCGTACACACGGGTGGACGGATTACCGTCCATGTACAGCAACCAGCCGGCCGTTGCGGCCAAGCCGATTCCGGCGGCCACCGCCATCGGCAGCCAGCGGCGGCGCACGGGGTGGACCCCGGCCGGAGCGCTGTCGCGCGGTGCGCCGCGTGGCGGCTGTTGCAGTACCACGGTCCCTTCCTTGTTCTCATTGCGAATCATTCGCAGTCTCCATGGTGGTGGAGAGGATTGCGGCCCAGCTCCTTGCGTAGCCCGCGCAACGCACGGGCACAGTGCGGATTCTGCCTGAGCGCGCGATGCGGTTGAAGTGCCTGGGGTCATACGGTACTGGGCGATGCTGCGGCGTGAGCGCCGGCGCGCTATGGTCGGGGCAGGATTCCCACGCAGGCCCACCCATGCAGATCGCCGTATTCAGCGCCCGCCCCTACGATCGCCGCTTCCTGGACGAAGCCAGCGCGCAGCAGGGCGCGGGGCAGGGCCATGAGCTGGTCTACTTCGATGCCGCGCTGGACCTTCACACCGCGCCCCTGGCGCAGGGCTGCGCGGCGGTCTGCGTATTCGTGAACGATCGGCTGGATGCGCCGGTGCTGCAGGCCCTGCACGCCGGCGGCGTGCGCGCGGTACTGCTGCGCTGCGCCGGCTTCAACAACGTGGACGTGGCCGAAGCGCAGCGGCTGGGCCTGTTCGTGGCGCGGGTGCCGGCCTATTCGCCCGAAGCGGTGGCCGAGCACGCGCTGGCGCTGGTCATGACCCTGAACCGGCATACGCACCGCGCCTACAACCGCGTGCGCGAAGGCAACTTCATGCTGGACGGCCTGCTGGGCCGCACCCTGCATGGCCGCACGGTCGGCATCGTCGGCACCGGCAAGATCGGCCTGGCCACCGCCCGCATTTTCCGCGGCATGGGCTGCACGGTGCTGGGGCACGACCCGTACCCGTCGGCTGCGTTCGCCGACGTGGGCGACAGCGTGGCGCTGGATGAGCTGCTGGCGCGCGCCGATATCGTGTCGCTGCATTGCCCGCTGACGCCGGACACCCACCACCTGATCAACGATGCCTCGCTGGCGCGCATGAAGCCCGGCGCCATGCTGGTGAACACCTCGCGCGGTGCCCTGGTGGACACCCACGCGGTGATCCGCGCGCTGAAGTCGCGGCGGCTGGGGCAACTGGCCATTGACGTGTACGAACAGGAAAGCGCGCTGTTCTTCCAGGACCTGTCCGGCGAGATCATCGACGACGAAGCCTTCCAGCGCCTGATGACCTTCCCCAACGTGCTGGTGACCGGCCACCAGGGCTTCTTCACCGTAGAGGCGCTGCAGGAGATTTCGGCGATCACGATGGGCAACCTGGCCGATTTCGCGGCGGGGCGGGGCTGCGCCAACCAGTTGCGGGCGGATTGACCGCAGGGCTGGGCTGCCCGTAAAATCGCCTGCTCAGCCGGAATAGCTCAGTTGGTAGAGCGGCGCATTCGTAATGCGTAGGTCGCAGGTTCGACTCCTGTTTCCGGCACCAGTTAGATGAAAAGCCCCGGCCTTGGTCGGGGCTTTTCGTTTGGGCAGGTAGCGCCGGGCCATGCCCGGCGGAACACTTGGCTCCCCAGTAGTGCCAGCCCACGGCTGGCAGCGCCGGATTCCCACCACCGGCCCGCGGCCGGCGTGACACACAATCAGGTCGTCCCCGCCACCGTCGGGTAGGCGCAGACTTGGGGAGGCCATGTCATCTCGACGGGAGAGTGGCGCCACCGCAAACTGCGGTTATGGTGGTTGAGCCAGAACCCGTCAGACGAACATTTTCCCGCGCGGCAAGATGGCGGCTGGCAAGTTGATCTGACCCGGCGATTTTTCAATGCGAACGCAGCGGGACAAAAACTGCACATGCCAGCATCGACCGAAAAATGACTAAAGCGAGACTGCGGGGACTGGACACGGCTGATTGGGATTCTGCGCTCAAGACCCATCAAGAATCCGGCCTGTTTGGTTGTTACTTTCAAGCTTCCATTGGGCTGGATGATAGCCATGGGGCGGACCTTTTTGGCTTCACCGCATGCAACCGGGAGTGGCTCGAACGCATGGAGGATGAGGGTAAGTCCATTCCAAAGCTTGTCATCGTAGATGAAGTCAGCTTTGAAGCAGTTGAGCGCGCGGTCCTGCGCGTGTGTGCGACTGTGCCTGATGGAACGTGGGCAGAAATGGCCAGCAAGCTGGCTGAAATGATGGATTGGGAGTTTGAAGGCTATGTGCCCTTGATCGGCGAGGAGTAGGTGTGGCGAACGACAGTGGACCGAAATGACGCAGTGAAAGGTGGATGAACCAGCGGTTCCTGCACACCCCGCATCATGGCATCAGGACGATGAAGAACATTCTTAATGTCACGGTGTTGTGCCTGACAATCACGGCATGTGTTGGTTCGTTTCGGCGCGCGGAGCCTCTGGACTTCAGTCTCTCGGTGACTGACAGTCTCGCAGAGAGACGATACGGCGTTGTCCTGACCTCTGCAGCGGCCGTGCCGTTGTGCCTATCCAAGGAGGGCTGGCCTGGCCCGGATGGGACCTTCCTGACGGGGTACGATGGGGCCATTCTGACCACAAGCGCAGGCCCGATCCATCCGAAAGCTGTCTTGACAGCATTCTGTCCGGACGGATGTGGTGAAGTCCGTCTGGAGCCAGGCCAGACGCTGCGCGGCAACATTGCTTACGCGGCGTTTGGCAATGCCGACGACATAGCAGAAGATTCAGCGCGCTCCCTGTCATTCACCGTGTATCCGTACTACTGCCGGCGGTCCGCGAGGTTACACATGGGCGACAGACCCTAACTCCCCGTTACAGGCCCAAGTGCGGTAGGTTTCAGCGAAAGAGGTGCTTACGCCACGGACGCTTCCGCCGCATGGCAGCCCAAGACCCTTGAGGACTTTGCTCGCCGGCTGACGAAAGGCGCGGTGTCCCGAATCCTGCACGCGGACCGACAATCGAGAGCGTCAACATTCCGGAGGATCAACTCAGGCCCCATGAAACCCTACACCACGATCAAAGTGCTTCCTGAAGGTGTGCGCTATCTTTCGATGCAACTGGCGGGGGCGGAGCCGATGGAACTCACTGGACTGCTGCACGGGCGTCAGCTCCTCGCGTGCTGGATTCCTGTTTCGCAGACCGCTGACGCGGCCTGGCTGGTGATCTTGAAGTTCGGCCATGACGTGCGGATCGAACTGACATGCTCCAGTACGTCCATCGAGTCGTGGGAGGAGTTTGGGACTGTCAACGTCGAAGTGATAGAAGGTCGTGTCGCTGAGCCAAGTTGCGAACATGTAATGTTGGAGCTTCCTGACAAGCTCTATGTTGCACGCACCGAGATCGTTCGCTGGCTGGGCGCTGGACTGATCGCTGATGCTGGAATCCGTCTGCACTTCTCGGATGGTCGTATGCTTTCGGCTGTCGCGGTGGATATCCCGGGGGCGATGTGCTTGACCCTGCCTGGGCACACAGAGCCGCAATTATGGCAATTCCCCGCGAAACAGTACGTCTGCGTGGCAGTTGATGAAGCGGCATGACTGGAGCTGCGTGTGGGACACTGCACTGCAGTAACCACTAATTGATCGGGTCTCAACGCAGTCCTTCCGGAATGATGCTATGAGCAGTGAACGAACCTCTGATGAGGCTGTGCGCCAATTAATCGATAGGCTTGATGCGCTGCTCGAAGTCGCTGGATTGGAGAGCAGCGATAGCGCTCGCGCGAAGCTTGCCATCGCACTGTGCGGTCGGCTTGGCGATCGTCTTGATGGCGAGCGATTGGCTGCGGTGAACGCGGCGCGAGACTTCTGGGTCATGGGGCGGGCCGCCGAGTACAACAAGTGGCTCCATGTATTCTGGTCCAGCGGAGGCGAGCGGCGGCTTTTGGATCCAATTGATCGGTTGGTCTGGTGTGCGCTGGCCCGCCCGGGCGGACTTGACGGGTATGCAGCGGAGTACTTGATCCTCGAAGCTTGCGACGCTGGCATCGGGCTGGATGAGATCTCCGAGGCATTGGCCGAAGTCGTGCCTGGTTACATCGCCGGTTGAGGGTCAAGCGTCAGGTCACAAGCCAATTTCGTGCACTTCACCAAGTCGTTTGAGGCATCCGCCCCGCAGCCGGGCGCGCAGGAGCTACGGGTGTCGATGCTGCGGTGGCTGGCGGAAACACCCGATTACAGCGTGACCCTCTGCCAGGTCATGAACCTGCCTGACTAGGATTAGCTCGTTATCGCAAGCTACAGTCTGACAAATAGGACAAGGGGCGGTGGGTGTTGCCGTCGATGTGGCTCAATCAAAAGTTGAGGGAAAGAAGTGAATCCAGCTATTCGAAGTTTTCTCGGAGCACAGCTTGGGGCGGCTCTAATACTGGGTGCGCTTTACTACATATCTGTGAAGGTGGAAAAATCCCACCCGTTGAGTTGGTATGTCATGGTGTGGTTTGTATACACGCTCGTATTTGGAATATTCTCTGTGGTTGAGTACATGAGGCAGAAGCGTCGGTAGCTCTTTCCTGAGGTTTTTCCCGCTTTGGGCGAAGTCGCGCGCGCCCCTCCAAATGATCTCTTCGTGGGCGGAGCAGAGAATGATAGATGCGCCAACGCATTCCGTGAGTCGCATTGATCTTGTCAATCGATCCAGCTGCGATCTTGGAAGAAATCTTCTATCTGAGTAGGTAGGCTTCTGGTAACGATATGTTGCGAGTACAGGGACCGTAAACCATGGCATCAGTAAGCACACTGCGCCGTTTCACCGCCTTTTCCATCATCGGCATCGCTACGGCGCTTTCCGTCCCCGCATCGGCCGCACAACCCGATGCGCCCGCGCCGCAGGCCACCGCCCCGCAACCCATAAACGCCACCAATTTCGTGCGCCTCACCCAGTCGCTGGAAGCATCCCCACAGCAGCCGGGCGCGCAGGAACTTCGGGTGTCGATGCTGCGTTGGCTGGCGGAAACGCCGGATTACATGGTGACCCTCTGCCAGGTCATGAACCTGCCTGACCAGGATGAGGCGGCCAAGAAGATCGGCCTGGATCTGCTGATGCAGCAGAGCTTCGGCAATCTGGTTTTCCAGATAGACCAGCGCGAAAGCAGCGATCAGCTCAGCCGACAGGTGGCCGGTGTGGAAAGCGCGCTGCGCGCCTATGCGGCCTTCATTTCAGCCGATCCTGCGCTGCGCATTGCGGCCATGGATACGTTGGCCGCGCAGCAGAAGGTCGGCACGCTGCGCGCGCATCTGGCGCCTGTGGTGAAGGCGGAATGCGGTGCCAGCGACAACACGGTCATGCTCAACCCGGAAACGGCAGGGCAGGGGGCGGCTGCGCCGTCGCCGTTCCTGGGCGGTTTCCTGCGCGCGACCAGCGTGGTCTACCCGCTGCAGGTGGGCCAGTGGAAGGCGCTGGGCGAGCGCCGCTACGACGATGTCGCGGGCGGTGCCTCGGTGCGCTTCCAGCAGCCCGGCAACGAGGACGGCTGGATCGATGTGTACTTCTACCCGGTGGGCGTGCTGGACCAGGAACAGCGTGCCGGTCTGCTGGAAGGTGAGCGCAAGGGCTTGCTGGAGGCGCGCAGCGCAGCGATGGCAGGGCGCGATGATATGTCGCGCGTGCAGACGGTGACCTTGAAGGTCGCACCGGCGCAGCCGGACGCGGCCAACAGCATCGAGGCCAGCGTGCTGGATTTCGGTTTCGTGCGCGATGGCAAGGAGTACAGTTCGGTAATGCTGCTCGCCATCGACCGCTTGTATGCCATCAAGCTGCGCTACAGCGTGCCGACTGCAACGGTTAACCGCAAGGCAGCGCGCGGCGAGGTTGAAACCTTTGCAGCGGCTTTGCTGCCGCAACTGGATATCAGCAATTCCGGTGGCTGCGGCAGTGTTCCCGTGACCGCACGCGATCGCCTGCGCCTGGGCTGCACCGGCACCGACCCGGTACTGCCGGTGGTAGGCGAGGGGCAGCGGGAAATGCGCTTCGAGTACGCACCGCCACGCTAAGCCAAGGCGATACGCGCGCGGCTGGCCACAGGCATCAGGAATGTTCCGATGGATTCACAGACCCAGCGTTTCCTCGCCTATCTGCTTTCAAGCGGCGCAGTCGGCAGCACCCCTGTCGAATACACGGCGCACCTGCAGCAGTACTACAGCGGCCAGCCGCGCGTGCCGCGGCCCATCGAGGCTGACATCGACGCGTAGCTGGGCCATGCCGACCCCGCGGCGTTACTGCGCGCGGCACAGTGGCTGGTGCAGGGGTATGCACTGGCCAATACGTTTCCGTCGCTGCATCTGGCGTGGGTGAAGCGGTTGCTCGATGAAGGCTGTCTGCAACCGCTGCAGGCGATTCCCTTGCTTGCTCTGCGGCCGGCACATCACACGCTTGATGAGCAGGGACAGGAAATTGCCTGGCTGGCGCTGCACGCCGTCGAGGAGGGGCGCGAGGCCGAAGAGCAGCAGCTCCTGCTTTCCCTGCTCGCGACCTATCCTCACCCGCCCGCACCATGCCGCACGAACTGACCACGCTGGCGCATGGCCCGCCACCATTCATGTTCCAGCTCCCACAGATCCGGCACCTGCTCGCGCGAATTTTCGAACACGATAATCACCATGCGCTTGGGCGAGTTATCGACCAGTAATACCGGTTTGTCCCCAGCATACAGTTCGAAATGGCGCGCCCCGCGGGCGGCCGGGCTGACGCGCAGTCCGTCAGCACTGCGTTCCTGCGCAAACTGCGCGGCTTCCTGCCACATCTGCAGGAAGTTCGGCACGGTCTGTTTGCTGTAGCTGTTTACACTGAGTGCGGGTTCCGGCAGATACAGATGGCCGGCAAGCAGGCCTAGCAGCATCACGACGGCTGTCGGAATGGAGGCCGCCGCGCCCCTGGCTACGGTTGCACCTGCAGGCAGCTGGCCGCATGGGCGGTCAGGGCAATGCAGGCCAGCATCAATCCTTCCATGCTGCGGTCGCCCAGGGTGTCTTCGGGCTGGCCGGCCTGGCGGGTGCGCTCGGCCGCCAGCAGCATCTGCTGCACGGTGGCCAGGCCGGCCAGGGCGCAATCGGCGTCGGCCAGTTGCAGGCGCCGGCCGGGCGGCAGGGCGCGTTCGGGCCAGGGCTGGCCATTGGCGGCCGCGCCGGCCTGGATGCGCCGCAGCGTGGGGATGAAGGTGCTGGGGTCGGTGCCGGGTTCGCCAGCAGGCGCCGCGCGGCGGGCGGTCAGATCAGGAAATTCCGATGCGTTCATGGCAGATGCTCCGTGCAAAACACAAAGCGCCACCGCAGGGGTGGCGGACGGTACGTGGCGGCAAAAACCGGTAGTTACTGGAACCCGGTGGGTGCATGCGAACACGCACCCCCACGCACCGCCCGCCAAAGAACGCGAACGGATTGCCAGCCGGCGCCACGCAGAGGTGGCGCCGGCTGACAAGCGTAAACAACCCAGTAACATTCGGGTTTTGCCGACCCGGCCACTCGTTTTCAGTGGCATGCCATGGTGTGCACAGCCCGCGAGCGGCTGCCAAGGGCAGATTGCGTCAACGCAGGGGTGCTTTACGCTTCGGCGGCATTTTGGCACGCCGGCCCGCCGCCCGAAACGCCCGCCCGACAAGGCCGGGGGCTATCAGGCCCGGTTCAAAAGGCCAGCGCCGCCCGCATCGAACAGGTCAGCCCGCCCGGCGAACCCAGCGCCCAAACCCAAGGCGATCACGACAAAACGGTGCCAACTGCCGCAGATACCCGCCCGCGGCCCCGGCCAGTGCGCCGCAGGCCAACCGCCCCGCGATCCGCAGCCGGCGCCCGGCGTGCAGCCGCAGCCAGGGCAGGGTGGCCAGCAGTTGCGCCCCCAGCAGCAGTGCCAGCACGTCCAGCCCCAGTACATCCATCAGCCCCAGCAGCGGCGCCAGTTCCGGGTTGCAGGCCAGCAGCACCACCAGGGCGGCGCCCAGCAGGGCAAGCGTGCGGCGCACGGTGGGTGTGCTGAGCCAGCGGAGCAGGGCCGTCATCAGGCATCCTTGCGAAGAGGGGGCGTGTGCTACGCAGTCTTGGTGCGGCAGGGACGCACTTCAAGTACGCTGAACAGGTTCAGCATACTTTGCCGAATCCGGTCCCCGGCGCCCGCAAACGGGGTGCCCTGCGCGCGGTGCGACAACGTGTCGCAGCGATATCCGGCCGATTCCTGCGCTGGATCATTGTCAATGCCTTTCTTAAATGATGCGTGACGGCCTAAAATTGAAAGGCTGACTCGACCCCACCTCACTGCCTGTCTCAACCACAGGCGGGACCGGCTTTTGCCGGAGCGGGCAGGACGGGGAACGGCATTCCCTCGCAATTGGATCGACCGATGATTCCGTTGAAAACCCTTGGGCGCTGGTTGCGCCCGGGCCTGCTGCTCGCACTGCTGGTGATGCTCACCGGCTGCGATGCCGTGGCCATCCTCAGTCCGAAGGGCCAGATTGGCCAGGACGAGAAGACCCTGCTGATCACGGCTGTCGTGCTCATGCTGCTGGTCGTCGTCCCGGTCATCGTCATGACCCTGACCTTCGCGTGGAAGTACCGCGCTTCCAACACCAAGGCCCGTTACGAGCCGAAGTGGTCGCATTCCACGGCGATCGAGGTGGTGGTGTGGTCGATCCCCTGCATGATCGTGCTGGTGCTGGCGGTCCTGACCTGGCGTTCGTCGCACGCACTGGACCCGTACAAGCCGCTGGAATCGGACGTCAAGCCGGTCACCATCGAGGCGATCTCGCTGGACTGGAAGTGGCTGTTCATCTATCCGGAAGAGAAGGTTGCGGTCGTCAACGAGATCAAGTTCCCGGTGAACACCCCGCTGAACTTCAAGATCACGTCGGACACGGTGATGAATGCGTTCTTCATTCCGCACCTGGGCAGCATGATCTATTCGATGGCGGCGATGGAAACCAAGCTGCACCTGATCGCCAACGAAACCGGTGAATTCCCGGGCATGTCCTCGCACTACAGCGGCGCGGGCTTCGCCAAGATGCATTTCACCGCCTATTCGGTGACCGATGCCGAGTACCGCCAGTGGCTGGACCAGGTGCGTGCCGGCACGCAGACCCTGGACAAGACCAGCTTCAAGGCCCTGGGTGATGCGAAGAATTCCGAGTGGTACCCGGTCACCTACTTCGGCAAGACCGAAGAAGGCCTGTTCGACTGGGTCATTGCCAAGCACATGGGCGACAACCAGCACTACGGCATGAAGCATTCGCATGCCGGTGCGGCCGCCGCCGATGCTGCCAGCCATGAAGCGCACGAGGGGCACACCCCCAGTGACGCGCATGATTCCAAGGAATCGGGTGAAAACCTGGATGCCACCGAACACGAACACGCAGGCCATGCCGGCCACGCGGGTTCGGGAGAATGAACATGTTGGGAAAACTCTCTATTGAGTCGATCCCCCACGATCCGATCGTCCTGACGACGTTGGTCGGTGCAGTACTGGGTGGTCTGGGCGTGATGGCCCTGATCACCAAGTTCAAGCTGTGGGGTTACCTGTGGAAGGAGTGGTTCACCTCGGTGGACCACAAGAAGATCGGCGTGATGTACCTGATCGTCGCCTTCGTCATGCTGCTGCGCGGCTTCTCCGACGCCATCATGATGCGTACCCAGCAGGCGCTGGCAGTGGGCGGTTCGGAAGGCTACCTGCCGCCGCACCACTACGATCAGATCTTCACCGCCCACGGCGTGATCATGATCTTCTTCGTGGCCATGCCGCTGATCACCGGCCTGATGAACCTGGCCGTGCCGCTGCAGATCGGCGCGCGCGACGTCGCGTTCCCGTTCGTGAACTCGCTCAGCTTCTGGCTGTTCGTGGCCGGTGCGGTGCTGATCATGCTGTCGCTGTGGATCGGTGAATTCGCCGCCACCGGCTGGCTGGCGTTCCCGCCATTGTCGGGCATCGAATACAGTCCAAGCGTCGGCATGGACTACTACATCTGGGGTCTACAGGTCGCAGGCCTGGGTACCACGCTGAGCGGTATCAACTTCTTCATTACCATCCTGAAGATGCGTACCCCCAGCATGAAGCTGATGCAGATGCCGGTGTTCACCTGGACGGCGCTGGTCACCAACGTGCTGATCGTCGCCGCCTTCCCGGTGCTGACCATCACCCTGGTGCTGCTGACCCTGGACCGTTACCTGGGTACGCACTTCTTCACCAATGATGGTGGCGGCAACGCCATGCTGTACATCAACCTGATCTGGATCTGGGGCCACCCGGAAGTCTATATCCTGGTGCTGCCGGCCTTCGGCGTGTTCTCCGAAGTGATCGCGACCTTCTCGCGCAAGGCGCTGTTCGGCTACAAGGGCATGGTCTACGCCACCGCCTGCATCGGCGTGCTGTCGTTCATCGTGTGGCTGCACCACTTCTTCACCATGGGTTCGGGTGCCAACGTCAATGCCTTCTTCGGCATCACGACGATGATCATCTCGATTCCGACCGGCGTGAAGATCTTCAACTGGCTGTTCACCATGTTCCGCGGTCGCGTGCAGTTCACCACGCCCGTGCTGTGGACCATCGGCTTCATGGTCACCTTCACCATCGGCGGCATGACCGGCGTGATGCTGGCGATCCCGGCCATCGACTTCGTGCTGCACAACAGCCTGTTCCTGATCGCCCACTTCCACAACGTCATCATCGGCGGCGTGGTGTTCGGCATGTTCGCTGGTATCACCTACTGGTGGCCGAAGATGTTCGGCTTCCGCCTGAACGAGTTCTGGGGCAAGTGCGCCTTCTGGTGCTGGTTCATCGGCTTCTATGTGACCTTCATGCCGATGTACGTGCTGGGCTTCATGGGCATGACCCGTCGCCTGCAGAGCACCGTGAACCCGGCCTACGAGCCGCTGCTGCTGGTGGCTGCCGCAGGTGCCTTCATCGTGGGTGCCGGCATCCTGTGCCAGATCATCCAGGTGGCTGTGTCGATCCGCGACCGCAAGAAGACCGCCGACCTGACCGGCGACCCGTGGGATGCCCGTACGCTGGAGTGGGAAACCTCTTCGCCGCCGGCCTTCTACAACTTCGGCAGCCTGCCGGAAGTCACCGAGCTGGACGATTTCTGGGAGCGCAAGCAGCGTGGTGAAGCCTGGCCGAAGCCGGCCAAGTACACTGACATCCACATGCCGCGCAACACCGGCACGGGTGTGGTCATCGGTGCCTTCAGCCTGGTGTTTGGCTTTGCGATGATCTGGCACATCTGGTGGCTGGCCATCGTCGGCTTCGTCGGCATGATCGCCACGTTCATCTACCGCACCTTCGACCAGGACGTGGACTACTGGGTCCCGGCCGCCGAGGTGGAACGCATCGAGAACGAACACCGCAAGCACCTGGAAGCCCAGGGCCTGGTGAAGTCGGAGCTGAAGGCATGAGCACCAATACCTCGACCCTGAGCCACGGGCACGCCGCGCATGCGGCGGCCCATGGCCATGACGACCACGAGCACCACGACACCGGCGGCAACACCGTCTTCGGTTTCTGGGTGTACCTGATGAGCGACTGCCTCATCTTCGCCTCGCTGTTTGCCACCTACGTGGTGCTGGTGGGCGGAAATGACGGCGGCCCGACCCCGAAGGATCTGTTCGAGCTGCCGTTCGTGGCGTGGGAAACCGCGCTGCTGCTGACCTCGTCGCTGACCTTCGGCCTGGGCATGATTGCCATGCACCGCAAGCAGGTGGGCCAGATGTACCTGTGGCTGGCCATCACCTGGCTGCTGGGCTTCGGCTTCATGTGCATGGAAGTGTGGGAGTTCAACCACCTGATCCACCAGGGCTACGGCCCTGACCGCAGTGCCTTCCTGTCGGCGTTCTTCGCCCTGGTCGGTACCCACGGTCTGCACGTGAGCGCCGGCCTGCTGTGGCTGGCGGTGATGTTCGTGCAGCTGAAGAAGTACGGCCTGACCCCGACCAACAAGACCCGCATGGCGTGCCTGAGCCTGTTCTGGCACTTCCTGGACCTGATCTGGATCGGCGTGTTCTCCGTCGTCTACCTCAATGGAGCGCTGTAATGGCACATGACAACCATGCACACGACCACGGCACCGGCGGCGAAAGCCACGGCAGCGTGAAGTCGTACCTGATCGGCTTCGTGCTGGCGGTGGTGCTGACCGTCATCCCGTTCTGGGTGGTGATGTCGGGCGACTTCTCGCGCACCGTAAGCGGTGTGGTGATCGCGGTTTCCGCGGTGCTGCAGATGCTGGTGCACCTGGTGTTCTTCCTGCACCTGGACCGTTCTTCGGAAAGCCGCTGGAACGTCAACGCTGCTGCCTTCACCGTGGTGGTGATCGGCATCATCGTGGCCGGTACCCTGTGGGTCATGCACAACATGAACGTGCACATGATGCACTGACGTCTTCGCGACGTTGCCACAGACGAAAAGGCCGCCCTTCGGGGCGGCCTTTTTCGTTGGCGGCGGGGAAGGGGGCGCTCGAGCGCTCGTGGATGGGTAGCGCCGGGCCATGCCCGGCGGGTAGATCCACGCCATGCGTGGATGGCGGCGCGCGCGATGCATCCGGCAGTAGATCCACGCCATGCGTGGATGGCGGCGAGCGCAATGCATCCGGGGTCAGAGCCCTTGCCTGCGGCAAGGGATCCGACCCCGCCGGCCGCGCCGCTCCTGCGCTCGTGGATGGGGTAGCGCCGGGCCATGCCCGGCGGGTAGATCCACGCCATGCGTGGATGGCGGCGCGCGCGATGCAGATGGGGTCAGAGCCCTTGCCCGCGGCAAGGGATCCGACCCCGCCGTTCGCGCCGCTCGTGCGCTCGTGGATGGGGTAGCGCCGGGCCATGCCCGGCGGGTAGATCCATGCCATGGGTGGATGGCGGCGCGCGCGATGCAGATGGGGTCAGAGCCCTTGCCTGCGGCAAGGGATCCGACCCCGCCGTTCGCGCCGCTCGTGCGCTCGTGGATGGGGTAGCGCCGGGCCATGCCCGGCGGGTAGATCCATGCCATGCGTGGATGGCGGCGCGCGCAATGCAGATGGGGTCAGAGCCCTTGCCTGTGGCAAGGGATCCGACCCCGCCGTTCGCGCCGCTCGTGCGCTCGTGGATGGGGTAGCGCCGGGCCATGCCCGGCGGGTAGATCCATGCCATGCGTGGATGGCGGCGCGCGCAATGCAGATGGGGTCAGAGCCCTTGCCTGTGGCAAGGGATCCGACCCCGCGCGGTTCAACCCACCTTGCGCAGGAACTCGTCGGCGGCCATCGGCCTGCCCAGGTGGTACCCCTGCAGCTGGTCGCAGCCCAGTCCGCTCAGGTAATCCTGCTGTTCCTTGGTCTCCACGCCCTCGGCCACCACCTGCAGCTGCAGCGAACGGCCCAGCGCCACGATGGACGACACGATGGCCGCGTCTTCGGCGTTCTGTTCCAGCTCGCGCACGAATGCACGATCGATCTTCAGCTCGGTGGCCGGCATGCGCTTCAGATACAACAGGCTGGAATAGCCGGTGCCGAAATCATCAATGGCGATATGCACGCCCATTGCGGTCAGGTCGTTCAGGATCACCAGGCTGGCTTCCACGTCCTTCATCGCCGTGGTTTCGGTGATTTCCAGCGTCAGCCGCTCCGGCGCAATGCCGTGCCGCTGCAGCGCAGCGCGCACGCTGTCCAGCAACGCCGGCGAAGCGAACTGCAGCGGCGACAGGTTCACCGCCATGGTCCATTCGTGCTGGCCGGCATCGTGCCAGGCACGCAGCTGCGCGCAGGCCTGGTCCAGCACCCAATCGCCAATGGGCAGGATCAATCCGCTGCGCTCGGCAATGGGAATGAACACGTCCGGGCTGAGCATGCCCAGTTCCGGGTGCTGCCAGCGCAGCAGCGCTTCGGCGCCCACCGCCGGGGTGCCGGCGGCCACGAACTTGGGCTGGTAGTGCAGCAGCAGTTCGCCGCGTTCGGTGGCACGGCGCAGGTCCTGCAGCAGGCGCAGCTGGCGGTTCGCGCTCACCTGCATGGACGGGGTAAAGAAGGTATAGCCGTTCCGGCCGCCTTCCTTGGTGTGGTACATCGCCGCGTCGGCATGGGCCATCAGCTCGCGTTCGCTGGTGGCATCGTCCGGGTACAGCGCAATGCCCAGGCTGGCGCTGACTTGCAGTTCGGCCGCATCGATCAGGAACGGTTCGGCCACGGCGGCAATGATGCGCTCGGCCACCACCACCGCGTCGTCGGGTTCGTCGATGGCCAGCACGATCACGAACTCATCGCCGCCCAGGCGGGCGAAAGTGTCCTGCGGGCGCAGCAGGGCGCTGACGCGCTGGCTCATCTTCACCAGCAGGCGGTCGCCCAGTTGGTGCCCGTAGGCATCGTTCACCGCCTTGAAGCCGTCCAGATCGCAGAACATGACCGCCAGCGCATGGCCGCGACGGCGCGCCTTTTCGATCGACTGCTCGATGCGGTCCTGCAGCAGCATGCGGTTGGGCAGCTGGGTAAGCGGGTCATGCAGGGCGGCCTGCAGCAGCTTGTCGTTGGCCTTTTCCAGTGATTCGGCCAGCAGGCCGGTGCGCACGCGCATCTGCCGGTCGAACAGCGAGGCCACCAGCGCAATGCCGATCACGCCCAGCGTGGTGACGATCACCAGCACCGCCAGCCAGTGCGATTCAATGCCGCCGTCGATCACCGCGCCGCAGAGGCTGCCGGCCGGGAAGCTGGCGGCGGCCATGCCGGTGTAGTGCATGCCGACGATGGCCAGGCCCATCACCGCCGATGCGGCAATGCGCAGCGGCAGGGTGCGCTGGTCTTCGCGGCGCAGGCGGAAGGCGATCCACAGCGCGGCGGTGCAGGCGCCGATGGCCACGGCGATGGACAGCGCGAACCACAGCGGGTCGTAGTCGATGCCCGGCTGCATGCGCATGGCACCCATGCCCAGGTAATGCATGGTGGCCACGCCCAGGCCCATCAGGGTGCCACCGGCCAGCAGGCGCCGACGCGGCAGTTCCGGGCGCGAAACCAGCCACAGCGCATAGGCCGACGCGGCAATGGACACCGCCAGCGAGTACAGGGTAATGCCCAGGTCGAAGCCGATCGGAATCGGCAGCTTGAAGGCCAGCATGCCGATGAAATGCATCGACCAGATGCCCAGCCCCATGGCCGATGCGCCGCCGATCAGCCACCAGCGGGCCACCCGGCCCTGTGCGGTGGCCAGGCGGCCGGCCATGTCCAGGGCGGTGTACGAAGCGAGAATGGCCACCAACAGCGAGAAAGCAACCAGGCTCTGGCTGTAAGTGCCAGTCATTGCGGGTCCTTCAGGGAAAGCGGGGAGGGCAGGCATGAAGCCGCGAACTATAGCGGCGGCAGGGGGCTGAACCTTAGCAGTTAAAAAGTGTGATGTTCATCTCGTATTTGGAGATGTGTAGGCGGGGTGTGCCGGGCGGCCTGTCGCAGCGCCTGCGACCGCGCTCGGCTATCCTCCTTCACCGTTCACCACGCAGGATTTCCGATGGCCAAGGCCCGCACCGCTTACGTCTGCAACGAATGCGGCGCCGATTCCAGCAAATGGCAAGGCCAGTGCCCGGAATGCGGGGCGTGGAACTCGATGTCGGAAATCGTGCTGGAAAGCGCCGCAGCGGCGAAGGCCCCCGCATCCCGGCGCAATGGCTGGGTGGGCAAGATCGATCCGCCGAAGATCACCGCGCTGAAGGACGTGCAGCAGACCGAGCACCGCCGGGTCAGCACTGGCATTGGCGAGTTCGACCGCGTGCTGGGCGGCGGCCTGGTGGAGGGCGCGGTGGTGCTGGTCGGTGGCGACCCGGGCATCGGCAAGTCGACCCTGCTGCTGCAGGCGGTGGCGAAGATGGCCGCCGAACTGCCGGTGCTGTACGTGACCGGTGAGGAATCGCTGGCGCAGGTAGCCGGCCGCGCGCACCGGCTGGAGCTGCCGCTGGATGGCGTGAATGCCTTGGCCGAGACGGGCGTCGAGTCGATCATGCAGCACGCCAGCAAGGCCGGCCCGCGCCTGATCGTGGCCGATTCGGTGCAGACCCTGTGGACCGAAACCCTGACCGCCGCACCGGGGTCGGTCAGCCAGGTGCGCGAGAGCGCGGCGCGGCTGGTGCGCTTTGCCAAGGAAACCGGCACCGCCGTGTTCCTGGTCGGCCACGTGACCAAGGAAGGCGGCATTGCCGGCCCGCGCGTGCTGGAACACATGGTCGATGCGGTGCTGTATTTCGAAGGCGAAAGCGGCAGTCGCTTCCGCCTGCTGCGTGCGTTCAAGAACCGCTTCGGCGCGGTGAACGAACTGGGCGTGTTCGCCATGGGCGACAAGGGCCTGAAGGAAGTGTCCAACCCGTCGGCCATCTTCCTGTCCGGCAGCAGCGCGCACCAGCCGGGCAGCTGCGTGATGGTCACCCGCGAGGGCACCCGCCCGCTGCTGGTGGAAGTGCAGGCGCTGGTGGATGCCTCGCCGCTGTCCAACCCGCGTCGCGTGGCCGTGGGCCTGGAGCAGAACCGCCTGGCCATGTTGCTGGCGGTGCTGCACCGCCATGGCGGGGTGCTGGTGGGCGACCAGGACGTGTTCGTGAACGTTGTCGGTGGCATTCGCGTGCAGGAGACCGCCGCCGACCTGCCGGTGCTGCTGGCGGTGCTGTCGTCGCTGCAGGACCGGCCGCTGGCGGAAAAGACCATTGCCTTCGGCGAAGTAGGGCTGTCGGGTGAGATCCGCCCGGTGCCCAACGGCGAAGACCGCCTGCGCGAAGCGGCCACCCATGGTTTCAAGCGCGCCATCGTGCCCAAGGCCAACGCGCCGAAGGGCGGCAGCGTGAAGGGCATGGAAGTGATTGCCGTGGAGCGGCTGTCCGAAGCGATCGACGCGGCGTGAGGCATGCCGCCGGGCATGGCCCGGCGCTACCGGCGGCCGCGCCGGGTTTGCCTTTGCCTGGATTGACGGGCCGCGATGCGCCGGGTTTGCCTTTGCCTGGACGGACGCGCCGCGATGCGGTGGGTTTGCCTTTGCCTGGATGGATGGGCCGCGATGCGCCGGGTTTTGCCTTTGTAGAGTCGAGCTTGCTCGACTGCCTTTCGCGTCGAGGCAAGAGCGTCGAGCAAGCTCGACTCTACCGGGGCTGGGGAGCAGTCGAGCAAGCTCGACTCTACCGGGGCTGGTCCCCCGCCGGGGTGCGGAATCCAACGCCCGGCACAGCAACGGTCAGCGTGCCTGTGCTAGTTTCCCCGGCTCGACGATGGCGCCCCGTGACGCCTTGTGTGGCAAGGAGTAACCGATTACATGCAGGACCCGACGCTGACCACCCCCGCCGCCGAAATCCGCCGGGCCGGGGTCGATCTCAATGGACTGATGACGGTGCTGGGCAAGCACCTGTATTCCACCCCGATGGTGGCGCTGCGCGAGCTGGTGCAGAACGCGCACGATTCCATCATCCGCCGCCGCATTGAACAGACCGGTGGCGATCTGCCCTCGCGCATCGATGTGCAGGTCGATGCCGCCGCCGGCGTGCTGCGCATCGTCGATACCGGCGCCGGCCTGACCCGCCAGGAAATCCACGATTACCTGGCCACGGTGGGCGTGGGTTACACCCGCGGCCTGCGCCAGGGCGGCGATGACCAGGACGGCCTGATCGGCATGTTCGGCCTGGGCTTCCTGTCGGCCTTCGTGCTGGCGCGGCGGGTGAGCGTGCGCACCACTTCGTACCAGACGCCGGACCTGGGCCACCTGTATGTGTCCAGCAACGCCGAGCAGTACACCGTGAGCGAAGTGCCGGCGCGTGCGGTCGGCACCGAAGTGGAGCTGGAGCTGCACCCGGACTTCCTGCCGCTGGCCAACGAGGCGCGGCTGTATGAAGTGCTGGGCCGCTACTGCGCGCTGCTGTCCGAACCGATCTTCATTGGCGCCGCTACCGAAGCGCTGAACCCCGAGCCGCCGCCGTGGCGCGCACAGGGCGATGTGGCCTTGCACCCAGTACAGGCGCGGCGCCAGGCGCTGCAGTTCGCCGCCCGCTTCGAACACGACTTCGAACCCATCGTGACCGTGCCGCTGCGCGCCGATGCGGAAAGTGACGCCACTGGCCTGCTGTGGGTGCAGGATGGCGCCACCTACGGCACCAGCGACAACCGCAACCTGTCGGTGTTCGTGCGCGGCATGCTGCTGGACGACGATGCGCGCGACCTGCTGCCGCCGTGGGCCGGCTTCATCGGCGGGGTGATCGAATCGTCGCGGTTGACCCCCACCGCCAGCCGCGAGGACCTGCAGCGCGACGACCATTACCGCGCCGTGCAGCACGCGCTGCTGGAAGCGCTGATCGACGGTCTGGCCGATGTGGCGCGGCAGCAGCCGGAAGCCTGGCGCCGCGTGCTCAGCCGCCACAACGAGGCCCTGCTGGGCGCAGCGCTGTGCGACGACCGTCTGTTCGACCTGCTGCTGGAACACGTGCGCGTGCCGACCTCGCAGGGCGATCTGCCGGCCAGCGCGCTGCCGGCGCGCGGCGCGGTGCACGTGATCCTCGACAACGGCGGCGGCTTCGAAGAGATGCTGTTCCGTGCCATGGGCGTGCCGGTGGCACACGGCCATCGCTACGCGGTGGTGCCGTTCCTGCGCCGCTGGACCCAGGCCAAGGGCCTGCGCCTGGTGGAGCTGGGCACCGAACAGGGCAACCGCGCGCTGTTCCGCAGCGATGACAGCCTGGATGACACACAGTTGGCCTGGTTGCGCGAGCACCTGGGCGATGGCGAGCAGCTGCTGCCGGCGCGCTTCACCCCCGAGGCGCTGCCGGTGGTGGTGGTACCCGACCGCGAGGCGGAGCTGAAACAGCGCCTGGAAGACGATGAGAACGACAAGCGCGTGTCGATGGCCGCGCTGCGCCTGGCGCGGCAGTTCACCGCGCGCATCGAAGCGCGCGCGCCGTCGCGCTTGTACGTGAACCTGGACAACCCGGCGGTGCAGGCGCTGCTGCAGGCGCAACGCGCCGGCCATGCGCAGGCGCCCGCCGCAGCACGCCTGCTGCGTTCGCTGAAGATCATCGTGTCCGCGCAGGGGCGCCCGCTGGCGCGCGATGCCAGCACAGCCACGCCCGATCTGAACGCCGCCTTCGCCGATATTGCCGGTGCCCTGCAGCAGATGCTGCGCTGAGTACCGCTCACTTTCTCATCCAGCCTTCGCTAGACAGGAGACTTGCACATCATGGAAATCTGGAACTGGGTTGAAAAACTGCAGGAAGACCTGCGCCAGGCCGGGCAGGCGCAGAACGCGCACCTGCTGACCCGCCTGGCCGACGAGGTGAGCGAACTGCAGGTGGACCGCGTGGATGCGCTGCTGCCCGAGGCGCGTGCGCTGGGCAAGGCGCTGGACAACCCCTGGGTGGATGTCTACGTGGGCCACTGGGCGCTGCGCAACCGCGTGGGCAACCGCGTGGAAGGCGAGAGCGCGCTGGGCGAAGCGGTGGCGCTGTTCGAGCGCGCCCACCGTGCCGACACCCTGGACTGCCCGCAGTCGATCTGCGTGACCCAGGATCTGGCCGCCTGCTACGGCAACATCGACGGCCCGGGCTGGGTGCCCGAGCGCATTGAAGTGTGCGATGAAACGCTGGCCCGCATCGATCCCAGCTGGGCGTGCTTCCAGTGCCTGAGCTGCGAAAAAGCCGATGCGCTGCTGGACGATGGCCGCGGCCAGGACGCGCTGGATTACCTGCAGGCGCAGGCCGATGCGATCAAGGCGCGCGGCAAGGAAGTGTTCGACAGCTTCCCGGAAATGCAGATCAAGGTGCTGCTGGCCACCGGCCGTGCCGACGAAGCGCTGGTGCTGATCGAGCAGCGCGAGGCCGAAGTGGCCGCCGCTGGCGAGTACGAACCGGCCAACTGCACCGTGCCGCGCCGCCTGTCGCGTGCCTGGGCGCTGGCGCAGCTGGGCCGCGACGAAGAAGCGTTGCAGCAGCTGGTGCCGTGGAGCGAGCTGACCCCCAATACCTGGCGCATGTGGGCCAACACGGTGGCGATCCTGTGCCAGCGTGATCCGGCGCGCAACACCTGGGATCTGGGCACGCGCTTCAACACCATCATCGAACACTTCGCGCGCGTGGGCGCGCACCGGCTGGTGATTGAAATGGCCGCCCTGAGCCTGGAGCTGGCGCTGCAGCGTGGCGCGCGCTGGGTTGCGCAGCGGCAGCTGCGGCTGGCCCGCACGCACCTGGCACAGCTGCGCCAGGACCGCGGTGCCGCCGAACAGGTGGCCGCGCTGGCCGCGCGCATCGATGCACTGCCCGAGGCCGCGCCGCTGCCGGTGGCCGCCGCCGAACTGCTGCCGTGGCTGGAAGCGCAGGGCCAGCAGAACCAGTCGCGCGACCCCGAGCGCGAGGCGCAGTGGTTGCTGCAGGGCCACGCGCAGTGCCCCGACGATGAAGGGCTGGCCGAAGTGGCCGCCTCGGCGCTGTACGCCTGCGGTGCGCAGGACGAAGCGCGCGCGCTGCTGTGGCAGTTCGTGCGCGCGCATGTGCAGGAAGACGGCCCGGCCGCCTACACGCTGATGCGCTGGCTGGCCGAGCAGGGCGATGACGAGGGCCTGCGCCAGCTGGCCGATGTATACCGCAGCAGCGTGCCGGTGTTCGCGCACTGGTGCGACGTGCAGCGGGCGCGCCGGGTGTCCGACTGGCCGGCGCTGGAACAGGCGGCCACGCAGCTGCTGGCACTGTCGCCGGGTTCGCACGGTGCGCGTGGCACGTTGGCCCGCATGTACATGGAAACCGGCCGCTTCAGCGAGGCGCAGGCCTGCTACGCGCAGCTGGTGGAGCTGCAGGAGGACCCCAACGCCGCGCATTGGGACCACATGAGCGCCGCCAGCGCCGCGCGCGACTGGGACGCCGTGCGCCGTTCGGCCGCGGCCATCGGCATGGAACTGTCCAGCCAGGACGGCGTGGTGGAAGAGCCGTGGGGCTGGGTGATCATCCGCAGCGAAGAGCAGGGTGAGCCGATGGAGTACTACGCGCGCCGCACCGGCCCGGTAACCGCGCGTATCGTGGAAAACGCACCGGCCAACCGTGCCCAGCAGGTGGGCGACTGGGTGGTGTTCGATGCCGCGCTGGTGCACCCGGCGCCGGAAGAGGAAGAGGCGCGCCAGCACTTCATTCCCACCTATGCGCAGGTGCACGTGCTGGAGCGCGGCGGCTTCGCGCGCAGCTGGCTGATTGATGGCGCGCACCCCGGCGAAGCCGCGTGGGATGCGCTGGTGGAAGCGGCGCAGGCGCAGGGCTGGCAGATCTGGGGGCACAGCCGTGCCGACTACACCGTGACCGACCCGGACGCGGAAGAGGGCACGCTGCCGGGGCTGCTGTTCACCGTGGCCCAGCCGCAGGACCACGCGCCGCTGGCGCTGCATCGGTTCCTGCAGCAGCACACCGCGCAGTGGCAGCACCCGCAGTGCTGGCTGCGCCTGGCCGAAGCCTGCGACCAGGAACGCCAGCCGCACCTGGATGTGATCGAGCGGTACGGGTTGTAAGCCCGCCGCGCCGCGTACCCGGCCCGGCCCTCCCTCGGTAGCGCCGGGCCATGCCCGGCGTTACAAGGAATGAAACACATGCGAAAGACAGGGATGTTCATGATCGCCGGCCTGCTGTTGGCCCCCGCCGCCCGGGCCGCCCCGGCCTGCGAGGATGCCGTGGGCGTGGCGCGGGCATTCTTCGAGGCCACCTCCGGCGATGCGGGGTACGTGCTGGATGCGCCGCGCGCGCTGGTCAGCCCGGCCTTCGGCAAGGCGCTGCGCGAAGAACGTGCCTGCCAGGCACGCGAAGAAGGCATCTGCACGATCGATTCGGACCCGTGGCTGGATGCGCAGGATGGCGACATCGAGGGCCCGGTACGCTACGGCTGGAACGAAACGTCAGCCACGGTCGGCCAGGTCGAGTTGCGCTATTCGGTGTGGAAAAAGCCGTATGTGACCCGCCTGCCGATGGTCCGCAAGGGCCAGGGCTGCTGGCAGGTGGATGATGTGATCACGCAGAGCGGGCGCTCGGTGCGTCGCATCCTTGCCCAGCCTGTGCCCTGACGGTTGACGCGCCATCCACGCATGGCGTGGATCTACTGCAGGTTCGGATCTCCGGTGGGTGCCGACCGTTGGTCGGCAGGTTCGGATCCTCGGTGGGTGCCGACCGTTGGTCGGCACGCCTTTATCGGGTATGCCCGAACACCAGTTCAATGGCGAACTGGCTGCCGAAGAACGCCAGCAGCAGCAACAGCATCGCGCTCAGCGTCCAGTGCACGGCCTTCACCCCGCGCCAGCCGTAGCGGCGGCGGCCGACCAGCAGCACGCCGAACACGATCCACGACAGCACGCTGAGCACGGTCTTGTGCACCAGCTTCTGCGCCAGCAGGTCGTCCACGAACAGCACGCCGGTCACCAGGGTCAGGGTCAGCAGCGCGAAACCCACGGTGATGACCCGGAACAGCAGCGATTCCAGATCGGCCAGCGGCGGCAGGGCGCGCAGCCACGGGCGGAACTCGCGGCGGCGCAGGGCGCGTTCCTGCAGCCACAGCATGATGGCCAGCAGCGCGGCGATGCTCAGCGTGGCGTAGGCCAGCAGGGCCAGCCATGCGTGGCTGGCCAGGCGCCAACCCAGCACCTTGCTGGGGGCGTGGCCGTAGCCGTGGTAAACCGCCAGCAGCAGCGCGGCCAGCGGGAACACCACCACGCCCAGCGCCGACATGCGCCCGCGTGCGCCCACCAGCGACGTCAGCCAGGCCATGCCCAGGCCGACCAGCGACAGCGCCGCGAAGAAATGCATGTCCGGCCCGCCGCTGGTGCGCAGCGCCACCAGCACGTGGTAACCGCCGTGCAGCAGCATGGCCGGCAGCGCCGGCCACAGCCAGGTGGGCGAGCCCATTGCCTCGTCGCGGCCGAGCGCGCGCACCAGCAGGACGCTGGCGGCCAGGTACAGCAGGATCGCGATGAGAACGATTGTCATCGTGGCAGTTTCGCATACCCCCGGGAAGCTGGCGACGGCCGCAGCGTCGCAGCTCGGGAACGGGGGCGGACCCGCTATACTGTCTGCCTTATTGTCCCCCGCTTTCAGACAGGTTGCGCCGCATGTTCGAGTCCTTGACCCAGCGCCTTTCCGGCACCATCGAGCGCCTGCGTGGCCGTGGCCGCCTGACCGAGGAGAACATCCGCGAGGCGACCCGCGAGGTGCGCATCGCGCTGCTGGAAGCCGACGTGGCGCTGCCGGTGGTGCAGGCCCTGATCGAACGCATCAAGGTACGCGCGGTCGGCCAGGAAGTGCTGAAGTCGCTGACCCCGGGCCAGGCCCTGATCAAGGTGGTGCGCGACGAGCTGACCGCGGTGATGGGCGCCGAAGCCAGCGACCTGAACCTCAATGTTCCCGCCCCGGCCATCATCCTGATGGCGGGCCTGCAGGGCGCCGGCAAGACCACCACCGTGGGCAAGCTGGCCAAGCACCTGAAGGAAAAGCGCAAGAAGAAGGTGATGGTGGTGTCGGCCGACGTCTACCGTCCGGCCGCGATCGAGCAGCTGAAGACCCTGGCCGAGCAGGTGGGCGTGCTGTTCTTCCCGTCCAGCGCCGACCAGAAGCCGGAAGCCATCGTGCGCGCGGCCATCGACGATGCGCGCAAGTCGTTCGTGGATGTGCTGCTGGTCGATACCGCCGGCCGCCTGGCCATCGACGAAGCGATGATGGCCGAGATCAAGGCCCTGCACGCGGCGGTGAACCCGGCTGAAACCCTGTTCGTGGTCGATGCCATGACCGGCCAGGACGCGGCCAACACCGCCAAGGCCTTCGGTGATGCGCTGCCGCTGACCGGCGTGGTGCTGACCAAGACCGACGGTGACGCCCGCGGCGGCGCGGCGCTGAGCGTGCGCTACATCACCGGCAAGCCGATCAAGTTCGTCGGTGTCAGCGAAAAGCCCGAAGGTCTGGATGTGTTCCATCCCGACCGTATCGCCAGCCGCATCCTGGACATGGGCGACGTGCTGTCGCTGGTGGAGCAGGTCGAGCAGCAGGTGGACAAGGACAAGGCCGCCAAGCTGGCCGAGAAGGTCGCCAAGGGCAAGAAGTTCGACCTGAACGACATGCGCGACCAGCTGGAGCAGATGCAGAACATGGGCGGCATCGGCGGCCTGATGGACAAGCTGCCGGGCCTGGGCAACATTCCCGACCACCTGAAGCAGCAGGTCAGCCAGGGCAAGGAAGTGCCGCGCATGATCGCCATCATCAATTCGATGACCAAGAAGGAACGGCGCAACCCGAACCTGCTGAACGGCTCGCGCCGCGCGCGCATCGCCAAGGGTTCGGGTGTGACCCCGGCCGACGTCAACAAGCTCATGAAGCAGTACATGCAGATGGAAAAGATGATGAGCAAGATGGCCGGCGGCGGCATGAAGGGCATGATGCGCAGCATGAAGGGCATGATGGGCGCCATGGGCGGCCGCGGCATGCCGTTCCGTTGATGTGCTGCTGAGGCCACGCATGGGTCGATGCATGGCTGGCACCGTGCGTTGGTAGAGTCGAGCTTGCTCGACTGAGGGGCCAGCAGCAGTCGAGCAAGCTCGACTCTACGTAGCGTGCGGTTCAGTCGAGCAAGCTCGACTCTACGTAGCGTGTGGTTCAGTCGAGCAAGCTCGACTCTACCCCCTTGCTGCGCGCACCATGGGGGCCTGTCTGCAACGATGGGCCGCCCTGCTGATGTCTGCTGTCACTTCCCGCGTCGAGGCGTTCTGCCGGCGCTTCCAGGTTTCACTTCCGATCCTGCTGGCGCCGATGGCCGGCGCCTGCCCGGTGCCGCTGTCGGCTGCGCTGGCCAATGCCGGCAGCATGGGCGCGATGGGCGCGGTGCTGTCTTCGGCGGCCGATATCGGCGTGTGGATGGAAGACTTCCGCGCTGCCTCTAGCGGCCCCGCGCAGGTGAATCTGTGGCTGCCGGACCCGGCGCCGGCCCGCGACGTGGCCGCCGAAGCCGCCAGCCGCGCCTTCCTGGCCCAATGGGGCCCCGAGGTGCCGGCCAGCGCCGCCGATGCCACTCCGGCCGATTTCGAGGAACAGTTCGCCGCGCTGCTGGCCGCGCGCCCTGCGGTGGCCTCGACCATCATGGGCGTGCTGTCGCCGCGCCATGTGCAGCAACTGAAGGATGCCGGCATTGCGTGGATTGCCTGCGCGACCACGCTGGCCGAGGCACGCGCTGCGCAGGACGCCGGTGCCGATGCGGTGGTGGCGCAGGGCGTGGAGGCCGGTGGCCATCGCGGCGCCTTCGATCCGGCACTGGCCGAACGGCAACTGGTGGGGCTGTTCGCCCTGCTGCCGCGCCTGGCCGACCATCTGCAGATTCCGGTGATCGCCGCTGGCGGCATCGCCGATGGGCGTGGCATCGCCGCGGCGCTCACGCTGGGCGCCAGCGCGGTGCAGATCGGTACTGCGTTCCTGCGCACGCCCGAAGCGGCGATCGCCCCGGCCTGGGCCGACGCACTGGCGGTGACCGAACCCGAAGACACCTGGCCGACCCGCGCCTTCAGTGGGCGTCTGGGCCGCGGTCTGGCCACCCCGTATGTGCGTGCGGCGGCGGCCGATGCTGTGCCACCACCGCGCCCGTACCCGGTGCAGCGCGGGCTGACCGCGCCGATGCGCAAGCAGGCGGCGCAGCGCAATGATCTGGCGGCGATGCAGGCCTGGGCCGGGCAGTCGGCGTGGATGGCACCGGCGCGGCCGGCCGCCGGGGTGCTGGCCGACATGTGGCGCGACGCGCAGGCCCTGCTGCGGTGACGGTGACCTGCAATGGCCAGCCCGCGCAGGCCGACGATCTGCTGCCGGCGCTGGTGAACTACGGCCACTTCACCTCGTTGCAGGTGCGTGGCCATGCCGTGCAGGGGCTGGAGCTGCATCTGGCGCGGCTGTCGCAGGCCACGCGCGAGCTGTTCGGCAGTGAACTGGACCTGCGCCAGCTGCAGGCCTGGATGGCGCAGGCGCTGCAGCAGGCGGGGCAGGGCGATGCCTCCATGCGGGTGACGGTGTTCTCCCGCCGCTTCGATTTCCGCAATCCGCTGGCCGCCGTGCCGGTGGACGTGCTGGTGGCGGTGTCGGCGCCGGTGGCGCTGACCGCACCGAAGCGCGTGCGCAGCGTGGTCTGGCAGCGCGATTGGCCGCAGATCAAACATGTGGGCACGTTCGGCCTGTTTGCCCAGCGCCGTGCGGCGCTCGCGGCGGGGTTTGACGATGCGCTGTTGGTGGCGGCCGATGGGCAGGTCAGCGAGGGCAGTACCTGGAACCTGGCCGTGCACGATGGCCAACGGCTGCTCTGGCCGCAGGCGCCGGCGCTGCGCGGGACCGCCGAGGCGCTGCTGCAGCGGTACTGGCCGGGGGCGCAGGCCATCCAGCCCTTGCGGCTGGCCGATCTGGCCGGTGTGAAGGCGGCCTTTGCCTGCAATGCCAGCGGGGTGTGGGCGCTGGAGGCCATCGATGGGCAGGTCCTGCCGGGGTCGCAGGCGCTGGCTGAACAGGGCAGGGCGGTGCTGGCCGGCGTGGCGTGGGACGTGCTGGGGTCAGAGCCCTTTTGCGCGGCAAAAGGGATCTGACCCCAGAATCCCCCCGCGAGCGCAGCGGTCGGGTGCCGTCCCGCCGGGCATGGCCCGGCGCTACCGTGAAGGCGGACCACCCATGGGGTTGGCCCGGCCGCCATCTGCCGCTATAATCGCCCGCTTACCTCGCCATTCCGGCGACTGGGCAATAGGAAAAACACCATGGTCAAGATTCGACTGACCCGCGGCGGCGCCAAGAAGCGTCCGTTCTACCACATCATCGTGACCGACGTGCGCAGCGCGCGCGACGGCCGCAACATCGAGCGCGTTGGTTTCTACAACCCGGTCGCCCAGGGCGGCGAGAAGCGCATCGAGCTGGACCTGGCCCGCGTTGACCATTGGGTCAAGAACGGCGCCCAGCCGACCGAAAAGGTCCGCAACCTGATCAAGGAAGCGGCCAAGACCCAGGCCGCTGCGGCCTGATCCTGACGGGCCGCGCTCTGGCGCGGCCCATCTGATTGAACGCAGATGAAAGATAACGAGCGCCGCATCCTGCTGGGCAGGATTGTCGGCGCTTTTGGTGTGCGCGGCGAAATAAAGCTCGAGTCCTGGACCGAGCCGCGTTCCGCTATTTTCCGTTACCAGCCGTGGATCCTGCGCAGCCCCAACGGGCAGGAATCGACGCTTGAAGGCGCTCGTGGCCGCGACAGCGGCAAGCATCTGGTGGCCCGGTTCCCCGGCATCGAAGATCGCGACACGGTCGAGGCCATGCACGGCACCGAGATCTACGTGGCCCGCAGCGCGCTGCCGCCGCCGAAACCCGATGAGTATTACTGGGTGGATCTGGAAGGCCTGGATGTGAAGACCGTCGAGGGCGTTGCCCTGGGCCAGGTCTCGCACCTGTTCAGCACCGGCGCCAACGATGTGGTCGTGGTCCGTGGCGACCGCGAGCGGATGATCCCGTTCGTGCTGCCGGACTTCGTCAAATCGGTCGACTTCGAGGCCAATCTGGTCGTGGTCGATTGGGACCCCGAGTTCTGAGTGTGAGCATGCGCTTCGACGTCATCACCCTGTTCCCCGACTTCCTGGCCCAGTCCGCTGGGCTGGGCGTGGTCGGCCGGGCGCAGGAGAAGGGGCTGTTCAGCCTGCACGGCTGGAACCCCCGTGATTACGCCGAAGGCAACTACCGCCGGGTGGACGACCGTCCGTTCGGTGGTGGCCCTGGCATGGTGATGCTGATCGAGCCGCTGCAGGCCTGCCTGCAGGCGATCCGCGACGCCGACCCGACCCCGCCGCGGGTGATCTACCTCAGCCCGCAGGGCGCGCCGCTCACCCAGGCCAAGGTGCGGGAACTGGCGGCGCTGCCGCGCGTGGTCCTGCTCTGTGGCCGCTATGAAGGCATCGACGAACGCTTCCTGGAAGCCAACGTCGATGAAGAGATTTCCCTGGGCGACTACGTGCTGTCCGGCGGCGAACTGGGTGCGGCAGTCATCATCGATGCTGTGGCCCGCCTGCAGGACGGCGCCCTGAATGACGCCGAATCGGCCGCCCAGGACAGCTTCGAAGGCGACCTGGGGCTGCTCGACTGCCCGCATTACAGCCAGCCGGCCCAGCACCCGCTGGGCGACGTGCCGGACGTGCTGCGTTCGGGAAACCACGCGGCCATCGCCGCCTGGCGCCGCCAGCAGTCGCTGGTCCGTACCGCGCAACGGCGCCCGGACCTGCTGGATGAACAGGCGCTGGGCAAGGCCGACCGCAAACTGCTGGAACAGGGCCGCCAGGCCCAGAAACACAAGGCCAGCCCCTAGCGCAGGGCTGGCTTTATCGGCTATCATGGCCAATTCCCGCCAGCCCCGGCCGGCGCGCGCAGTACCCACAACAAACGTGCAGCACAGTTCCGTGACTGCATGAGCCTACGTTGTCAGAACGACACGCCCACCCGAACAAGAATCGGTGTAACCCATGAGCAAGCTGAACAAGTCCATCGTCGCGGAATTCGAATCCGCCCAGATCACCCGCGAACTGCCGAAGTTCAGCCAGGGCGACACCGTTGTCGTCAACGTGAAGGTGAAGGAAGGCAGCCGCGAGCGCGTGCAGGCCTATGAAGGCGTTGTGATCGCCACCAAGAACGCCGGCCTGAACTCCTCGTTCACCGTGCGCAAGATCTCGCACGGCTACGGCGTCGAGCGCGTCTTCCAGACCCACAGCGCCATCATCGACTCGGTCGAAGTGAAGCGTCGTGGTAAGGTCCGCGCCGGCAAGCTGTACTACCTGCGTGGCCTGGAAGGCAAGGCTGCCCGCATCAAGGAAGACCTGGCTGCCGCTGCTGCCGCCAAGGCTGCCCGTCTGGCCGAAAAGGCCTGATAAACAACTTCGGTTGTTGCCGCGACGGCCACCTTCGGGTGGCCGTTTGCGTTTGTGCGCCGGCCGGCGCTATGTTCGCGGCATGACGACCGTTGAACAGCGTTACCCGCCCAAGGTGCAGGCCGCCCTGCGCCATCTTGACGCCGCGGGCGTGCAGCGCCGGCACTCGGCGCCGCCACTGCATCGCCTGCTGTGGCGCATGGGCGTCAACGCGCCCCCGCCGATCATCGCCAGCGTGGCGTCCAATGCACTGCTGATGGGTACCTGGTTCGCACTGGGCTGGGGCGTGCTGATGTGGCTGCTGGTCTGGCGCAACACCAGCCTGCCGTTGGCAGTGGCGGTGTTCAGCGCGCTCCTCGCCGGCGTATTGTTCGGTCTGCTGATGGCGGTCGTGATACGCGTGATGCGCCTGCGCCGCGGCCTGCCGTTATGGCGTGACCTGCCCAGCCGCTGACCTGCGACCACGGAGCGCTGCGCAATGCCTTCCAAGCCATCCGCCGCCGCTGCGCCGAAGCTGTTGTCCGGCGGCAACCCGCAGATCGCCAAGGGCGATGGTGATGCACCGGTGCAGGCCTACATCGCCGCCATGCCCGGCTGGAAGCGTGCATTTGGCGAGCAGCTCGATGCCCTCATCACCCAGGCCGTGCCCGGCGTGCACAAGGCCGTGCGCTGGAATTCACCGATGTATGGCGTGGGCGAAGGGCAGGGCTGGTTCCTCAGCTTTCACTGCTGCACGCGTTACATCAAGGTCGCGTTCTTCCACGGCGCGCTGCTGCAGCCGCAGCCACCCGAGCCTTCGAAGCAGGCCACCACGCGCTATCTGCACCTGTATGAAGACAGCGTGCTGGACCGCGCACAACTGCTGGACTGGCTGCAGCAGGCACGTGCGCTGCCCGGCGCGCGCATGTAGTTTCCCTTTCCCACCGTACCGTGCGAGTGCAGACATGCCCAGGAAAGCTGCGGAAGCCGCCGAAGCAACACGCCCTGCCTCTGAACTGATCGATGCGCGCATTGCCGAACTGGGCGACTGGCGCGGCCAGACGCTGGCCCGCGTTCGCGCACTGATCCACCAGGCGCTGCCCGACGTGGAAGAGACCTGGAAATGGCGCGGCACGCCGGTGTGGGAACACAACGGCATCCTGTGCACGGGCGAAACCTACAAGCAGGCAGTGAAACTGACCTTCGCCCATGGCGCCGCGCTGCCAGACCCGAAGGGTCTGTTCAATGCCAGCCTGGAAGGCAATACACGGCGCGCGATCGACATCCACGAGGGCGCGATGCCTGACGCCACGGCGTTCAAGGCCTTGATCCGCGCTGCCGCCAAGCACAACGCCGCGAAGTAGAACGGTAGCGCCGGGCCATGCCCGGCGAGCGCAGCGGTGGTCAGACATTCGCCGGGCATGGCCCGGCGCTACCGGCGGGGTTACCGGGTCACGGCATCCGGGTCGGCTACCGGCGAGGGCGGGCAGGCTGGTACTTCCGACGGCGTGGCCAGAACTTCGGCCGGCGCGGGCGCGGTGATCATCCGCGCCTTGCGCCAGCCACCCCAGCGGTAATACGCCAGCGACAGCAGCATGGACACCAGCGAACCGGCCGGGAAACTCCACCAGATCGCATCGGCACCCCAGTACGGTTGCAGGAATTCGGCGAACGGCACGCGCACGCCCCACAGCGAGGCGGCCAGGATCAGCAGCGGCGGAATGACCGCACCGGTGGAGCGCACCACGCCGGAGATCACGAAGCTGACACCGAAGAACAGGAACGAGCCGATCACCACGTGGTTCAAATGGCGGGCGATCTGCAGCGATTCGCTGCCCTGCGGCAGGAACAGCGCCAGCGAATACTGGTCCAGCGCCACCAGCGGCAGGATCAGCGCACCGGTCAGCAGGAAGTTGAACAGCACGCCCTGCCGCGCGGTGCCGCGCACGCGGTCCCAGCGCTGCGCGCCGACGTTCTGCGCGGCCATCGACGAACACGCCGCACCGATGGCCATGGCCGGCATCTGCACGTAGTTCCACAGCTGCAGCGATGCGCCGTAGGCGGCCGCGGTGTCGGTGCCGTACTGGTTCACCATGGTCATCAGCATGATGACCGACAGCGAGATCAGCACCATCTGCAGGCCCATCGGCACGCCCTTGACCACCAGCGCGCGCAGGATGGTGAAATCGAGCTTGAACAGGTGCATGTCGGCGCGTCCCAGCCACAGCGTGTGCCGCTTGTGCCGCATGTACAGCAGCAGGCCGGCCAGCGACAGCGTCTGCGACACCAGCGTGGCCCAGGCCGAGCCGGCAATGCCCAGTTCCGGGAACGGGCCCAGGCCGAAGATCAGCACCGGGTTCAGCGCGATATCCAGCACCACCGACACCAGCAGGAAGCGGAACGGCGTGCGCGAATCGCCGGCACCCCGCAGCGCGGCGCTGAGGAAGGCGAACGCGTACAGCGTGGGCATGGCCAGGAAGATCACGCGCAGGTAGGCCTCGGCCAGCGGCAGCGACGCGGCCGGCGTGCCCATCGCTTCCAGCAGCGGGTGGGCCAGGAACCAGCCGGCGATGGCGATGACCACCGACAGGCCGATGAAGAACGTGGCACTGGTGCCGACCACACGCCGCGCCTGGCCGATGTCGCGCGCGCCGATGGCCTGGCCGATCAGGATGGTGGCGGCCATGCCGAAGCCGAACACCGAGCCGATCAGGAAGAACATGATGTTGTTGGCGTTGGCGGTGGCCGTCAGCGCGGCCTCGCCCAAAAAGCGCCCGACCCACACCGCGTTCACCGAACCATTCAGTGACTGGGCGATGTTGCCGGCCAGGATGGGCAGCGCGAACAGCAGCAGGTTGCGCCCGATCGGGCCGGAAGTCAGGTCAAGCGGCGCTTTGGCCATGGGCTGGAGATCGAATGCCGGGAGGCGCACACTAGCACCAAGCCGGTTTGCGGGGTGTGGCAATGCAGCAGCAACAGCAGGGGGTGTGCGGGATTGCGCTGGCCTTGATCGTGGCCGTGCTGCCCGCATGTTCCATGGACGACCGCCTGGGCGATACCCAGATACGGCCGACCGACCGACCCGAATGCCTGGTGGGCAGCCAACGCCAGGACCTGGCCTCTGGTGTGAAGCCGTTGATCGGCGGCACCGGCTGCCGGGTCGACCCGGACAACCCGCGTCCCTTGAATCGACCCACGGAGTAGTTTCCGCCGATGCATGCGCTTTCCCCGCTGCCGCCCAGTGTCCGCCTGGATATCTGGCTGTGGGCGGCCCGTTTCTTCAAGACCCGCAGCCTGGCCAAGCAGGCCATTGAAACCGGCAAGGTAAGCGTGGCCGGCCAGCGCCCGAAATCCTCACGCGCGGTGCGCGTGGGCGAGCAGGTGCAGGTGGACCGTGGCGAGGAACATTTCGAGATCCAGGTGCTGGGCATCAGCGACCAGCGCGGCCCGGCGCCGGTGGCGCAGCAGCTGTATGTGGAAAGCGAAGCGTCGAAGGCGCGGCGGGCCGAGCAGCGTGCGTTGCGCATCGCCGCCCGAGATGGTTTCCAGCCGCCGGAGCACAAGCCGGACAAGCGCGCGCGGCGGTTGATCCGCGCGCTGGGTGATCTGGACGCGTTGTAACGGCGTGATCGTGGTGCGTTCACGGTAGTCGCCCACCTTGGTGGGCGATTTGGGGTGCCCACCAAGGTGGGCACCTACCAAACGGGTCAGCCGTGCAGGTCGTAGCGGTCCAGTTCCATCACCCGGGTCCAGGCGGCGATGAAATCCTGCACGAACTTCTTCTCGCCATCGGCACTGGCGTACACCTCGGCCAGCGCGCGCAGCACGGCGTTGGAACCGAACACCAGGTCGGCGCGGGTGCCGGTCCAGCGGGCGGCGCCGTCGTTGCGGCCACGGCCTTCGTAGCTTTCGCGGCCAGTGGCCTTCCACTGCGTGCCCATGTCCAGCAGGTTCACGAAGAAGTCGTTGCTGAGCGTGCCCGGGCGTGCGGTGAACACGCCGTGCTTGCCGCCATCGGCGTTGGCACCGAGCACGCGCAGGCCGCCGACCAGCGCGGTCATCTCCGGCGCGGTCAGGGTCAGCAGCTGTGCCTTGTCGATCAGCAGCGCTTCGCCCGGCACCGCGTAGGCGCCCTTCAGGTAATTGCGGAAGCCATCGGCGGCCGGTTCCAGCACCGCGAACGATTCCACATCGGTCTGTTCCTGGCTGGCATCGGTGCGGCCCGGGGTGAACGGCACGCTGACCTCATGGCCACCGGCCTTGGCCGCCTGTTCGACGCCCACGCCACCGGCCAGCACGATCAGGTCGGCCAGCGACACCTGCTTGCTGCTGCCGGCATTGAACGCGGCCTGCACCTTTTCCAGCGCGGCCAGCACCTTGGCCAGCTGCTGCGGCTGGTTCACCGCCCAGTCCTTCTGCGGGGCCAGACGCACGCGTGCACCGTTGGCACCACCGCGCTTGTCCGAGCCGCGGAAGGTGGAGGCCGACGCCCACGCAGTGGACACCAGCTCGGCCACGCTCAGGCCGCTGGCGGCGATCTGCTGCTTCAGCGCGGCGATGTCCTTGGCGTCGATCAGCGGGTGCTGCGCTTCCGGCAGCGGGTCCTGCCAGATGAACTGTTCGGCCGGAATTTCCGGGCCGAGGTAACGCGCGCGCGGGCCCATGTCACGGTGGGTCAGCTTGAACCAGGCGCGGGCGAAGGCATCGGCGAAGGCCTGCGGATTTTCCAGGAAACGGCGCGAGACCTTTTCGTAGGCCGGGTCCATGCGCAGCGAAAGATCGGTGGTGAGCATGGTGGGGCGGTGCTTCTTCGACGGATCGTGCGCGTCGGGAATTACCGCGTCGGCGTTCTTGGCCACCCACTGGTGGGCACCGGCCGGGCTCTTGGTCAGTTCCCATTCGTTGCCGAACAGGATTTCGAAGAAGTCGTGGCTCCACTGCGCCGGGGTGCGGGTCCAGGTGACTTCCAGGCCGCTGGTGATGGTGTCGCCGCCCTTGCCGCTGCGGAAACTGCTGGCCCAGCCCAGGCCCTGGTTTTCCAGATCGGCCGCTTCCGGTTCCTTGCCCACGTTGTCGGCCGGGCCGGCGCCGTGGGTCTTGCCGAAGCTGTGGCCACCGGCGATCAGGGCGACGGTTTCTTCATCGTCCATGGCCATGCGGCCGAAGGTATCGCGGATGTCGTGCGCGGCCAGCACCGGGTCGGGGTTGCCGTCCGGGCCTTCCGGGTTCACGTAGATCAGGCCCATCTGCACTGCGGCCAGCGGGTTTTCCAGCTTGCGCGAATGCACATCGCCGTCGGCATCATCGTCGGACACCAGTACGCCGTGGTCTTCCTGCACGCCTTCGGAGCCGTGCTTGTATCGCACGTCGCCACCCAGCCAGGTGGTCTCGCGGCCCCAGTACACGTCCTGGTCCGGTTCCCAGGTATCGGGGCGGCCGCCGGCGAAGCCCAGCGTCTTGAAGCCCATCGATTCCAGCGCGACGTTGCCGGTGAGGATGAGCAGGTCGGCCCAGGAAATGGCCTGGCCGTACTTCTGCTTGATCGGCCACAGCAGGCGCCGTGCCTTGTCCAGGCTGACGTTGTCCGGCCAGCTGTTGAGCGGAGCGAAGCGCTGCTGGCCGCGACCGCCGCCGCCGCGGCCATCGCCGATGCGGTAGGTGCCGGCGCTGTGCCAGGCCATGCGGATGAACAGGCCACCGTAGTGGCCGAAGTCGGCCGGCCACCAGTCCTGCGAATCGGTCATCAGTGCCTTCAGGTCGGCCTTCAGGGCGGCGTAGTCCAGGCCCTGGAACGCCTTGGCGTAATCGAAGCCGGCATCGAGCGGGTTGGAGCGCGCGGAGTGCTGGTTCAGCAGGTCCACGCGCAGCTGGTTCGGCCACCAGTCGCGGTTGGTCGTGGCGTCACCGACCACGGCATGGTTGAAGGGGCACTTGGCTTCGCTTTTCATGGGTATCTACCTGTGGGCTGGCGAAATGGGAATCGGGTTCAAGCCCACGATAGGCAGGGCCTGACGATCGGTAAATTCGATTGATTCAACCAATGCGATAGTGGTGACCTATGGTGCCGTCTGCATAGGACGATCGTGGCCGATCAGCGCTTCAACAGGCCGGCGCCCAGTTTCATCAGGTCGCTGGCGCCGAACTGGCCATCGCCGTCCTGGTCCAGGACGCCGCCCAGCAGGCTGCCCAGACCGCCGCCGCTCTGCGCTTCCTGCCCCAGCGCACTGCTGAGTTCAGAGGCATTGCCCTGCTGGGCAAACCGCTGCGCCAAAAACGACATGACGATGGGGGCGAGGATCGCCAGCAGCTTGCCGGAGGTGCCGCTGTACAGCCCGGTCTTCTGGCCAAGGGCCGCGGCCGCCTGCGGCTGCTGGCCGCCGAACACGTGGCCGAGGATGCCGGCGCCGTCGGTGGCACCGCTGCCACCGCCGCCCATCACCGCGCCGAGGATGCCGCCCAGGTCAAAGCCGCCGCCGCCGCTGTGGTCGCGCTGCAGGGCATTGAGCAGGGACTGCGCGCCCTGCGGTTCACTGGCGTTCTGGCCCATGGCGCCCAGCAGCAGGGGCAGGGCGCTGCCCACGGCCTGGCTGGTCTGCGCGCTGTCCAGGCCAAGCTGCTGCGATACCTGCTGCAGGCCTTGGCCCTGCTGCAGTTGCTGGAACAGGGATGCGGCGAGGGATTGGGTATTCATGGCGGTCTCCGTTCAGTGAAGGAAGGACCGCCCGAGCATAACGCCGGGTACACGACGGAAATGCGAAGGGTTCATGGCGCCGGGACGGGCGCCATGCCGACCGGTAGCGCCGGGCCATGCCCGGCGGCACATGACCTGGTAGCGCCGGGCCATGCCCGGCGGGGGCCGTTACAACAACGCCTTCAACCGGTACAGCGCTTCCAGCGCCTGCTTCGGGGTCAGCTCGTCCGGATCGATCGCCGCCAGCGCTTCCTGCGCCTTGTTCGAGGGCGCGGCGAACAGGCCGAACTGCTGCGGTGCATCCAGCGCCTGCGGGGCCACGGCGGCCGCATGGCTTTCGCCACCGCGCTGTTCCAGCTCGGCCAGGCGGCGCCGTGCCTGCGCCACGGTGGCGCGCGGCAGGCCGGCCAGCGCGGCCACCTGCAGGCCGAAGCTGCGGTTGGCCGGGCCGTCCTTCACTGCGTGCATGAACACCAGTGCCTCGCCATGCTCGACCGCATCCAGGTGCACGTTGGCAATGCCACTGGCACCGCCTTCGTGCTGCTCGTCGGCCAGCGCGGTCAGTTCGAAGTAGTGGGTGGCAAACAGCGTGTAGCAGCGGTTCTGGTAGGCCAGGTGGCGCGCGACCGCATCGGCCAGGGCCAGGCCGTCGTAGGTGGACGTGCCACGGCCGATCTCGTCCATCAGCACCAGCGAATGCGCGGTGGCGTGGTGCAGGATGTAACTGGTTTCGGCCATTTCCACCATGAAGGTGGACTGCCCGCGGGCCAGGTCGTCGCCGGCGCCGATGCGGGTGAGGATGCGGTCGATCGGGCCGATCAGGGCGCGGCTGGCCGGCACGAAGCTGCCGATATGGGCCAGCAGCACGATCAGCGCGTTCTGCCGCATGTAGGTGGATTTACCACCCATGTTCGGGCCGGTGATGACCAGCATGCGACGGTCCGGGTGCAGGTCCAGATCGTTGGGTTCGAAGGGCTGTTCGCGCACCGCTTCCACCACCGGGTGGCGGCCGCGTTCGATCTTCAGGCAGGGCTCGGCCTGCAGTTCCGGGCGCGCCCAGTCCAGCGCCTGTGCGCGTTCGGCGAAGGCGGCCAGCACGTCCAGCTCGCTCAGTGCGGCGGCGCACTGCTTCAGCGGTTCCAGCTGGCTGCCCAGGGTGTCCAGCAGTTGTTCGTAGAGGTACTTTTCGCGCGACAGCGAACGATCGCGCGCGGACAGCACCTTGTCCTCGAACGCCTTCAGTTCTTCGGTGATGTAGCGCTCGGCATTGGTGAGCGTCTGCCGGCGGGTGTAGTGCACCGGCGCGCGATCGGACTGGCCCTTGCTGATTTCGATGTAGTAACCGTGCACGCGGTTGTAGCCCACCTTCAGGGTGGGAATGCCGCTGCTCTCGCGCTCGCGCAGTTCCAGGTCAACCAGGAACTGGTCGGCGTGGGTGGACAGGCGGCGCAACTCGTCCAGTTCGGCATCGAAGCCATCGGCCAGCACACCGCCATCGCTCAGCTTCAGCGGCGGCATTTCGGCAATCGCACTGGCCAGCAGGTGCGCGCATTCGTCGTGCTCGCCCAGCGCGGCGTGCAGGGTCTGCAGGCGCGGCGAATCCAGCGGTGCCAGCACCTCGCGCACGGCCGGCAGCAGGCCCAGGCCATCGCGCAGGGTGGAAAAATCACGCGGACGCGCCGAACGCAGCGCCACGCGGGTCAGGATGCGTTCCAGATCGCCCAGGCGGCGGAACTGTTCGCGGATGTCCGCATCGCTGCCGCGGTCGATCAGCGTTTCCACCGCATGGTGGCGCTGTACCAGCACATCGCGCAGGCGCAGCGGGCGGTGCAGCCAGCGCCGCAGCAGGCGGCCGCCCATCGGCGTGACCGTGCTGTCGAGCACGCCCAGCAGGGTGTTGCGGGTATCGCCGTCCACCCGCGTGTCCAGTTCCAGATGGCGGCGGGTGGCGGCGTTCATCGCGATCGCCTCGCCGGCGGTTTCCATCGCAATGGAGGTCAGGTGCGGCAGGCGCTGCTTCTGGGTTTCTTCCACGTAGCCGAGCAGGGCGCCGGCGGCAGCGGTGGCACGCGGCTTGTCGTCGATACCGAAGCCGCTGAGGTCGTGCAGCTTGAAGAAGGCCAGCAGCTGGCGGCGGCCACTGTCGGCATCGAACAGCCACGGCGCGCGGCGGCGCACACCGGTGCGCTGGCGCAGGAACTCGGGCCAGTTTTCTTCGTCGGGCACCAGCAGTTCGGCCGGCTCCAGGCGGGCCAGTTCGGCTTCCAGCGCGTCGTCGGTTTCCACTTCGTTGACCAGGAAGCGGCCGCCGGCCAGATCGGCCCAGGCCAGGCCATAGCCCTGCTTGCTGCGCGACAGCGCCATCAGCAGGGTGTCGCGGCGCTCGTCCAGCAGCGCTTCGTCGGTGACGGTGCCGGGGGTGACGATGCGCACCACCTTGCGTTCCACCAGGCCCTTGGCCAGCGCCGGGTCGCCGATCTGTTCGCAGATGGCCACCGATTCGCCCAGCGCCACCAGCCGCGCCAGGTAGCCTTCGTAGGCGTGCACCGGCACACCGGCCATCGGAATGGGCGCGCCGCCGGAGCTGCCGCGCTGGGTCAGGGTGATGTCCAGCAGCCGCGCCGCCTTGCGCGCATCGTCGTAGAACAGCTCGTAGAAGTCGCCCATGCGGAAGAACAGCAGCAGGTCCGGGTAGTCGGACTTGGCTGCGAAGAACTGCTTCATCAGCGGGGTGTGTTCGGCGGACTTGTCTTTGGACATGGGGCTCGTGGATCTGGGGTGTCCGCCGCGGGCAGGCCGCAGGGCGGAGACGGGTACAGGGCTGCCCATGGTAACGGCTAGGGGTGGCTCGGCGCGCCCCCGCCAGGCGCCCTCACTGCATCTGCAGGCTGATGTTCGGATGCCCGGTAAAGATCTCCATCACGATCTCGAAGTAGGTTTCGCCTTCGCCGCGCTGCAGTGCCCGAAGTTGTCGCGTGATGGCCGCGGTGTTGAACGCGGCGGCGTTGTCCAGCTTGTCCTGCAGCCACGCCCGGGTGGTGGCTTCACCCAGCGCGTGGCGCGTGTGGGCGATGTCCTTCCAGACCAGTGTTGCCGTGGCGTGCCCGGCCAGCACCCCGTAGCCGCCGTACAGCAGGTCGTCCAGCGCATCCAGGCTTGGCCCCAGCTGCCAGTCTTCGCCCGCCATGAAGACGCGGTTGATCTCGGCGTAGAAGCTGGCGATGTCATGCACGGCACTGCCTTCCAGCACCAGTTCCAGCGGCGCATCGTTGTGCATGCACGGGTCTCGGTCCACGGTTTCATCACTGTAGCAATGCGGCGCGGCGTAGATGAACCGCACATGGCCGTTCAGCGCGCAGTGATCTGGATTTCACCTGTGGTTGCCACCGCCCACGAGACACTTGCGCCATACCGCAACACAGGAGACCGCCATGAATACTTCTATCCGCGTACTGCTGCTGGGCAGCCTTCTGGCAGCGTCGTCGGTGGCCGGTGCACAGACTTATGGCCCGCGCGATGAAGGCCGCAAGTTCAACGACGGCAGCCGCGTGGTGTGCAAGAACGTAGAAGTGCAGCGCAATTCTCGTGACCCGAACCGCATTACCGGTACCGCCACCGGTGCGGTGGTGGGTGGCCTGCTGGGTAACCAGGTGGGCGGCGGCAACGGCAAGAAGCTGGCCACCGTGGCCGGTGCCGTGGCCGGCGGTGCTGCCGGTCGCCAGATCCAGGGCAACCACCAGAGCAAGACCGGCGACCGTGTGGTCGAGCGCCGCTGCGAACGCGTGTACCGATAAACCCTTTGTAGTCCCTTCCACCTGCAGTACCCGAACGCCGGCCTTGTGCCGGCGTTCTTCGTTTGCGCGGGCGTACCACCGGGCCGGGTGGCGCCCTATACTGCGCCAACTTCCAAGGATGAACGCGCTGTGAACGAATCCCCCGTTGCTGCGCCGCAAGCCGTGCCCACACCCACCCACGCCGAGCCGGAAGCGAACACCCGCTTCAGCCGGCTGCGCGAGCGCGCGGACGAGCTGGAGCTGTTCATTTCCGGCCTGCTGGCGTTCGCCCTGCTGGCCGTGCCCGGTTATCTGTTCGATGCCTGGGCGCGCAGCAGCCTGCATACCGAAGGCATGTACTTCCAGCTGCTCTGGTTTGCCTTCAGTACGGTGGTGGGCATGTGCTACGTGCTGGCAGTGGCGCTGATCGCGCACCTGACCGTGCGCGGTTATTGGATCGGCCTGGTCGGGCTGAAATCGCATTTCCCCGAGGGCATCGACTGGACCGCGCTGCAGAAGATGGGGCCGGTGTCGCGTGCGTTCCTGCGCGCGCGCGACGGCGGCCTGGACAGCAGCATCCAGCGTGCCGATCGGTTGGCCACGCTGCTGTTTTCCACCACGCTGATCTGCGTGCAGACCCTGGCCGGCACCCTGGTACTGGCCATGGTGACCTTGGCCGTTGCGATGCTGATCGCCTTCCTGGCCGGTGGTTCGGACCAGGTGGCGATGGCGGTGGTGGGCGCGTGCCTGGGGAGCCTGCTGGCGCTGGCCTTCGTGCCCTTCATGCTGGAAAAGGCCATCGCCCGCCGCCACGCACGTGGCCGCGCCAGCGAGGGGCTGGAACGCGCGCTGCAGCGCTTCCTGGCCGGCATGCAGCGGGTGCCGTTGCTGCGCTTGATGCAGACCATGCAGCTGACCATCCAGAGCAACCTGCGCTCGCGCTCGTTCATGGTGGGCTACCTGCTGGCCATTGGCGTGGCGATGGTGCTGGCGGCGGTGCAGGTGGCCGGTTCGGTGAAGTTCTCGCTGTTCAACCGCTACCAGGTGCTGACCGAGGAGGCGGTGGACAACGGCATGCTGAGCGCGCACTACGAATCACTACGTTCGACGCACGACCAGCTGCTGGCCTACCCGATGATTCCGGCCGATACGATCAGCAGTTCGCGCCTGCGGCTGTTCATTCCGCATCGCCCGCAGCGCGACAATCCGCTGGCTCGGCGCTACTGCACTGCCTTGCCCGGGGGCGAGAACAGCGCCGAGGGTGCGCCGGCGGCACGTGCGGCAGTGGACTGCCTGGCGTTGATCTGGACCATCACCCTGGACGGCAAGCCGGTGGCGCTGGCCGACTTCGTGCCGTTCGAGCGCCGCGACCTGGAAATGCGCGGGCTGGTGGGCTATCTGCCGTTGCAGGGCCTGGCGCCGGGCCGGCATGACCTGCACCTGGTCTGGCATGCGCAGGGCGAGAGCACAGGGCCCGACCGCCGCCGTGAGTACCGCATTCCGTTCTGGTACACGCCAGACGACAGCAAGGATTAGTCGGAACTGCGTGGCGCGCCGCCGTGCAGGCGCCGGTAGGCCAGCGTGCCATAGAGCATCAGCAAACCACCCAGGGTGATCAGTTCGTGGCGGACATCGGCCAGGCTGGCGTCCATCTGGGTCAGGCGCACCATCAGGTTGATGCCGGCGGTGGTGGGCAGCAGCTGCGACAGCCAGACCAGCGGCGTTGGGGTCATCACCGCCGGCCATGACAGATTGGCCAGGAAGAACAGCGGGATGGAGGTGGCGATGACGTACTGGAACGCGCGTTCGCGGGTGCGGAAGAAGCTGCCCACGAACAGGCCGAAGGCCACTGTGGCGGCGATGAACAACGTGCCGCCCAGCAGTTGCCCCAGCGGGTTGCCGCCGCGCGGGTAGTCCTGCACCCAGGCAGTGAAACCGGCGTAGTAGAACAACCCGAACAGGCCGATGAGGCCAAAGCCCAGCGCCATGCCCAGCAGGGTGGGGCGGTCGAAGCGCAGGCGCCGGCCCAGCGCCAGGCGGCGGCCGCCCAGCAGCACGCCGATGCCCATCAGCAGGGTCTGGTGCACGATCAGTTCGGCCACGCCCGGCACGATGGCGCTGCCGTAGCCTTCCTGGGTGTTGTACAGCGGCCGCTGCACCAAGGTGACCGGTGGTGCCTGCGGGGCGCCCATGAAGGCGGCCTGGGTGACGGCCGCATCGCGACCGAACGCGCCCAGCGCATCGGCCACGCTGCCCAGTACCCAGCTGGCGCGGCCCAGATAGGCACCGTTGCCGAGCAGTACCAGCTTGGCGGGGTGGCCGCGCAGGATGTCGCGCTCCAGGTTCGCCGGAATCAGCACGATGCCTTCGGCGTGGCCGGCTTCCAGTTGCTGGCGTGCGCTTTCGATATCGGCCGGTTGCCCGACCACCCGTGCCACGCGCAGCGCATCCAGCGTGCGCAGCAGTTCGCGGCTGGTGGCGCTGTGGTCCTCGTCCACCACCAGCACGGGCAGATCGCCGGCCACCTGGTGGCGATACGCGGCCGGGTAGAAGAACGAGTACAGGATGACCGCGCCGACCATCACCACGATGGCGTAGCGGTCCAGCAGCACGGCCAACAGGGTCTGGCGCAGGCTGCGCCACACCGCGTTCATGCGCTGGCCCTGGCCGCTTGCGTGGCCGGTGTGCTGCGGGCGAAGGCGATCAGCCGTGCGCCGCCGATGCCGCCGGCCACCACGATCATCAGCAGCAGGGTGGCCAGTGGCCACAGCGATACCGCCAGCGGCGCACCGACGAACTGCTGCTGGGTCTGCAGTTTGATGTAGGCGCTCAGCGGCAGCAGCAGGTGCCAGATGCGGGTGAACAGCGGCGCATCGATGACCGGGAACGTGGCGCTGGAAAAGGCCAGTGCGGTGCCGATGCTCAGGCCCACCGCCGACAGTGCGGTGCCCATGTCACGGGTGACGCCGACGAAGAACAGCGCGTAGCTGGCGGTGGCCAGGTAGAACAGCGGCTGTGCCAGCAGCAGCAACAGCACGCTGCCGGCAATGCCATCGCCGCGCAGCCACGCCAGGTAGGCGACACCTGCGGCGCCGTACATGGAAAACAGCAGCACGTAGGGCGCGATCTTGCCCAGCAGCGCCGACCATGGCGTGCGCTCCAGCCAAGCGCGCAACGTGCCATCGCGGATCTCGCGGCCCAGGCTGCCGGCCACGGCCAAGGCCAGCACCAGCGACAACACCGCCGGAAAGATCAGCGGCAGCAGGAACAGTTCGTAGCTGCGCGCCGGGTTGTACAGGATGTCCGACTGCACGGCGATGGGCGCGGCGCGCAGCTTGCCGGGGCCGACCTGCAGGCCGATGCGTTCGCGCAGCAGGCGCGCGCCCCAGGCCGATACCGCATCGCCGATATCGCGCGCGGCCGACTGCCCGGTGGTCATGTAGGTGGCGTTGTAATAGGCGAACACCGTGCCCTGGCGCCCGCGCAGCGCCTGGCGGGTGACATCGCGTGGCACCAGCACCACCGCGAACACCTGCAGGCTGCGCAGCTGCGCCTGTGCTTCGTCCAGGCTGACCGGTTGCGTGGCCACGCGTACGCCGGGGCTGGCATCGAGCATGCGCAGCAGCAGGCGGCTGTCGCTGCTGTGGTCCAGATCGACCACGGCAATGGGCACATCGCGCATGACCGATGCGGAAAACATCCAGGCCATCACCGCCAGCATCAGCAGTGGCAGCAAGGTGACCAGGGCCAGGTCGGCACGGTTGCTGCGCAGCGCACGCAGTTCGCGCCGACATGCAGCGCCGATGCCGGTACTGTCCGGGTTCAGTCCTGCGGCCATGCGAACAGCACGCTCATGCCGGGCCGGAAGCCTTCGACACGCTGCACCGGGCGTACCCGCACTTCGAAGCTGCGCACGTCGTAGCCCGACGACTGGCGCGTGCTGCGCCAGGTGGCGTAGTCACCGGCCGGATTGATGAAGTACACCTCGAAAGCCGCGTCTTTTTCCAGCGCGGGAATCCGGCCTTGCAGGCGGCTGCCGACCTTCAGGCCCTGCATCTGCGATTCGCGCAGGTTCATCGACACCCACATGCGATCGATGTCGACCAGGGTGAACACCGGGAAGCCGGCCGGCACCAGTTCGCCCGGGTCGGCCATGCGTTTGTTGATCTCGCCGGCCACCGGGGCGCGGCCTTCCACTTCGGCACGGGCGGCGTTGACTTCGGCCACCGCGCCCTGTGCCTGCTGTACCTGGCCCTGTGCGGCACGCTTGTCCTGTTCGCGTGCGCCGGCCAGGGCCATGTCGTACTGCGCGCGCGCGGCACGGGCCAGTTCGCGCGAGCTGGTGGCCTGGGCGTGGGCTTCGTCGCGCTTCTGCCGGGTCATCACGCCTTCGTTGAACAGGTTCTGCACGCGGCCGGCGGTGGCCTCGGCCAGGGTTGCACCGGCTTCGGCGCGCTTCCAGTTGGCTTCGGCGGCACGGATGTCTTCGCGGCGCGCGCCTTCGTCGGCCTTGTCGGCCACCGCCTGGGCGGCGGCCAGCGCACCGTGGGCCTGCTGTTCCTTGGCCGCCACTTCCGGGCTGTCCAGCAGGAACACGATCTGCCCGGCCTGCACGCGGTCGCCTTCGCGTACCTTCAGTTCGGCCACGCGGGCGGTGATCTTGGCGGCCACGTTCAGTGTGTCCGCGTCGGCCATGCCCTGGATCTGGTCGGCCGGGCTGCGCCACGCCAGCCACAGGCCCAGCACCACCACCAGCAGCAACACCACCACCAGGATCAGGCCGGTACGGCGCTTGCCCGGTGGCGTTGCTGCGTCATCGTGCAATACATCACTCATGGTCGATCACCTCGTCCGCGCGCCGCCGGTAGTCTTCGAAACGGTCCATCTGGCCACTGATCTCCAGCAACTGCGCCAGCGCCACGTCGTACTGGTACGCCGCCTGCGAACGCTCCACGCGGGCGCCGCCCAGGCCCAGCCGTGCATCGATCACGTCCAGCGATGTGGCTTGGCCCTCGCGGAACGCCAGTTCCTGCAGGCGCAGGTTTTCCTGTGCCTGGGCAATGCTGCTGTCCAGCAGCACGAACTGCTGGCGGGCGGTTTCCAGTTCGTTCCAGGCCTTGCGCACGCCCAGCGCGACCTGGTTTTCGGCTTCGCGCAGGCCGGCCTCGGCCTGGTCCTGCTGCGCTCGCGCCGCGCCGATCTGCGCCGGCCGCGAGTTGGGCGACAGGAAGGTGTACTTCAGCCCGATGCCGAACGCCCAGTCCGGGTCGGTCAGCATTTCATCGCGGCGGCGGAAATCGTACTGGCCGAAGGCAAAGATCTGCGGTTTCAGTTTGGCTTGCTGCACGCGCACGCCTTGCTCGGCCTGCGCCACCAGCGCACGCAGGCGTGCAATCTGCGGTTGCCGCGCCTGCGCGGTGCGTTCGAAGCTGACCACCGGCTCCAGCGGCGCGCGCTGCACGAACAGCGGCGAGGTGGGGCGGACCTGGCCGCCACTGCGCAGCAGGGTGGCCAGGGCGGCCTGCAGCGTGGCCAGATCGTTCACGCTCTTCTGGTACTCGCGTTCGGCCTTGTCGCGGGCCACGGTGGCCTGCAGGCGCTGGGCCCGCGTGGCGAAGCCTTCGCGTTCCAGTTTCTGTGCATCGGACAGATGGCGTTCCAGCCCGTCGCGCACATCGCGGCGCACGTCCACCGCCTGTTCGGCCAGGCGCTGGCCGAAGTAGGCCTGCGCCAGCTGCACGGTGATCGACTGGCGCTGCGCTTCGCGCTCGGCGCTGGCCTGTTCGCTGGCGGCGCTGGCCGCGCGCTGCGCCGCGGGAATCACCCCGCCGGTGTACAGCGGCAGTACCGCGGTCACCACCGGGCGGGTGCGCCAGTCGCGTTCGGTGAAGGTCAACGGCGAGTCGATGCCATAGGCCTCGGCCACCGGTGCCAGCGAGCCCAAGGGCAGGGTAAGGGTCTTCTGGAACTGCAGGCGGCGCACTTCGCCGGTGATCTCGGGCAGACGCAGCAGGCGGGTGGCTTCCTGCAGTTCCTGTTTGTTGCGCACGCCGGCATCGGCGGCGGCCAGCGCGTCGGACACCTGTTCCAGCCGTTGCCGCGCCTGTTCCCAGTCCAGTGCCGGTGGTGCCGCGCTGTCAGGCAGGGGCTGCGCGCCGCCGGCTGTGGGCAGCCACAGCGCACAGATCAGCAGGGGCACGCCTGCGCGTTGCAGCCACGGGGTGGGGCGATGCCGATGCACGTGGGTCCGTCATCCGTAAAGTGTCCGGCAAAAATTAGTCGGTATGCCGTGAAGCCGTTGTAGGTGGAGGGCGTAGGCCAGTTCGCGCATGGCGCGCGGGTGCCATTGCCGCGCGCGCACGCCAGCGATGGCACCGTGCATGTGACCGCCGATCCGCGCGGCCTCTTCGAGGAGCGCTATGACCTGCGCTTCGATGCGCAGGGGCGGTTGTTCCAGGTCGATTACTGGATTGCCTGCTGACATCGCGCGCTGCATGCGCAGGCGGACCTCTCCATTCCATTGGTGCGGTCGTCAGGCGCGGCCTTTAACGAGACAATAACGAATCGCCGCGACTCGCCGCGCGGGCCCGTTCGTGGACCTGCCCCCTGTCGCCTTTGTTTTCCGCAGTTTCGCCGCTTCCGGCGCAGGTAGTACGTAATGAAGAATGATCTCCGCCTCCTGCTGTCCCACCTGGGACGCACCTTCCTTTTCGGCTTCATGGTGACCCTGCCGCCCTTGCTGGCCTGGCTGGACATCCATTGGCTGGGCGACGCGGTAGGCGAGTGGTCGCTGGTGGAACTGACCCAGGAAGGCTTCCTGGCGGCCAGCGTGCTGGCGTTCGCGCGGTTGGCGTGGCGCCGCGTCGAGGACCGGGGTTTCGCGGTGCTGGCCGCCGCCCTGTTCGCCTGCATGTTCCTGCGCGAGATGGACGAGGCGCTGGACCTGATCGCGCACGGGTTCTGGAAGTACCCGGTGACCCTGCTGATCGTCGGTTCGCTGGCCTGGGCCAGCCGTGACTGGCGCGGTGCCGTGGCCGGTCTGGTGCGCTTCCTCACCTCGCGCGCCGGCACGGTCATGACCATTGGCCTGGTGCTGCTGCTGTTCTACTCGCGCCTGATCGGCATGACCTCGTTGTGGACGGGCCTGCTGGGTGACCAGTACATCCGCGTGTTCAAGAACACCATCGAAGAAACCACCGAGCTGCTGGGCTACACCTTCATCCTGGCCGCCAGCCTGGGCTACCTGGCGCAGCGCGTACGTGAGCCGCTGGCCACTCGCGCGCGCAGTGAAAGCACCGCGGCGCCGATGCAGCAGCGCCCGCTTTAAGGCGCATCCACCGGGCACAGCGGGCGTTCGCCCGGGCGCAGTGTCAGCACGCGCACGCCGCTGGCGGTCACCGCCACGGTGTGTTCGAACTGCGCCGACAGTTTGCCGTCGCGCGTGTACACCGGCCATTCGTCAGGCTGCTGGCGGATGGCCGGCTTGCCCTGGTTGAGCATGGGTTCGATGGTGAACACCATGCCTTCTTCCAGCGCCATGCCGGTTCCGGCGTGGCCGTAGTGCAGGATCTGCGGCTCTTCGTGCATTTCCTGGCCGATGCCGTGGCCGCAATATTCCTTCACCACGCTGTAGCCGTGGCTGCGTGCATGGCGGGCGATGGCATGGCCGATATCACCCAGTCGCGCGCCGGGGCGGACTTCGGCGATGCCTTTCCACATGGCCTGGTAGGCCGTGCTGACCAGCCTGCGCGCAGCGTAGTCGACCTCACCCACTAGGTAGGTGGTGCTGGAATCGGCGATGTAGCCGTTCTTTTCCAGGGTGATGTCCAGGTTGACGATCTGCCCATTGCGCAGCACGTCATCGGTACTGGGCACGCCGTGGCAGATCACGTTGTCGATGGATGTGTTGAGCACGAACGGGAAACCGTACTGGCCCTTGCTGGCCGGCCGCGCGTGCAGCGCATCGACGATCATGCGTTCGACGAAATCGTTGATCTCCATCGTGCTGCGGCCCAGCAGCGGCAACGCGTCGAGTGCGGCGAACACCTGCGCCAGCAGGCGCCCGGATTCGGCCATCAGCGCGATCTCGTCGGGGCGCTTGATGATGCCCATGGCTCAGGCCTGGCCGGGTGCCAGCAGCGGCGGCTGCACGCCGGCGGCACGCAGTTCGCTGGCCACGATGTCCTGGAAGCTCAGGGTCGGGTTCAGTTCGCACAGCATGCCGACGCGGATCCAGAAGTTGGCCTGGGCGTTGATGGAGCGGCTGGACACGGAGCAGGCACGGCGCAGCTGGTCGTGCAGGGTGTCATCGATGTTGACGATGCCCATGGCGGATTCTCGGAAGGGAATATATGAATCATATATGATTCATATATTCCTGCTCAAGGGCCGCGTCGCTTTGCCGATGACGTGCCAGCCGTAGAGTCGAGCTTGCTCGACTGCACGAAATGCCAGAACCGAAGCAGTCGAGCAAGCTCGACTCTACCGACGGTCAGCCATCCACGCCGGGAACGCCTTCGGCCAGCGATACGCGACTTCCATCCAGCAGGCCACGGCTCAGCGTGCCGTTTTCAATGAACAGCAGTTCGCCGTTCTCGCCGTTCTTGATGCTGCTGTCGATGGCGATCACCCGGCCGCCGTGGAAGGTGCTCACGTGCGGCATGGAGGTGTGGCCGACCACGATGCGCTTCAGCTGCAGGCGGTCCAGCACGGCCTGCACGCCCTGCGCATCCAGGCGCCCGTCGAAATAGCCCCGGTACCAGATCGGACTGGTCTTGCCGTCGTACAGCGGAGCAGTGGCCGGGTTGGCCTTTACCTCTGCCTTCGGCGTGCCGAGCGAAGCCTGGTAGGCGTGGTTGGTGGCGGCCGGGTCCAGCGCCAGTTCCACCGCGTCGGGCGAAATGCCGCCGTGCAGGAACAGGGTGTCGCCGATCTTCAGCAGTACCGGCCGCGTGCGCAGCCACTGCCCGATCACCGAATCGGCGCCGTACAGCTGCGGGTAGCTGCGGCCGAGCAGTTGTGCGCTGCGCAGGTACTTGGCGTTGACGTAGCGCAGGTCGTCGTACAGCACCATGGTTTCATGGTTGCCCAGAACGAAGTGCACCGCGCCACCGGCGGCCGCGGCCTGTTGCTGCAGGCCGTACAGCAGCCAGAACGCCTCGGTCACCTGCGGGCCACGGTCGAACACATCGCCGGCAATGACCAGGGTGTCGGTGCCCAGCGCCCAGCGGTCCTGCGCATCGATCACCTTGTTGGCACGCAGCAGGCGCACCAGCAGGCCGTACTGGCCATGGATATCGGACAGGGCAACGATGCGCGGTGCGGCCGGCAGTACCGAAACCGAGGGTGCCGCCGGCGGCGCCACGTGCACGCTGTGGGTGTAGCCGCACTGCGGGCTGAAATCGGTGCCGCTGGCAGTGGCGGGCAGGGTGCGCATCTGCACCTGGTCACCACAGATCCACTGCGCGCGCAGCTGCTCCCCCACGCGGAACACATACGGGCCATCGGCATCCACGTGCTCGGCCGGTGTGGCTACCTCGCGGGCCTGCAGCAGCGGCGTGCCCAGCAGCAGGGCCAGTGGCAGCAGCAGGCGGGCAGGGCGGGACAGGGCACGGTGCAGCATGGGGTATTTCCTTGGCGGGCAAAAAAAAAGGCGGACCCGAAGGCCCGCCCCTGATGCTACGCCGTTGCTCAGAACTTCGCGCGCAGGTTGAACAGCACGCGGCGCGGTTCACCCCAATAGCCGGAGTTGAAGAAGCCGACGTTGCGGTAGTAGACCTTGTCGAACAGGTTGGTGACGGTCACGCCCACGCTCAGGTTGTCGTTGATGCGGTAGCGGCCCATCAGGTCGAACAGCACGTAGCCGCCCTGGCTCATCTTGCCGGTGGCGGTAACCGGGGTGCCGTTGGCATTGAAGCGCCCGGTGGGGATGGGCTGCATCTGGTAGATCTCGCTCTGCACGCTGACACCGCCGCCCAGCGTCCACTGGCCATGGGTCCAGGTGGTGTTGAAGCGGGCCAGGTGCATCGGGCTGGTGCTGGCGAAGCGGCTGCCATCGGGGTTGCTGCTGTAGCTGTAGGTGTAGCCGCCGGTCATGCTCCAGTGGTCGTTGATCGAACCGGAGACTTCGAACTCGCCACCCTTTGTGGTGATGCCGCGGCTGGCGATGTACGGCGAACTGCCATCGGGCAGCTTGATCTCACCGCCGTTCGGGTCCAGCTCGGCCACGTTGTCCTGCTTCATGTAGAAGCCGTTCAACGCCGCGTACAGGCGGCCGCCGAAGAAGTCGGCCTTCAGGCCGTACTCGTAGTTGCCACCGGTGGTGGGGTCCAGCAGCTGGTTGTTGATGTCGCGCCGGGCGGTGGCCTGGAACACGTCCGAATAGCTGGCAAAGGCGGTGATGCTGCTGCTCAGGTCGTACAGCACGCCCACGTACGGGGTCAGCTCATGGGCGGTGGTGCGCGCACTGCGGCTGGTGAACACACCGTCGGTGTTGTAGTTGTCGGTGGTGGTGCGGTAATCGGAATAGCGCGCGCCGGCGATGATCTTCAGCGGGTCGATCGGGTTCAGGCGCACGGCGGCGTAGTAGCCGGTCTCGGTGGTGTTCACCGTGCTGGACGGAATGCCGTTGTTGTAGGTGGTCGGCTTGCCGATGTTGCCGTCCCAGCTGAAGATGCTGGGGAAGGCGGCTACGTTGTACGGGCGCGAAGTGATGCCGGCGCGGATGGTGTCCAGGTCACGGTCGTAGTGGTTGATGCCCACCACCAGTTCGTGCGAGCGGCCGAACAGCTGGAACGGACCGGATGTGTACAGGTCGAAGGCATCTTCGCGGGTTTCCGACACCGAATAGGTATCGGCAATGCGCAGGCCCAGGCCGGTGACCGGGTCGGCCCAGTTGCCGGTGTTGGAACCGGCAAGCAGCAGCGAATCGGTATCGGTGGCGCGGTGGTTGTAGGCCAGGCGGCCGCTCCAGCCGGCGCCGAACTGCTGTTCCAGGGTGGCGAAGTAGTTGGTGCTTTCGCGGTTCCATTCGTTCCAGCGCGCGGCGGCGCTGTAGGAACGCGGCATGTGCGCGCGGCTGCCATCGCGGAAGTACAGCGGCGAGGCGCTCCAGGCGCCACCGTCGGAACCGGTCTTCAGGTAATCGATGCCCGCGCGCAGGCGGGTGCTGTCGGTCAGGTCCGCTTCGATCACCCCGTACAGGCTGGGGGATTTGTCATGCTGGAATCGCACCCAGCTTTCCTTGTCGGTGTAGGCACCGACGAAGCGCCCGCGCACGCGGCCACTCTTGCTGAGCGGGCCGGACACATCCACTTCGGCGCGCTTGTAATCCCACGATCCGGCGCTGAGGCTGGTGCTGGCCTGGAAGGTTTCGGTCGGGCGCTTGCGCAGCATGTTCACCGTGGCCGACGGGTTGCCCGAGCCGGTGACCAGGCCGCTGGCGCCGCGCACCACTTCAATGCGCTCGTAGATGGAGGTGTCGCTGAGGATCGAGTTGCCGCCGGCGCCGGTGGTGTAGTTGGTGGGAATGCCATCGAACATGAAGTTGTTGATGGCAAAGCCACGCGCGTTGAACAGCGTGCGGTTGCTGTCATACGACTGGATGGTCACGCCCGGCGTCTGCTGCAGCACTTCGGAAATCGTGATGAGGTTGAAATCCTCGATGCGCTGGCGGGTGAACACGGTCAGCGACTGCGGCGTCTCGCGCAGGGTCAGCGGCAGCTTGGTGGCGGTGTTGGTGCCGTATACCTGGTAGCCCTCGGTGCGCTGGGTCACCATCACCCGGTCCAGTTCGGTGGTGGTCGGCGCGGCATCCTGGGCGAGTGCCGGCGCGGCGGCACAGGCGAGTGACAAGGCGAGGGCGTTCCGGCGCAGGGCGCCAGAGTGCGTGTGCTTCATGGAATGACCTTTCTAGTTCAGGAACGGGAAGACGGGCGTGGCGCCGGCTTGGCCGGGCTGCGGAAACTGAGCCAGAGCACCATGGCTCCGGCGCCGGCGGCGAGCACGCCGCACCAGCCCACGAACCCTTGGGCAACGCCCCAGGCCGCGATGCTGGGTGCCAGGCTGCCCGCCAGCGCGGCCGCGCCCAGCAGGCGCAGCACGCGGCGGCGCGGCGCGGCCGGTGCATGGCCGGTGACGTCGCGATGGTGGCGTTCCATCGCCAGCGCCAGGCAGACGAAGCCGAAGGCCGCCAGCAGCAGGGCGAGCGCGCTCATGCGCTGGCCTCGGCCGCCTGGGCCGTGCGTGCGGCGCGTGGTTTGCGTTGTGCCGGCACGAAACGATGCACCTTGCGTGCGGCCCACAGCAGGCTGGCGCCGATCAGCAGCAGGCCGATGTCGATGCCGGCCCGGGCGCCATCACCGTTGGCCAGCGCAGTGATCGCGCCACCCTGCCAGACCACCAGGTTGTACAGCGGCAGGCCCAGCGCCAAGACGCCGGCAACGGCCAGTTGTTCCACCCAGCCGCGACGGGCCGGGCGCAGCAGCGCGTGCAGCAGGCAGGCCGCCCATGCGTAGAAGAACACCTTCACTTCGGCATCGCTGCGGTTGGCCAGTTCCACAGGCAGCAGGCGGTTGCCCCACAGGAAGGCCAGCATGGCCACCGGCAGGCCACTGACGAAGCCGATGTTCAGCCGTTCAACAATACGGAAACCCAGATGCGGACGCGCAGGATCCGGCAACTGGGTGCGCCGCTTCACCGTCCACAGCACCAGCCCGGTGGCGACCATCAGCGTGCCGGCCACGCCGGACAGGAAGAACAGCCAGCGCATCGTGGTGGGTGCGAAACGTGCGGCGTGCAGCCCGATCATGCCGTCGCGGGTGATAACGGCGGCCGAGCGCGGCGGGGCAGCATCGAGCAGTTCGCCGCGTGCGTCGAAGGTGAGCGTGTCGTTGGCCCCGGCAATCTGGTCGGCCTGCTGGCGGCGCACGGCAATGCGCATGGACGCATCACCGGGCTGGTCGATCTGCAGCGACGCGGCATGGCCACCGCCCCACTGCAGTTCCGCGCGGCGCAGCACCTGGGCCAGCGTGGGCGGCACAGCGGCCACGCCACTGGGCTCGACCTTTTCCGCGCGCGGAAACAGTTCGGCGAAGAACGCATCGCGGCCACCGGGGTAGTTCGCATCCACCGCCCACGGCATGTACAGGGTCATCAGGGTGATCAGACCGGTGTAGGTGATCATCAGATGGAACGGCAGCGACAGCACCGCCAGCGCGTTGTGGCCGTCCAGCCAGGTGCGTTGGCCCTTGCCGCGGCGGAAGGTGAAGAAGTCGGTGAAGATCTTCTTGTGGGTGATGACACCGCTGATGATCGCCACCAGCATCAGCATGGAACAGGCACTGATGAACCACCGCGCCCACAGCACCGGCACGTAGTGCAGATCGAAATGCAGGCGGTAGAAGAAGTTGCCGCCGCGTGTTTCGCGCACCTGCACGGGCGTGCCGTTGGCATCCAGGGTGGCCTGGTTGGGATTGCGCTGGCCGCGCCGGCGTTCCTTCTCGCCCTTGGGCTGCCAACTGACCGCGGTGGCGCTGCTGCGTGAATCGGGCAGTTCGATGCTCCAGCGCTGCGCGTCCGGTGCGGTGCGCGCCAGGAACTGCTGGGCCTGGTTCACGGCGGTGCTGGCATCGGCGGGCAGGCCGATTTCCGGCTGCATCCAGCGGGTCAGTTCTTCCTTCCAGTACGAGGCGGTGCCGGCAATGAAGATCAGGAACAGCACCCAGCCGACCACCAGGCCCGACCAGGTGTGCAGCACCGATTGCGATTGGCGGATGCCGCCCAGGTTGTCGGCGCTGCTCATGCGATGTTCCCGCGCAACAGCCAGGCGATCAGCGCAGCCAGAGCGCCCGCGCCCAGCAGACCCACGGCGGCACGCAGGGTGCTGCGCGCGGCGTAGGCCCAGATGGCGGCCAGTGCGTAGACCACGAACGCGGCCATGGTGGCCACCAGGGTGGCATCGGCCTTCGCGCCGGGCAGCAGACGCGCCAGTGCGGCGGCCCAGCAGGCGGCCACGGCGTAACCGCCCAGCAGCGCCAGCAGCCCGCGTGCCCACAGCAGGCCATGACCGTTACCGCGCGCCACGCGCTTGGCCGGCGCAGCGCCGGCAGCAGAAGGAGAGGTAGGAGCGGCCATTGCCGATGTCAATGAGAACCGAGTGCAATTGCAATTGAATGCTATTTGACGCCGGTGACCCTGTCGAGTCCCCCATTCGGGGGATGCCACCGCCTACAGCTTGCGCACCACGGTGGCGTGCGCGGGCAGCGGCTGGCCGTTGTGATCCCGCGGCTGCATGTAGGGCAGGGCGTGGCCGCTGCTGCGCTCGGTCAGCAGCGAATGTGCTTCGCCGGCCGCGAAGCAGTGGCGTTCGCCCCACTGGCGCAGCGCCACCAGCACCGGAAACAGGTCCTGGCCGGCGGCCGTCAGCACATAGTCGTGATACGCGCTGCCATCGGCGGCAGGCTGCTGCTGCAGCAGGCCGGCGTCGAGCAGGCGCCGCAGGCGGTCGCTGAGGATGTTGCGGGCCGCACCCAGGCTGCGCTGGAAGTCGCTGAAGCGGGCCACGCCGTCGAAGGCATCGCGCAGGATCAGCAGGGCCCAGCGGTCGCCGAGCAGATCGACGGTGCGGGCAACGGGGCAGGGGCTGTCAGCGTGCATGGGCGACTCCGGAATCTGGTTGCAGTTTAAAACCGGAATCGCTACCGTGCATCTGGTTGCAAAATGAAACCACAATCATGCCCTCGTCCCTTTCTTCTTCGCTGCGGGGTCTGTTGGCCATCGCCGCTGGCGCCAGCGTGGCCAATGTCTATTACGCGCAGCCCCTGCTGGCCGAGCTGGCCCGTGCGTTTGCGCTGGCGCCCGCGGTGGCCGGGTGGGTGGTGGCCGCCACCCAGGCCGGTAGCGTGCTGGCCTTGCTGGTGCTGCTGCCGCTGGCCGATCGGCTGGATCGCCGAAGATTGCTGCGCCTGCAGATGGGCGCGCTGGTGCTGGCCCTGCTGGGTCTGGCAGCGGCGAACAGCTCCATAGGGCTGCTGCTGGGCATGGTGCTGGTGGGGCTGCTGGGCACGGCGCTGACCCAGGGGCTGATTGCCTGCACCGCCGGCCTGGCCGCCGAGAACGAACAGGGGCGCGCGGTGGGAATGGTGCAGGGCGGGGTGTTCATCGGCCTGTTGCTGGCGCGCGTGGTGTCGGGCAGCGTGGCCGCGCTGGCCGGCTGGCGCGCGGTGTACCTGCTGTCTGCCGTGATGGTGGCGACGGTGGGGCTGCTGCTGTGGCGACGGCTGCCGGCCATGCCCGCACCGGCGGTGCTGCCGTCTGTGCGTGCGTTGTATGCCGGCATGCTCGCCATGCTGCGTGGCAACCCGGCGCTGCGCGAACGCGGTCCGCTGGCGCTGCTGCTGTTCGCGGGGCTGAACGTGTTCTGGGCCGCGGTGCCGCTGCCGTTGTCGGCGCCCGCGCTGGGCTGGTCCACGGCGGCCATCGGTGCGCTGGGCCTGGCCGGTGCGTTCGGCGCCGCGCTGGCCGCGCGCGTGGGGCAGTGGATGGACCGCGGGTTCGCCCATCGCGTGAGCCTGGCGGCGTTGCTGCTGATGCTGCTGGCCTGGTGGCCGCTGCTGGGCCTGCCGCAGTCGATCGCGCTGCTGCTGCTGGGCGTGGTGGTGCTGGATCTTGGCGGGCAGGCGCTGCACGTATCCAACCAGGCCCTGCTGCTGCGCGCGCCGCCACAGCAGCATGGGCGCCTGGTGGCGCTGTACATGCTGTTCTATGCGCTGGGCAGCGGCGTGGGCGGGGCCCTGGGCCCCTGGTTGCAGATGCGCTGGGGCTGGACCGCCGTGTGTGCGGCGGGCGCGGCCATTGCCCTGCTGGCGCTGGGCTGGTGGGCGTTCTGGCGCCGCGCCGAGGGTCGAAGCGCGGCGCAGTGACGTGCGTTCGGCGCCGCGCCTGCTTCAGCGCGGCTGTGGGCGCCGTCCCGGCGGTTCGGGCAATGCAGCATCGGCCACCACCACGCGGTTGCGGCCGCCCCGTTTGGCCGCATACATCGCCGCGTCCGCACGTGCCATCAGGCGTTCGTAATCGGGGTGCCCATCGTGGCCGGCCACGCCGATGCTGGCGCTCAACGACAGCACTGTGCCATCGGCCAGCGCGACCGGCGATTGCGCAATCTGCCGGCGCAGGCCTTCGGCAATGACCGCCGCCTGCGATTGGCTGGCGGCCACCAGCACCACCACGAACTCCTCGCCGCCGTAGCGGAACAGGTAGTCGCTGCCACGGGTGGATTGGCTGAGCAGCGTGGCCACGTGCTGCAGGGCGCGGTCGCCGGCATCGTGGCCGTGGCCATCATTGATGGCCTTGAAGTGGTCCAGGTCCAGCAGCAGCAGCGAGAACGGGGTCTGGTGGCGGGTGGCCAGTTCGATCTCGCGGCGCAGTACGGTGGGCAGGAAGCGGCGATTGAGCAGATTGGTCAGCGTGTCACTGCCGGCGTCCAGTTCACCGATGCGCTCGAACAACAGGGTCATCAGCGTGCGGATGCTGGCCAGGTCCTCGCGGATGGCCGGCAGCTGCGCCAGACGCTGTGCAGGGTTGTCTGCGATGGCGTGCTGCAGCCCGCTGTCGATGCGGGCGATCAGCTGCCCCACCTGCTGGGTTTCGCTGCTTTCACCAAAGCTGGGAATGCCCTTGTGGGTGAACCACAGGCCGAATTCGGAGGTGGCCAGGCTGGCGCTGTCGCTGCTGCTGGCATGGCCTGCCAGCGTGTACAGCAGGGCGTTTTCCCAATCCAGCAGCAGGGCGCGCTGGCGCTCGCGTTCGGTACTCACGTTCTGCACCAGCGAGAACAGGCGATAGGCCGCATCGGTACGCGATGAACGCTCGCGGGCATGGGTGTAGGCCAGGGTCATGCCTTCCATGGCAATGTCCATTACCGTGCTCAGGCAGGTGATGGCAGCGAATGCGGTGGTGCTGTCGCTGGCCTGCGCCCGCAGCCGTGCGAACAGATCGTGTTTCAGTACCCGTGCGCCGCGGGTGACCAGATCCACCGGAATACCCACGCGCGCGTGCACATCGCCGATCACCCGCTGCGCCGCAACGGCGCTGGCGACCGCGCCGGCGTCCGTGGTGAGCAGCTGCACCAGCCAGCGCTGCATGGCCGGCTGCAGGCGATGCTTCACCTGTTCGTGGGACAGGAAGCGACGGGCGCGCGCATCGTCCAGCAAGACTTCATAGAAGCGCTGCGCCAGCAGCGGCGGGGCATCGCTGGCTACGCGATGCAGCAGTGCGGTGGCAGCCGGGCCGGCCTGCTGCAGGCTGTGCTGCCAGGCCTCGGCCAGCGGTTGGCTGGCATCGTCCAGATGGGGTGTGTCCACGGTGTTCTCGAGCGGTGTAAGGCGGCGTAGCGGTATCGGCTGCGGGCGTGCGCGGTTGAGCGCGGTTGCGCAGCCAGTTTACGTGCGGTGCAGCCTGCGCGGCGCGCGTGAGGGGTGGCCTGCACTGCAATGTTATAAACAGCGCAATAGTCTCCCGCGCCTGCGCGGCGTAGCCTGACCGCATTGCACAGGAACTTCGCCATGGGCCACGACCACGATCACCTGCCGTCCGAAATCCGCCATGAAAAGCCGCTGTGGTGGGCGCTGGGGCTGACCACCACCTTCCTGCTGGTGGAAGTGGTGGGCGCGTTCTGGACCAACAGCCTGGCGCTGCTGTCCGACGCGGCGCACATGGCCACCGATACGCTGGCGCTGATGATCGCGCTGGTGGCGGTGCGGCTGAGCCGGCGGCCGCCGGATGCGCGGCGCACCTATGGCTATGCGCGGCTGGAAGCGCTGGGCGCGATGATCAACGGCGCCATGCTGTTCGTGGTGGCCGCCTACATTCTGTGGGAAGCGATCGAGCGCTTCCGCCAGCCGCAGGAGATCGCCTCGACCGGCATGCTGGTGATCGCCGCGATCGGGTTGGTGATCAACCTGATTTCCATGCGCCTGCTGCAGGCCGGCAGCGGCGAAAGCCTGAACGTGAAGGGCGCCTACCTGGAAGTGTGGGCCGACATGCTCGGTTCGGTGGCGGTGATCGTGGGCGCGCTGCTGATCCGCTGGACCGGCTGGAAGCCGATCGACCCGATCCTGGCCGTGCTGATCGGCCTGTGGGTGCTGCCGCGCACCTGGGTGCTGATGCGCGAGGCGATCAACGTGCTGCTGGAAGGCGTGCCCAAGGGCACCGATGTGGCGCGGGTACGCGAACGGTTGGGCGACCACGAGGCGGTGCTGGATGTGCACGACCTGCACATATGGGCGCTGGCCTCGAGCACGCCGGCGCTCACCGCACACGTGGTGATGCGCGAAGACAGCGACGCCGACGCCCTGCGCCGCACGCTGAGCGACCGCCTGCATGATGAATTCGGCATCGAGCACGTAACCCTGCAGGTGGAGGCCGACCATTGTGGCGAGGCCTGTGGGCAGCCGCCGAAACACCCGCACGACCATGATCATGACCACGACCATGATGCGCAGGGCCATCATGGCCACGTACACCGGTAGCGACCGGGATACCGGCGGTAGAGTCGACTGTCAGTCGACTATCGCGCGCAGCGCGGGGTTTTCGATGGCCGAGGGAAGAGCAGTCGACTGACAGTCGACTCTACCGGTCGGCGTTGCCTTCCTCGCGACCCAGCCGGCCAACTGACCCTGTTGCGCCCGGCGGGGCTACAATGCCCGCCTGCCTTTCCTCGCGTTGGAGACCCTGCAGTGACCCGTAAACTCGTACTGTTGCGCCATGGCCAGAGCCAGTGGAACCTGGACAACCGCTTCACCGGCTGGGTCGATGTCGACCTGACCGACCAGGGCCGCAGCGAAGCCGCCAACGCCGGCCGCCTGATGCGCGAGGAAGGCCTGCAGTTCGACGTCGCCCACACCTCGGTGCTGAAGCGCGCCATCCACACCCTGCAGGGCGCGCTGGCCGAACTGGGCCAGGACTGGCTGCCGGTGAACAAGTCCTGGCGCCTGAACGAGCGCCACTACGGCGGCCTGCAGGGCCTGGACAAGGCCGAGACCGCCGCCAAGCACGGCGAAGACCAGGTCAAGGTGTGGCGCCGTTCCTACGACATCCCGCCGCCGCCGATGGAGCTGGACGACCCGGGCCACCCGATCCACGACCGTCGCTACGCCGGCCTGGACCGCAACGCCCTGCCGGGCACCGAATCGCTGGCCACCACCCTGGACCGCGTGCTGCCGTACTGGCACGACGCCATCGCGCCGCAGCTGAAGGACGGCAAGACCGTGCTGGTCACCGCCCACGGCAACTCGCTGCGCGCGCTGTACAAGTACCTCAACAGCGTGTCGCGCGAGGAAATCCTCGAGCTGAACATCCCGACCGGCATCCCGCTGCTGTTCGAACTGAACGACGACCTGACCGTGCAGTCGTTCCGCTACCTGGGCGACCCGGAAGCGGCGCGCAAGGCCGCCGAAGCCGTGGCCAACCAGGGCAAGGCGAAATAAGAAACAGAAGGCCGGCGTAAGCCGGCCTTTCTTTTTGCGGTTGGGAAAGAGCAGTCGAGCAAGCTCGACTCTACAGATTGCACTGGGTGGCTGCGCCCTCAGCAGTCATACCCCCAGTCTTCCACATCCAGCGCACACCCCAGCAGCTCCCCCAACGGCGCGCGCTGCCCAAGCAGTCCATCCAGCGCCGCCTGATCGAACGTATCGCTACCCAGCACATCGAGCATCTGCGCGTGGTCGGTGCGCACGAACAGGGTGATGAAGCCACCCCCCCTTGGCCGGCCGCATGCTGCCAATGCCGGCAACGAGTACCGGCAGCGGCAGCAGTAGATGGCGACCGTGCTGGCTGAACCCCGCGATCCCGACCTCCACCGCCGACCATGCCAGCAGGTGCGCGCGTGGCGCTTCGGTCATCTGCGCGGCAATGGCGCCTGGCAGGTGTTCAACGCCCACCAGATACGGGTTGCTGGCATGGAGTCGGAGCGGTGCGTCCGCGCCTGTGGCAAGCGTGAGGATCTTCATGGCCAACGATGGTAACGGTCCGGCCTCGCCCTGTGACCTTTGGCCGGTCCCCCGCACCGCCATGCCCGCTAGGCTTGAGGATTCGCCGTCGGAGAGAGACTCCATGAACGTCCGCAACCTGGTCCCGCTGGGCCTGACCATCGCCATCGCTGCTTCGCTGGCCGCCTGTGGCAAGAATGAAACCGCGCCGGCGGCCACCGCCGATGCCAAGCCGGCCTTCGATCTGTCGCAGATCAAGACCCCGCTGATCTCGCTCAACAGCGCCGACCTGGACCCGTCCATCGCCGCCTGTACCGACCTCAACGGCTTCGTCAACAGCAAGTGGCTGACCGCCAACCCGGTGCCGGGCGACCAGACCACCTGGGGCAGCTTCGAGATCCTGCGCGAGCGTTCGCTGGAAGTGCAGCACGCGCTGGTGCAGCAGGCCGCCGCCAGCCAGGCCAAGGCCGGTTCGGTGGAAGCCAAGATCGGTGATATCTGGAAGACCGGCAACGATGAAGCCAAGATCGAAGCCGCCGGCCTGGCGCCGCTGCAGCCGCAGCTGGACAAGATCGCCGCGCTGAACGACACCACGGCCATCACCCAGTACCTGCGCGACAGCCAGGCCGAGGGCAAGGGCGTGCTGTTCTCGCTGTTCGCCAATGCCGATTACAAGGATTCGGCCAACGTGATCGCCTACGTCGGCCAGGGTGGTCTGGGCCTGCCGGAAAAGGGCTATTACTTCGACGAGGCGCAGGCCAAGATCCGCGATGCCTACGTGGCCTACATCGCCCAGGTGCTGACCCTGTCCGGCGTGGACGCTGCGCAGGCTGCCGAGCAGGCCAAGGCCGTGATGGCCTTCGAAACCCGCCTGGCCAAGGCGTCGATGTCGCGCATCGAAATGCGTGACCCGGCCAAGCGCTACAACCCGCTCAGCGCCGCCGACGCCGACAAGCTGACCCCGAACTTCAGCTGGACCGCGCTGTTTGACACCCTGAAGGTGCCGGCCGCGCAGAAGTTCTCGCTGGCCCAGCCGGGCTTCTTCGGTGAAATGGACAAGATGCTGGCCGACGTGCCGGCCAGCACCTGGCAGGCCTACCTGCGCTTCCACACCATCGACGATGCCTCGCCGTACCTGAGCAGCACCTTCGAAAAGGCCAACTTCGATTTCTACGGCACCACCCTGCGTGGCCAGAAGGAAATGCAGCCGCGCTGGAAGCGCGTGCTGGAATCGGTCAACGGTGGCATGGGTGAAGCCCTGGGCCAGCTGTACGTCGATGCGGTGTTCCCGGCCGAATCGAAGGTGGCCATGCAGCACCTGGTGGAAAACCTGTCGCAGGCGCTGAAGGCGCGCCTGGAGCAGCTGCCGTGGATGGGCGACGAAACCAAGAAGAAGGCGCTGGAAAAGTGGGCCAGCTTCACCCCGAAGATCGGTTACCCGGACAAGTGGCGTGACTGGGCGGGCCTGCAGACCAACGGCGACAGCTACCTGGGCAACATGCAGGCGGCGCGCGCGTTCAACTACCGCTACATGCTGGACAAGATCGGCAAGCCGGTGGACAAGACCGAGTGGGGCATGACCCCGCAGACGGTGAACGCCTACTACAACGCCACCAAGAACGAGATCGTGTTCCCGGCGGCGATCCTGCAGGCGCCGTTCTTCGACGCCAAGGCCGATCCGGCGCTGAACTACGGCGGCATCGGTGCGGTCATCGGCCACGAAATGATGCACGGCTACGACGATTCGGGCAGCCAGTTCGCCGCCAACGGCAACTTCGACAACTGGTGGACCGACGCTGACCGCAAGGCCTTCACCGAACGCACCGACCAGCTGGTGGCGCAGTTCGACGGCTACGAGTCGGTGCCGGGCGTGTTCGTGAAGGGCAAGCTGACCCTGGGCGAGAACATCGGCGACCTGGGCGGCCTGACCGTGGCTTACGACGCGCTGCAGATGGCGCTGAAGGAAGACCCGAAGGCGAACGTCGAAGTCGATGGCCACAGCCAGGACCAGCGCTTCTTCATGAACTGGGCCACGGTGTGGCGCCGCAACTTCACCGACGGCGAGCTGCGCGTGCGCCTGAACACCGATCCGCACGCACCGGCCAACTTCCGTGCCAACGGCGCGCCGTCGAACATGCCTTCGTTCGCCGCGGCATTCCAGTGCAAGGCCGGCGATGCGATGGTGCGTGCCGACGACAAGCGCGTGGTGATCTGGTAATTCCCTCCGCAGTGGCGTAGTTGCAGAAAGGCCCGGCGAAAGCCGGGCCTTTCGTTTGGCAGGGCGCAGACCCGGTAGAGTCGACTGTCAGTCGACTATCGCGCGCAGCGCGGGGTTTTCCGCGGCCTGTGGGAAGAGCAGTCGACTATCGCGCGCAGCGCGGGTTTTTTCGCGGCCTGTGGGAAGATCAGTCGACGCTACCGCGCGTCGGCGGGCGATCAGGCCAGCGCTGGTTCGCGCTTCAGCATGCCGTGGAAGCGCTTGAGTACATACGGATCGATCAATCCGCCGGACTGTTCTTCCAGGATGCGCAGCACGGTGTCGTGTTCCATCGCGCCGCGGTACGGGCGCGCGCTGGTCATCGCGTCGTAGGCATCGGCGATGGCCACGATGCGTGCGCCCACCGGAATCGATTCGCCGTGCAGGCCATCGGGATAGCCGCTGCCATCGAAGGCTTCATGGTGGGCGCGGATCACCCGCGCCACGGCGGTGGCATCGCTGCGCCCGGTGGCCAAAAAGATGTGTTCGCCGCGCACCGGATGTTCGCGCATGATGTCGCGCTCTTCGAGGGTGTGCTGGCGCGGGCTGAGCAGCACGTCATCGGGAATGCCGATCTTGCCGATGTCGTGGAAACGCGCGGCCAGGCCGATCAACGCGCAGGTTTCGTCCTGCTGGTCGCAGTGCGCGGCCAGGCGCTGGGCCAGTACGCCCACCCGGTCGCAGTGGTAGCGGGTGTAGGCATCGCGCATCTGCAGCGACATCGACAGTGCATCGATCAGGCAGGCATGTTCGTGCAGCAGGTCTGGGGCTTGGGAGTGGGGCATCGGTGTGCAGGCGCAGGCAGTGCGCGAAAGCGACCGGCCCGCAGCAGCGGGCCGGTCTGGAAGAGTGGCACCTAGGGTAACGCGTGCGGCCTGTGCACCGTGTGGCGCGCTGGCCGCGTTCGCGATCAGCCGGTGGTCTGCAGCTGGATGCGGTTGGCCTTGGCGAACGCGTCCTGCGCATCGCTCAGTGCCTGCATGTCGGTGTCCATCTTCGTGGTGGCTTCATCCAGTGCCTGCAGCAGCGGCGTCACCTGCTCTTCGGTGTAGCCATCGGGCAGGGCGGCGATCTTCTGCATCACCGCGAACATGTCGGCGGTGCTCTGCACCGAATCGCGCAGGTCCTGGTGCAGGGCATCGGCATCCTTGCCGTGGGTCAGCAGCTCGATATGGGTCAGCCGGTCGGTGGCTTCCTTGTGGGCGTTGCCCAGGCCGAAGCGGAACTGTTCCAGGCTCTTGCCGTCCTGCAGCGCAGCATGGAAGGCTTCGCCACGCGCGCCTTCGGTCCACAGCTGGACCGTGTTCACCATGCTGTTCCAGCTGGCAACGTTCTCGTACAGGTAATCGCGGTTGCTCATGCCGCTGTGGCAGGCGGCCAGCAGGCCCAGGCTGGTGGCCAGCAGAAGGGGGGCGAATCGATTCACAGCAACACTCCTTGTCGCGGGCGCAGGAACGAATAGCGTGCCCTTCCACCGCCCGCAGCGGAAAGGCACCGGGGGATTGCAGTCAGCGCACGGCCAGGGTCAGCAGCAGGGCGCGCGCGGCGTTGAAACGGTCTTCCGGCAACGGCAGCGGGTGCTTGATGCGCAGCTTGTCCGGCCCTTCCATTGCGTACAGGTTGGGCTGCTTCTGGATCAGCTGGATCACCGCCATCGGGTCGATGTTCGGCTTGGATTCGAACACGATGCGGCCGCCGTTTTCGCCAAGATCCAGCTTGCGGATGCCCAGCGTGTTGGCCTGCAGCTTCAGCTCGGCAATGGCGAACAGGTTCTTGGCAGGATCGGGCAGCAGGCCGAAGCGATCGATCATCTCCACCTGCAGTTCGCGCAGTTCGGCGCTGTCGCGCGCGCTGGAAATGCGCTTGTACAGGGTCAGGCGGGTGTGCACGTCCGGCAGGTAGTCTTCCGGAATCAGCGCCGGCACATGCAGTTCGACTTCGGCACCGCGCACTTCTTCGCCGGCATCCAGGTCGGGCAGCTTGCCCTGGCGGATGCTGCGCACGGCGCGTTCCAGCAGTTCGGTGTACAGGCTGAAGCCCACCTCGGCCATCTGCCCGCTCTGGTCTTCGCCCAGCAGTTCGCCGGCGCCGCGGATCTCCAGATCGTGCGTGGCCAGGGTGAATCCGGCGCCCAGTTCGTCCATCGAGGCGATCGCTTCCAGGCGCTTTTCCGCATCCGGGGTGATCGAGCGGCGGTCGGGCACCACCAGGTAGGCATAGGCGCGGTGGTGCGAACGGCCCACGCGGCCGCGCAGCTGGTGCAGCTGGGCCAGGCCGAAGCGGTCGGCGCGGTTGATGATGATGGTGTTGGCGTTGGGAATGTCGATGCCCGATTCGATGATCGTGGTCGACAGCAGCACGTTGAAGCGCTGCTTCTGGAAATCCAGCATCACCTTTTCCAGCTCGCGTTCGGGCATCTGCCCGTGGGCGATGCCGATGCGCGCTTCGGGCACCAGCTCGGACAGCTCGCGCTGCATGCGGCCGATGCTTTCCACGTCGTTGTGCAGGAAATACAGCTGGCCACCGCGCGAGAGTTCGCGCTGGAAGGCCTCGCGCAGCAGCGCGTTGTCCCACTGGGTGATGAAGGTCTGCACCGCCAGCCGGTTCGGCGGCGGGGTGGCGATGATCGACAGGTCGCGCAGGCCGGCCATGGCCATGTTCAAGGTGCGCGGAATCGGGGTTGCGGTCAGGGTCAGCAGGTGCACGTTGGCGCGCAGCGCCTTCAGTGCTTCCTTCTGGCGCACGCCGAAACGCTGCTCCTCGTCGACGATGACCATGCCCAGGTCCTTGAACTTCACGTCCGGCTGCAGCAGGCGATGGGTGCCGACGATCACATCGATGGTGCCGGCGGCGACCTTTTCCAGCTCGGCCTTGATTTCCTTGCTGGTCTTGAAGCGCGACAGCACTTCGACCTTCATCGGGTAATCGGCGAAGCGGTCGCGGAAATTGCGGAAGTGCTGTTCGGCCAGCAGCGTGGTCGGCACCAGCACCGCCACCTGCTTGCCGGCACTGGCGGCGGCAAAGGCGGCGCGCACGGCCACTTCGGTCTTGCCGAAGCCCACGTCGCCGCAGACCACGCGGTCCATCGGCTGGCTGCTGGCCAGGTCGCGCAGGGTGGCGTCGATGGCGGCCAGCTGGTCGGGGGTTTCCTCGAACGGGAAGCCGGCCGCGAACGGTTCGTACATGGCGCGGTCCACGTGCAGCGCCAGACCGGCGCGGGCCTGGCGGCGCGCCTGGATTTCCAGCAGTTCGGCGGCCACGTCGCGCACCTTTTCGGCGGCCTTGCGCTTGGCCTTGCTCCATTGCTCGCCGCCCAGCGAGTGCAGCGGCGCGGTTTCCGCCGATGCGCCGGAATAGCGGCTGATCAGGTGCAGCTGGGCCACCGGCACGTACAGGCGATCGCCCTTGGCGTACTCGATTTCCAGGAATTCGCCGGGCATGCCGCCCACGTCCATCGCGATCAGGCCCCGGTAGCGGCCCACGCCATGGTCTTCGTGCACGATGGGCGCGCCTTCGGTCAGCTCGCCCAGGTCGCGGATGATCGCTTCGGGCTCGCGGCCGGCGCGACGCGTGCGGCGGGTGCTGCCCGCACGCTCGGGGAACAGCTGGCGCTCGGTGAGCACCGCGATGCGCGGTTCGTCCAGCGCGAAACCGTCTTCCAGTGCCGCCACGGTAATGGCGAAGCGCTCGGCGCTGTCCAGAAAGGCCGGCAGATCGGCCACCACCGGCGGCTTCAGTTCGGCCGCCTGCAGCACTTCCAGCAGGGCCTCGCGGCGGCCCGGGGAATCGGCCGCGATCAGCACCCGGCCGGGGTAATGGGCCAGGAAGGATTTCAATGCATCGCCGGCCGGTGCCTCGCGCGCGGCCACCGGCAGCGGCGGCAGCGGCTGGTCACCCAGCGCATGCGCATCGGCGATGCGCGCATGGTCGGCGGCCCACACTTCGATGCGCGCGGTATCGTTCAGACGTTCGCGCAGCAGATCCGGCGACAGGTACAGCGCCGACGGCGGCAGCAGCGGCCGTTCCACATCGTGGCGGCGCTGCTCGTAGCGCTCGGCGGTCTGGTTCCAGAACGTTTCGGCGGCCTCCCCGGCGCCGGCACACAGCACCGGCAGGCTGCCTGCGGGCAGGTAGTCGAACAGCGTAGCGGTGCGTTCGAAGAACAGCGGCAGGTAGTACTCGATGCCGGCCGGTGCCAGGCCGGATTTCAGATCCTGGTACAGCGCGCTGCGGCGGGTATCCACGTCGAAGCGTTCGCGCAGGGTGGCCAGCACGCGCGCAATGCTGGCCTCGTCCATCGGCACTTCGCGGCCGGGCAGCATGTGCACGGCCTCGACCTTGTCCAGCGAGCGCTGGCTTTCCGGGTCGAAGGCGCGGATCGAATCGATGTCCTCGTCCAGCAGTTCCACCCGCAGCGGCTCGTCGGCGCCCATCGGGAACACGTCCAGCAGGCCACCGCGCACGGCGAAATCGCCCGGGTCCATCACCTGCGGCACGTTGCGGTAGCCGGCGCTTTCCAGCCGGCGCTTCTCGGCCTCCAGGTCCAGGCGCTGGCCGACCTTCAGGTCGAAGCTGCCGCCAATCACATAGCTCTGCGGTGCCAGCTGCTGCAGCAGCGTCTGCACCGGCACGATCACCACACCCCGCTTCAGCGTAGGCAGGCGGTGCAGGGCGGCCAGGCGCTGCGAAATGATGTCCGGGTGCGGGCTGAAGCGGTCGTAGGGCAGCGTTTCCCAATCGGGGAAGGCGACCACCGGCAGCGACGGATCGGCACCCAGCAGGGTGTGCAGATCGGCTTCCAGCTGGCTGGCGCCGTGGTTGTCACGGGCGATGACCAGCAGCGGCGCCGTGTGCGCGCGTGCGGCCTGCACCAGATACCAGGCCAGTGCAGTGGGCGAGGCGGGGGCGCGCCACCAGGCGCGAAGCTGGCCGGCACGGGGCAGCGGCGGGGCGGGGTATGGAGTACGCGACATGGACCGCCGATCTTAACAGATGCTCTTGTCGTGACCGTGTGCGTAACGTCGCGGTAGCGCCCGGCCATGCCCGGCGGACGTCGCGGTGGGGTCGGCACGCCGGGCATGGCCCAGCGCTACCGGAATGTCTGTCGCAACGCGGCACGCCGGGCATGGCCCGGCGTCATCTCAATTGTCCAGTTCCAGCACCATGCGCACCAGGCCTTCGGCGCCGTTGGGGTGCGGCACCGGCTTGAAGCCCAGCGAGGCGGCCAGCTGCTTCATCGGCTCATTCTCAGCGGCCACATCGCCGTACAGACGGTCCAGGTACTTGCCGCGGCCCCACTTCACCAGCTTGCGCATCAGCTGCCGGCCCAGGCCCTGGCCGATCAGGAAGCGGCTGATCAGGATCGCGTACTCGGCTTCACGGGTACCGGGAATGATCGAGGCGCGCGCCACCGCGCCCACCACGGCTTCGCCGGCCGGCAGCGATTCGGCCGCGACCAGGGTGATCTCGGTCTTCGGATTGGGGTGGGTCAGGCGCTGGGTGGTTTCCGGCGAAAGCTCGGTGACCGCCTGCAGGAAACGGTCGCGGATTTCTTCCGGCCCGAACAGGCTGAAGGCGGCCTGCAGCGGCGCGCCGTCTTCCGGGCGGATGGGGCGGATCAGCAGCTCGTGGCCGCTGGGAGCCTTGAAGATCTCATGCCAGGGCGGCATGCGGTTGCGAGTGGCCATACCGGGTGGTTCCTTGGTGGTCCATCGATTGTGGCATCACCGAGGCTGTGTTCCGTGAACAAAAGGCTCACGCACGTACAGCCTCGTGAAGATGGCAGATCGTCGCTTATTCGGCGGTCTTCAGCCAGTCCAGGCGGGTCGTGGCACCCGGTTCGCCCAGGTGCTGGCGCAGCGCCGGCAGGGCAGGGCCGACCACCCGGTCGAACTGCCAGGGGGCGTTGAGCACCAGCATGCCGCTGCCGTTGAGGCGCAGCGGGGAATCGTCCGGGCGCACCAGGAATTCGATGGTCAGGGCCGACTTCACCGGCAGGGCGGTGGCCTTGCGCAGGAAATGCAGGATGGTGCGGCGCTGCTTGATCGGGAACCAGACCGCGCAGGTGGCCTGCGGCCATCGCGCCAGCGTTTCGGCCAGCGCGGCCAGGATCGCCTGGTACTCGGCATCCTGCGCCTCGTAAGGCGGGTCGATCAGCACCAGGCCACGGCCGATCTTGCTGCCATTGACCTTGGGCGGCAGCAGGGCACGCAGCTGGCCGTAGCCATCGCCGGGGTGCACGCCCACCCGGCTGTCATGGGCGAACAGGGCCTTCAGCGAAGCGGCCTCGTCCTCCTGCAGTTCGCACACCGCCATGCGGTCCTGCGCGCGCATGGCCTGGGCGGTCAGCAGCGGCGAGCCGGGGTAGGTGATCATCGCCCCCACCGGGTTGTCGGCCTGCACCGCCTTCAGGTAGCGCTCGACCACCTCGGGCAGCTTGGGCTGGGCCATCAGGCGCATGACCCCGGATTCGGCTTCCAGGGTCTTGCGGCTTTCTTCGCTGGCCAGCAGGTAGCGGCCGGCGCCGCCGTGGGTGTCCAGCACGAAGAACGGGCTGTCCTTGCGCTTGAAGCTGTCGATCAGGGCCAGCTGCACGATGTGCTTGAGGACATCGGCATGGTTGCCGGCATGGAAGGCGTGGCGATAGTTCATGGGCGGCAGTGTACGGGGCGGCGGCCGCAGCGGCTATGCTGCGCGCCATGACAGCGCCCGTTGCCCATGTGCTGGTGGTCGAAGACGAAGCCGCCATCGCCGAAACCGTGCTCTACGCCCTGCGCAGCGAAGGCTATGCGGCCAGCCACTGCCTGTTGGGCGGGGAAGCGCTGCAGCGCCTGCAGGACGGGGGAATCGACCTGCTGGTGCTGGATGTGGGCCTGCCCGACCTGGGCGGCTTCGAGGTCTGCCGGCGCCTGCGTGCGCTGCCCGGCGCGGTGGCGCAGCTGCCGGTGATCTTCCTGACCGCCCGCAACGACGAGCTGGACCGGGTACTGGGCCTGGAGCTGGGCGCGGACGATTACATGACCAAGCCGTTCTCGCCGCGCGAGCTGGTGGCGCGGGTACGGGCGCGCCTGCGCCGGGTGCCGGCGCCTGTCATCGCCACCCCGGGCCCGGCCGAGGACGGCGGCTGGCGCGAAACCGGTGCCTTCGCGATCGATCGCGAGGGCCGGCGCATCCGTTTCCAGGGCCAGCCGCTGGAGCTGACCCGCTACGAGTACGCCCTGCTGGACGCCTTGCTGCAGCGCCCCGGCGCCATCCTCAGCCGCGCCCAGCTGATGGACCGTGGCTGGGACAGCAGTGCCGACAGCGCCGACCGCACCGTCGACACCCACGTGAAGACCCTGCGCGCCAAGCTGCGCGCGGCCGGTGCCAGCGATGACCCGATCCGCACCCACCGTGGCGTGGGTTACGCACTGCAGGTGTAGCCATGCGGCTGATGCTGAAACTGTTCCTGGGCTTCTTCCTGATCGTGGGCATCGCCGCGTTCTTCGTGATGCGCGTGTTCGTGAACGAAGTGAAGCCCGGCGTGCGCCAGGCGATGGAATCGACCCTGGTGGATGCGGCCAACGTGCTGGCCGAGATGGCTGCCGCCGACGTCAAGGCCGGCACCATCGGCAGCGGCAGCTTCACCCGCAATCTGGCCAAGGCCCGGCAGCGCGACCTGAAGGCCATGGTCTGGCGCTTTCCCAAGCGCGCGCTGGATTACCGGGTCACCATCACCGATGCCCGAGGCATCGTGATCTACGATTCGCTGGGGCGCGACGTGGGGCGCGACAATTCGCGCTGGAACGATGTCTACCGCACTCTGCGCGGCGAGTACGGCGCGCGGTCCAGCCCGGAGATTCCGGGCGAAGAAGGCAACACCGTGATGCACGTGGCCGCGCCGGTGTACGACCCGGCCGATGGCCAGACCCTGATCGGCGTGCTCAGCCTGGCCCAGCCCAACCGCAGCATCGACCCGTTCATCGCCGCCAGCCAGCGCGCCATCATCGAGCGCGGGGCATGGCTGATCGGCCTGTCGGCGCTGGTGGGCATCCTGGTGACCGTGTGGCTGACCCGTGGCCTGGGCCAGCTCAGCCGCTACGCACGCGCGGTGACCAATGGCGAGCCGGTGCCGCCGCCACGGCGGCGCCGCGACGAGATCGGCGAACTGGGCCAGGCGCTGGAAACCATGCGCCGCAAGCTGGAAGGCAAGGCCTATGTTGAACAGTACGTGCAGTCGCTCACTCATGAAATGAAGAGCCCGCTGGCGGCGATCCGTGGCGCGGCCGAGCTGCTGCAGGAACCGATGCCCGATGCGGATCGCGCGCATTTCGCGCGCAGCATCGTCGACCAGCAGCAGCGGTTGACCGAAACCATCGACAAGCTGCTGGCGCTGGCCGAAGTGGAACAGCACGGCTGGCTGCAAACCCGTGCGCCGATCGAGGTGTCTGCCCTGCTTGAGGAAGCCGCCGGCGCCGCACAGGTGGCCGCGCAGGCGTCAGGGGTACAGGTCGTGGCCCACGCTGCGGCAGGCCTGCGCGTACACGGCGACGGCTACCTGGTGCGTCAGGCCCTGCACAACCTGATCGACAACGCGGTGGCGTTCTCGCCGCCCGGTTCGGTGGTGGAACTGTCGGCACAGAACGAAGGGCAGGGCGTGCGCCTGCAGGTGGCCGACCGTGGCGCCGGTATTCCCGATTACGCGCGCGAACGGGTGTTCGAACGCTTCTATTCGCTGGCCCGGCCCGGCAGTGGTCGCCGCAGTTCCGGGTTGGGCCTGCCCTTCGTGCAGGAAGTGGCCCGCCTGCACGACGGCCGCGCTGCCCTGGCGGCACGCGACGGTGGCGGCACCCTGGCCGAACTGTGGTTGCCCGCCGGCAGCCCCGCCACGCGCGCCCGGCGCTGACTTCACGCTCACTTCAAATTCGCCACAAACCCCGCTCACCGGCGGCGTCCATCCTGCAGTCCTCTCCAACGAGGATGGACCATGAAATCCCTGAAGATGCTGCTGCGGTTCGCCATTGTTGGCGGCCTGATCCTGCTGCTGCTGATTCCCCTGATGATGATCCGCGGCGTCATCAACGAGCGCAGCGCATACCGCGATGAAGCGTATTCGCGCGTGGCCGAAAGCCGCGCCGGCACCCAGCGGCTGATCGGCCCGGTGCGGGTGGTGCCGTGGGTGGAGCGCCAGCAGGTGGAAGTGGTGGACGCGCAGGGCGTGAAGAAGACCGAAATGCAGACCACCGAAGGGCAGTGGCTGCAGGTGCCGACCACGCTGGAAGTGAACGGCGAACTGCTGCCCAGCCAGCGCTCGGTGGGGCTGTTCAAGGTGCCGGTGTACAGCTGGAACGGCCAGGTCAAGGCCAGCTTCGCCGCCGACGATTACCCGGTGAAGGCCGGCCGCAGCTACGGCCAGCCGTACGTGGCACTGGGCGTGTCCGACGCCCGCGGCCTGGTGGGCACGCCGAACCTGCGAGTGGATGGCCAGCAGGTGCGGCTGCTGCCGGGTGTAGGCGCGGCCGACGCGCTGGGTCGTGGCCTGCATGCGCCTTTAGCCGGCTTCGCCGATGCCAGTGGCGGCACCCTGGCTGCCAGCAGCGTGGAACTGGAACTGCGCCTGGACGGCAGCCGTGCGCTGTCGGTGGTGCCGCTGGGCGATGACAACCAGATCGCGCTGCGCTCGAGCTGGCCGCACCCCTCGTTCACCGGTGCCTTCCTGCCCAACGAGCGCCGCGTCGATGGCCAGGGCTTCGATGCACGCTGGGCGGTATCGTCGCTGGCGTCCGATGCGCAGCACCAGTTGCGCAAGGGCGGCGATCTGGACGCGCAGGCCGTGGCGGTTTCGCTGGTGGACCCGGTGGACAGCTACACCCAGGCCGATCGCGCGTCCAAGTACGGCGTGCTGTTCATCGTGCTCACCTTCGTCGGTTTCATTCTGTTCGAGCTGATCAAGGCGCTGCGCATCCATCCGCTGCAGTACCTGATGGTGGGCCTGGCGCTGGCGATCTTCTTCCTGCTGCTGATCAGCCTGTCCGAGCACATCGCATTCTGGCAGGCCTACCTGGTCTCGGCCGTGGCCTGCATCGGGCTGCAGGCGGTGTACCTGGCCAATGTGCTGGGGCACTGGAAACGCGGGCTGGGCTTTGCGGCGATGCTGACGCTGCTGTACGGCGCGCTGTACGGGCTGCTGGTTTCGGAAAACAACGCGCTGCTCATGGGTTCGCTGCTGCTGTTTGCGATCCTGGCCGTGGCGATGTGGGTGACCCGCCGCGTGGACTGGTACGCGCTGGGCAGCGAGCTGAAGTAAGGAGCACACCATGGGCTGGCGCCAGGGATTGCGGCAACGGGCACAGCAGGGCATTCCTGCGCTGCTGGAAGTGGATGCACTGCTGCAGGCACATGGTGTGCTGGCGGCCCTGCCGGGGGCACGGATCGCCCCCGGCCTGGTCCGCTTCCAGCTGGCCGCGGTGAGCTGCGAAGGGCTGCGGCAGCAGGGATTGGCGTGGTTGAACAACGCCCGCCAGGGGCGCGGTGCGCTGGCCGGCCGGGTGCCGCGCTACCGGCCCTGGCAGGCCGGTGCGGCCGCGCTGCAGGCCATCGGCATTGACGGTCTGCCGGCGGACTGGCCGGCGCACGCCGCGGTGTACGGCTGCAGCAGCATCGACCAGCAGCACTGGTTGCTGCTGCTACCGGAACGGGCGCAGCTGTGGCTGGGCTGGCGCGGCTAGCGGCAGGCACAATGCGCTGTCATCAGGAGAAGCAATGCCATGGACATCGTAAGACTGAGCGAGACCCGCGACGGCTATGACATCGATACGACTGGCTGGGATGCCTACGTAGCGTCGATCGAAGCGGGGCTTCCGGCGCCGGTGAAAGCGTTCGTGGCGGCACCGTGGCGCTACGACTTCAGCGATCCCCGCTGCCTGCATGACGCGCGTCTTGAACAGCTGGCGCTCAGCGAGGGGGAAGACGAGAACGGTCGCCCGCATGAGGTCCTGCTGGTGCTGCAGGGCGCCTGGGGCGGGCGCATCGAACTGCGCTACGGGCAGGTGTCGCGGCTGCGGGTGGACAAGCACGGCGGGCCCTCGGAGGGATTCGGCGATCTGCTGCTGGAGGAACTGGTGGCGGTCGGCGCCGGCAGCTTCCGCCACGAACTGGTGTTCGTCGAGGGGACACTGCTGCTGGAGTTCAGCGATTTCAGCGAAACCCAGATCGATGTTCCCGTGCCGGAAGTGGCGGGCCCATGACCGATGGGACGGGGGGCGCCCGCCGCCGCTGGCTAGACTCGAAGGCTTGATGATCGAGCCGAAGGGCAGGGGTACGGCGTGGTGAAGTGGAGTGGGCTGAAGTGGGGTGTGCTGGCCGCAGCCCTGGTGATGGGCGGCAATGCAGGGGCGCAGCAGCGCGAAACGGTCGACCTGGACATGGTCAGCCGTATCCGCCAGGAGGCGTTCCACCGCTCGCAGGTAATGGATACCTTCGGCTATCTCACCGAACGCATCGGCCCGCGCCTGACCAATTCGCCGGCGATGGGCCGCGCCAACGCCTGGACCCGCGGCAAGTTCAGCGAATGGAAGCTGGACAACGTGCACGACGAAGCCTTCGACGACTTCGGCCGCGGCTGGGAGTTCACCTCGGCCAGCGTGGAAATGCTGGGCGACCGCGTGCAGCCGCTGCATGCCCTGCCCAAGGCGTGGACGCCGGGCACGAACGGGCCGGTGGAAGGCGAACTGCTGCAGGTGGAGATCAAGAAGCCGGAGGACATCGAGAAGTACCGCGGCAAGCTGCGCGGCAAGATCCTGCTGCTGGGCGAAGCGCGTGAGTACAAGCGCGGCACCGAGGCCGATTCGCACCGCCACGACGCCACCTCGCTGGAAGGCCTGCAGGAATTCACCCTGCCCAAGGATGCCGCCGCCGAGCGGGCCAAGCGGGTGAAGGAATACAAGGAACGCCAGGAACTGGCGGCCAAGGTCAATGCGTTCTTCGTGGAAGAGGGCGCGCTGGCCGCGATCAGCATCAGCAGCTGGGACAACGGTATCATCCGCGTGGCCGGCGGCGGTTCGCGCAAGGCCGGCGAATCGGTCGGCATTCCCGAGCTGGCGATGATCGCCGAGCACTTCAATCCGCTGGTACGCGCGCTGGCGGCCAAGCAGAGCGTACGCCTGCGCGTGGATGTGGCCGCTCGCTTCACCGACGAAGCCGACCAGCCCGGCTACAACACGCTGGCCGAGATCCGTGGCAGCAGCAAGCCCGATGAAGTGGTGATGATCGGTGCGCATCTGGATTCGTGGCACAGCGGCACCGGCGCGGCCGACAACGCCGCCGGCGTGGCGGTGATGATGGAGGCCATGCGCATCCTCAAAGCCACCGGCGCCAAGCCCAAGCGCACCATCCGGGTGGCGCTGTGGAGCGGCGAGGAACAGGGCCTGATCGGTTCGCAGGCCTACGTGGCCAAGCACTTCGGCCGCTTCCCCGAACCCACCGACGCGGCGCAGAAGGCATTGCCGGCCTCGCTGCGCGAGCCCACCGGCGCCCTGCAGAAGACCCGCGATTACAACAAGTTCCAGGTCTACTTCAACATGGACAATGGTTCGGGCCGCTTCCGTGGCATCTACGCCCAGGAAAACCTGGCGGCCATGCCGATCTTCGAGGCCTGGCTGGCGCCGTTCCACGATGTGGGCGCCACCACCGTGGCTACCCGCAACACCGGCAGCACCGACCACATCAGCTTCGACCGCATCGGCCTGCCGGGCTTCCAGTTCATCCAGGACCGGCTGGACTACTTCACCAACGTCCACCACAGCCACCTGGACACCTGGGACCACGCCGAACCGGACGATCTGAAGCAGGCGGCGGCCATCGTGGCCTCGTTCGCCTACAACGCGGCGATGCGCGAGGCCTCGTTCCCGCGCAAGGCTGAACCGCAGCCCTGAGAAGGCGGGCAGGAGGGGCCGGACGCGTCCGCCTCTCCTTGCCCTTGCGGGGCTGGTGGTAAAATCGGCGGATTCCCGTTCCCCGAGCGCCCCATGATCTGCCGCACCCGCTTCGCCCCCAGCCCCACCGGTTACCTGCACATCGGCGGTGCCCGCACCGCGCTGTACTGCTGGCTGGAGGCCCGCCACCGCGGCGGCGAGTTCGTGCTGCGCATCGAAGACACCGACCGTGAACGCAGCACCCAGGGCGCGATCGACGCGATCCTGGAGGCGATGGACTGGCTGGGCCTGGACTACGACGTCGGCCCGATCTACCAGACCGACCGCGTGGCCCGTTACCTGGAAGTGGCCGAACAGCTGGTGGCCGACGGCAAGGCGTACTACGCCTACGAAACCCGCGAAGAGCTGGACGCGATGCGCGAGGCCGCCATGGCCAAGCAGGAAAAGCCGCGCTACAACGGCGCCGCGCGCGACCTGGGCCTGCCGCACAAGGACGACCCGAACCGCGTCATCCGCTTCAAGAACCCGCTGGATGGCACGGTGGTGTTCGACGACCTGATCAAGGGCCGCATCGAGATCGCCAACAGCGAGCTGGATGACATGGTCATCTTCCGCCCGGACGGCTACCCCACCTACAACTTCGCGGTGGTGGTGGACGACTGGGACATGGGCATCAGCGAGGTCATCCGCGGCGACGACCACATCAACAACACCCCGCGCCAGATCAATCTGTACGAAGGCATCGGCGCGCCGGTGCCGAAGTTCGGCCACATGCCGATGATCCTGGACGAGCAGGGCGCCAAGCTGTCCAAGCGCACCGGTGCGGCCGACGTGATGCAGTACAAGGACGCCGGCTACCTGCCCGACGCCCTGCTGAGCTACCTGGCCCGGCTGGGCTGGTCGCATGGTGACCAGGAACTGTTCAGCCGCCAGGAGCTGATCGACCTGTTCGACGTGGCCAACTGCAATTCCAAGGCCTCGCGCCTGGACATGGCCAAGCTGGGCTGGGTCAACCAGCACTTCCTGAAGACCGAAGAACCGGCCAGCATCGTGCCGCACCTGGTCTACCAGCTGGAAAAGCTGGGCCTGGACGTGGCCGCCGGCCCGGCCCCGGTGGACGTGGTGATTGCCCTGCGCGAGCGCGTGCAGACCCTGAAGGAAATGGCCGAGAAGGCCGTGGTCTGGTACCAGCCGCTGACCGAGTACGACGAGGCGGCCGTGGCCAAGCACTTCAAGGCCGGCGCCGAACTGCCGCTGGGCAAGGCCCGCGAGCTGCTGGCCGCGCTGCCGGAATGGACCGCCGAGGCCGTGGGCGTGGCCCTGCACGATGCCGCCGCCGCGCTGGAAATCGGCATGGGCAAGGTCGCCCAGCCGCTGCGCGTGGCCATCACCGGCACCCAGGTCAGCCCTGACATTTCCCATACCGTGTACCTGGCCGGCCGCGAGCAGGCCTTGAAACGCATCGATGTGGCCATTACCAAGGTAGCAACGGCCTGAGCCCTGCGGCCCAGCCCCGAACCGGAGAACGCGCATGCCCGCCAAACCTGCTTCTGCCTGTACCGCCCCGCACCACCACGTCCACGACGCATCGGATTTCGTGGCGGTGGTCGAGCGTGTCTCGCGCGAGCGCGGGCTGCGCCTGACCCCGATCCGCGCCAACGTGCTGAAGCTGATTGCCGAGGCCGGCAAGCCGGTGAAGGCCTACGAGCTGCTGGAATGGGTGCGCAGCGGCAAGGGCGTGGGCGCCGACGCCCCGCCCACCGTGTACCGTGCGCTGGATTTCCTGATGGCCAATGGCTTCGTGCACAAGCTGGAATCGGTGAACGCCTTCGTGGCCTGCCACCATCCCAGCAGCGCGGCGCACTCGGTGCCCTTCCTGATCTGCAACAGCTGCCACAGCGCGGTGGAACTGGAAGACCGCGAAATCGTCACCCAGCTGGAAAAGCGCGCCAAGGAGCTGGGCTTCCAGCCGCAGGCGCAGACCCTGGAAGTGCACGGCCTCTGCGCGCGCTGCGCGGGCTGACAGACCCGCATCCCGGGGTCAGAGCCCTTTTGCCAAGGCAAACATGAGGTTTGGGGTCGGATCCCTTTGCCACTGGCAAAGGGCTCTGACCCCTACTCACAAACGCTGCCGCAACCGCTTCAGCGCCACCTTGCGCGCAGCAATCAATTCCGCATCCTTCACTACCTGCGTTTGCACCCACTGCAGCGCCTCATGCGCGGCCGCACCGCGCACGGCACACAACGCCAGGCTGCGGCCCCGCGTGGTCGGCGCCTGTTCCCATACACGCTGGACCAGGTGCAGCAGCGCCTGCTGCGTAGCGATTGGCACCACGACAGCCTTGTCGAAGGACAGCAGCAGATTCAGCGCGGCCAGCGCGCGCGACGGCGCCGACAGTGGATCGTCCTCGCTGAAATCGGCCTGTTCGCAGAAAGCCAGCAGCGCCGCTACGGACGCCTCGCTGCGCACATCCTGCAGCACCCCGATCGCATAGGTGGCCAGGCGCGGGCTGTCCAGCAGTGGCTGCAGCCCCGCCACGCCACGATGGCCGAACGCCGCACAGGCCCGCGCCCACGGCGCCATCGGTGCGAAGTGCGTGCCGTCGGGGTTGTGCTGCATGTCCTCGCGCCAGCCGTGCAGCGCACACAGGCGCTCGATCTCGGTCGCACCCTCGGCACCGTGCTCGAGCACGAAGCGGATCAGATCCTCCACCTCCACGCTGCCACCATGTTGCAGCGGCGCCGGTCCCTTGGCTGCCTTCCGGGCCAGTGCGTTGAATTTCATTGCTTGCGATTGTTCCAGGGGTAAGGCAGGCGAGCAGGGTGGAGTCGATCAGGTAGAGTCGACTGGCGCGACAATCCCGGAGCAAAAGCAGTCGACTGACAGTCGACTCTACCGTGCCGGTGCCGGTGCCGGTGCTGGATCAGGCTCGGCGGCGGTATTCACCCGCGCGATCACCGACATGCCCGGGCGCAGCCGCGCGGCCAGTTCCTGGTCGGGGTCGATCGAAATGCGAATCGGCAACCGCTGCACCACCTTGGTGAAGTTGCCGCTGGCGTTGTCCGGGCGCAGCACGCTGAATTCCGAACCGGTGGCCGGCGCGATCTGCTCCACATGGCCGTGCAGCACCTGGCCCTGGAAGGCATCCACGGTGAACGTGACCGGCTGGCCGATGCGCATCTGCCAGGTCTGGCCTTCCTTGTAGTTGGCCACCACCCACAGCGTGTCGGGCACCAGGAACAGCAGCTGCGAACCGGCCGCCACGTACTGGCCCACGCGCACGCTGGCCTCGCTGATCTGGCCATCGCGCGGGGCATGGATGACTGTGTTGGCCAGGTCGATGCGCGCCAGTTCCAGTTGCGCCTGCGCGCTTTCCACCTGCGCTTCCAGACCCTTGCGCGCCACCTGGGTGGATACCAGGGTTTCCTCGGCAATGCGGATCTGTGCCTGCGACTGCTGCACGCTGGCCTGCGCCGAGGCCTGGGTGGTGCGGAATTTGTCGCGGTCGTTGATCGACACCAGCTGCTGCGCGGCCAGCTCCTCGTAGCGCTTCAGCTCATTGCGCGAGCGCTGCAGTTCCGATTGCCCGGCGGCCAGGGTGGCACGCGCCGAGCCGATCTGCGCACGGTTCTGCGCCTGCGACTGGTCCGAATTGGCCAGTGCGGCACGCGCACTGGCCAGCGTCGCCTCGGCCTGCGCCACCTTCTGCGCGTAGATGCGATCATCGATGCGCAGCAGCGGCTCGCCCTGTTTCACGTGCTGGAAGTCCTTCACCAGCACCTCGGTCACATAGCCGTTCACCTGCGGCGCCAGCACGGTGATCTGCCCACGCACATAGGCGTTGTCGGTCACCATCACGCTGCTGGTGAACGGCCACAGGTGCCAGGCACGCAGGATCAGCGCGATGCCCAGCAGCGCCACCACGATCATCACCACCACGCTGCGCGCGCTGGGCCGCAGGTACTTCGGCGCGGCGGGCGCGGCAGGTGCCGCCGGTGCCGAAGCGGCGTCGGTGGGCGGCGGCGGGGTCACGTTGTCGGCGCTGTCAGCGTCGTCGGGGCGGGGCGGAACGGGAGACATGGCAAGGGTACTCAGGGCGGCGCTGCGGCAGCCGCAGCGGTGGCAACGGGGTGGCGCTTGCGCCATTGCTTCAGCACGGCGGTGCGCAGTGACAACAGCAGCAGCCAGGCCAGGAAGCCGATGGCCAGCCAGCCACTCAGGGTGAACACATCGTTGAAGCCGCGCACGTTGGCTTCGCGTCGCGTGGTCTGCGCCAGCTGTGCGCTGCCCTGCGCGCTGCGCAGTACCGGGTCGGTGATCTGCGCCGCATACACCTGCTGCTGGATGCGCAGGCGCTGCGCCACCACCGGATCGGCGGGATCGAGCTGACTGGTCAGCGCGCTGGAATACAGTTGTTCGCGGTGCAGCTGGAAAGTGCCCAGCACAGCCGAACCGGCCAGGCCGCCCAGGGTCTGGGTGATCGACAGGGTGACCAGGAAGGTGATCATGTGGTCCACGCCCTGCTTCAGCGCAGCGGAAATGCCGAGCATGATCAGCGGGCCCATGAACATGCCTGCGCCCACCGAAGCGAGGAACTGGCTGACGTAGAAATCGTGCGGGCGGTCCAGGCTGGTGCGGTGCTGGTCCAGCACCGCGGCCGTGCCCAGCAGCAGGATGGCCATCAGCAGCTGCGGAATCAGCCGCTTCGGCCCGAAGGTCAGCGAGGCTCCGGCGATGCCGGTGATCACCCCGGCCAGGATCACGCCGAACAGCGGCCGCATCTGGTCAGGGCCCATGCCCAGCGTGCGCATCAGGCTCACCACACCGTAGGACTGTTCGGTGGTGAGGAAGCGGATCAGGAACGCGCCGACGATGAAGTGCAGCACCGGCAGGGTGGACAGCCAACGGATCTGCAGCAGCGGGTTGCGCCGATAGTGCTCAATCACCAGTGCGGTGGTGGTCAGCGCGATCGACGCCACCAGCGCCCAGCCCAGCCACGCGGTGTCCAGCCACCAGCGCGTGTAACCCTGCGCCAGCACCACCACCAGCAGCGCCACGGCCGGCGCCAGCAGGGCGAAGGTGAGGAAATCCAGCGGTTCGAAGGCCTTGATCTGCACGCCCGGCGGCAGCTTCAGCAGCACCACCGCGGCGAATGCGCACAGCGCCAGGCCGGCTTCGAAGGAATACAGCTGGTGCCACTGGCCGGTATCGACCAGGGTGGGCGAAACGATCCAGGCGATCGGCACCGCCAGCTGTGACAGACCCACGCCGACCACCAGCAGGTTGCCGGTGAAGCGGCGGGGCAGGGCCTGCAGCATGTACAGCGTGCCCAGGGTGGAACAGGCGGCGCCGGCGAAACCACTGGCGGCGCGGGTGAGCAGGGTGGTCTCAAAGCTGCCCACGAACAGATGCAGTACCGCCAGCGCCGCATACAGGCCCAGGCCGATTTCGGCGAACAGGCGGATGCCGTACTGCTGGCGGAACTTGAAGGCCAGCAGGTTGGCGGTCACGTTCACCATGGCGTAGGCGGCCACCAGCCAACTGCCCTGGGTGGGGGTGAGCGCCAGCTGGCCCTGCAGGAACGGCAGGTTGGCGGTCACCAGCGCATTGCCCAGGCCACCGGTGATCGCCACCAGCAGCGACACCAGCGCGTAGGCCGCCCGCCGCTGCGGCGGGTGCCAGGGCATCGAGGCCGAGCCGGGCATGGTCGGCTTCTCGTGCTCCTCCCAATCCGGAATCGGTTTGAGATACGGCTGCACCATCAGCGGTCTCCGCTGGCTGCTCCCTGAAGGCCCCCGCGCAGCAGCTGCAGGGCGCGCCCGGCCAACTGCGCGCGCTCTTCGCGGGTCTTGCCGCGCAGGGCTGCGCCCAGCATGCCCGAGATCAGTGAAATATCCGTCTTCTCCAGATCCGGGCGGCACAGGCCGGCGGCCTTGGCGCGCGCGATCGGTGCTTCCAGCAGATCGCGCACGGTCTCGCGCGCGATGCGCATGGCCGCCACGTCCGAATCCACCGCGCGCCAGTAGTCGGCCAGCGCCGGCGAATCGATGATGCGCTGGGCCATGCCTTCGAACACTTCGAACAGGGCGTCGTCGCGGTCGCCCAGCTGTTCCACCTGGCGGCGGATGCGGTCCACCGTGCGCTGCAGCAGGGCCTGGATCAGGGCGGTGCGGTCGGGGAAGTTGCGGTACAGGGTGGCGCGGCCCACCTGGGCACGTTCGACCACCAGGTCCAGCGGCGCGGTTACGCCGTGTTGGCCGAACACATGGTCGGCGGCATCGAGGATCAGGGCCCGGCGGGCGGCAGCATCAGCGCGTTGTGCGGTCATGGCTTCATTTTCGGACAATAGTGTCCGGTTGGCGAGACGTTCAGTGACGGGATTGTCCGTTTGTTGCTCTACGCACATCTTTGTGAGGATGGCGTGAAGGATCGCGCGCCATGGAAAAGGGGCCCGAAGGCCCCTTGGATGCTTGCTGTGTTGGAGCGGGGTCAGAGCCCTTTCCTGCGGAAAGGGATCCGACCCCAGTAGATCCACGCCATGCGTGGATGGCCGATCAGAAGTACGCGCGAATACCGAACGCGACACCACGGCCCGGCAGCGGCGAGTAATCCCGCAGCAGCGAGGTGTGCGGGCGCACTTCGCGGTTGGTCAGGTTGTTGCCGTCCAGGAACACCTCGTAGTTGTTGCTGTCGTTGCGGTCCCAGCGGTAGGCGAAGTGCGCATCGACCAGGGTGTAGCCGTCGCTCGGTTCCTCGTTCTGCGCCACGTCCTTCTGCCGGCTGTAGCGCACCGCGCCCACCGACGCACGCCACCCGTCCTTGGCCCAGCGCAGGTCCGCGCCCACGCGTGCCGGGGCGATGCGCGGCAGGTAACCGGTGTTGGCCAGTTCCACGCTGTAGTTGTGGTTGTGGTCGCCGTGCGGCACCGCCAGCGCCAGGTTGCGGCTGCCGCTGCCGTCCAGCTTGGCCTGCACGTAATCACCGAACACGCGCAGGTCCCAATCGCCGGCGCCGCCCTCGAACAGATGCACCAGTGCTTCGGCTTCGGCGCCCTTGAACACCGCGTCCTGCTGGGTCCAGGCACGCACCGGCAGGCTTTCGGTCACGCCGGTGTCGGCCAGGTAGATGAAGTCCTTGAACCTGGTCTGGTAGATGGCGGCAGAGAAGTCCAGGCGCTCGCTGTGGGTGTGGATGCCCAGCTCCACGCGCTGGCCGCGCTCGGTCTTCAGGTTGGCATCGCCGATTTCCAGCGAACGGGTGGCGATGTGCGCGCCGGCCGCATACAGCTCTTCATTGGTCGGTGCACGCTCGGAACTGTCCACGCCGATGCGCAGGTCCACCGCATCGTTGAGCTTCCAGATGCCGGCCGCGGACAGGTTGGTGGCATCGAACGAGCGGCGGCGGTAGTCACCGGTCGGGTCCAGCTTCACCTGGTCGTGGCGGCCACCCACTTCCAGCTTGAACGGGCCGAACTGCTTTTCCTGCAGCACGAACAGGCCGACGTTCTTCGTGTTGGTGTCCGGCACGAAGGCCTCTTCGCCACGGGCGCCGAAATCACTGTTGCCGAACTGCAGGCCGAAGGCGCCGTCCCAGCCACCGATCTGCTGCTGCACCGCTTCCAGGCGGGTCTCAATGCCACGGTTGGTGAAACGGGTGGACGGCGTGCCGGCTTCCAGCTCCACGTGTTCGTAATCGGTGTAGGCCACGCGCGCGTTGACGTTCTTCAGGAACGACACCGGGTTGTAGATGCCCGCCTTGGTTTCAAAGCGGTTCTGCACCATGTCGATGCGCACGTCATGCTCGTCACCTTCTTCCTCTTCGCCATGGTCGTGGTCGTGATCATGGTCGTGGTCATCGCCCTCGGCATGCACGTGGGCGCCGTTGGGAATGCCGTAGTTGGTGCGATAGGTGCTGGCCGACACGCCGAAGTAGCCGCCTTCGCCCAGCCAGGTCGCGCCCACGCCGCCGGCGCGGGTACGGATGGAGCTGTTGTCCAGACGGCCGCGGCGCGGCTCTTCGCCTTCTTCGCCGGCGTGGTCGTGGTCGTCGTGATGGTCTTCCAGGCTGTCGATCACCGCATAGCCGGGAATGCGGTAGTCATCGCCGTTGCGCACCAGGCCGTCGACATGCAGCACCACGTTGCCGCTCACGCCGTCCAGGCGGAACATGCCGCTGCGTTCGTCGTTGACCGAGTTGCCACGCAGTTCGGCGCGGCCGCTCAGCGGGCGGTCCGGCAGGTCACGCGCGATGCGGCCATCGACCACGTTCACCGCGCCGCCGATCGCGCCGCTGCCGAACAGCAAGGTGGCCGGGCCCTTCAGTACTTCGATCTGGTCGGCCAGGAACGGTTCGATGCTGGTGGCATGGTCGGCGCTGACGGTGGAGGCATCCATGTTGCCCATGCCGTTGGACAGCACGGCCACGCGCGGGCCTTCCTGGCCGCGGATGATCGGGCGGCCGACGCCGGGCCCGAAGAAGGTGCTCTGCACGCCGGGCAGCTTGGCCACGGTGTCGCCCAGGGTGCCGGCCTTCTGTTCGTCCAGGCGTTCGCCGGTCAGCACGTCCACCGGGCGCGCCAGCGACTCGGCATCACCCTGCAGCGGCGAGGCAGTGACCTGCACCGAAGAGAGCTCGGTCAGGTGGCGGTCACGTTGGCCAGCATCGTCGCCGGCGGCGAACGCAGCTGACGGCAGCAGGGCGGCGAGGGCCAAGGCCAGGGAATGCGGCTTCAACCGCGGGAAATGGGCAGACATCGGCAAGTCCTTTGTTACTTTGTATCAATCGGGTGGCGCACGTATCCCGTCGAAGGACAGGGGAGGGAAACCGTGCGGGGCAGGAGTGAATGTTATATTATTCCATAACGATTCGCCGACCCTGCTGGAAGTCATGTCCCTGTCCTCCTCGTTCCGCCGCCTGCTCGATCGCTTCGGTGCCACCGGTTCGATGCTGTGCGCCGTGCACTGCGCGGTCATTCCGGTGCTGCTTGCGATCGCGCCTTCGCTGGGCCTGTCGTTCTGGCTGAGCGACGGGGTGGAGATGGCGCTGGTGGTGTTCGTGACGCTGCTGGGGCTGTTCAGCCTGGTCATGGGCTACCGCCGGCATGGCGCGCTGCGCGCGCTGGGCTTCCTGATTCCCGGCCTGGTGGCGCTGTGGGCGGGCGTGCTGTACGACCCGCTGCACCACAATGCGGTGCCGCATGCAGTGGTGATGACCGTCGGCGGCCTGCTGGTTGGCGTGGCGCACTTGGTGAACCTGCGCCTGAACCACGGCCACGTCCACGACGCCAGCTGCGCGCACTAGGCGCGTCGTGATAGGCTTTCTGATCGTGCGCGGGGGCGCCCAGCAAGGCGGCCCCGCCGAACCCGTGTCAGTACGGGGTAACCAGATTTCACACTTGAGGAGTTGAAGACATGGGTAAGGGTGACCGCAAGACCGCCAAGGGCAAGCGCTACAACGCCAGCTACGGCAACGCCCGTTCGCACACCGCGAGCAAGGTCGCTGTAGGCGCCGCCGCCCCGGTTGCCAAGAAGACCGTGGCCAAGGCTCCGGCCAAGAAGGCTGTGGCGAAGAAGGCAGCTGCCAAGGCCTGATCCGGCCGGCGGTTGCTTGAAGAAAACGCGGCGCCTGGCGCCGCGTTTTTTTTGTGCCCGGTGTTGCTGCCGCTGCGCTCGCCGGGCATGGCCCGGCGCTACCCAGGGTGGGAACGGTAGCGCCGCGCCATGCCCGGCGGATGCTGCGCCGTCAGCGCAACGCTTTCTTCAACGTCTCGGCATTGCCATCGTTCGGCGCCGCCGGCACCTGCAGCAGATGCGCCAGCAGCGGGTACACATCCACGTTGTCGAACCCGTCGATCAGCAGGCCCTGCTGGAACGACGGGCCGCGCGCCACGAACACCGCGCGCATGGAGGGCAGGGCATTGTCGTAGCCGTGCGAGCCGCGGTCCTGGTGGTCGCGCTTGGCGATACGCTCGGCGCGCAGCGCATCCCAGCCTTCATCCATCTGGCAGACGATGGCCGGAACGCGCGGGTGGCTGCCGTAATGCCAGCGCGGCGGCAGCGCCTCCTTCTTCCAGCATTCGTAATGCGCGTGGCGGCCCAGCAGGGCCTGTTCGGCCTGCGTTTCGCGGCCGGTCACCGGCTCGAAGCCCACCGACTGGCCCTGGCTGACGTTGCGCGCCAGCGACGGATCGACCATCGACTCGGTGGCGATCACCTGGCCTTCCGGTACCGATGCCATGCCGTGGTCAGAGACCACCACCACGTTGGTCGACGCCGCCAGCCCCTGTGCATCAAGGCCATCAAGCACCTGGCCGATCACCTGGTCGGCCAGCACGATCGCATCGGCATACTGCTGTGAATCCGGACCATGGTTGTGCCCGGCCTTGTCCACGTTTTCCATGTACAGCGTGGTCAGCCGCGGCGCATCGGCATCGGTCTGTGCCAGCCAGTCCAGCACGGTCTGCGCGCGCTGCTGCAGCGGCTCTTTGCTGTCGTACACCTGCCAGCGGCTGGGCCGGGTGCCGTCGATCTCGGCCTCGCTGCCGGGCCAGGAAGTGGTGGCGGTGCGCACGCCCACTTTTTCCGCGCCGACCCAGATCGGTTCGCCGCCCCACCAGTAGCTGTTGGTCACCGCCTCGCGGTCGCCCAGGCTGAAGCGCCCCAGCGCGGGATCTTCCATGCTGTTGTTGACGATGCCGTGGTGGTCCGGGCGCAGGCCGGTGACCAGGGTGTAGTGGTTGGGGAAGGTCAGCGACGGGTACGAGGGGGTCATCCAGCGGGCGCGCACGCCGCCATCGATGATGCGCTGCAGGTTCGGCGTAAGCCCACGATCCAGCGCATCGGCGCGCAGGCCGTCGATGGAAATCAGCAACAGCTTCGGTGGCGGCGCGTCGGCGCGCGCAACCGGCGCGGACGAAGAGGGCGTGGTCGTGCAGGCGGCCAGGGGCAGCAGCAGCGCCAGCGAACAGGTCAGGCGTACGGAAGTCATCGCGACATGATAAGCGGCGGCAATGACGTGCCCAAGACACGGCGTGCTGTCGCACGCCGTGTCCGCGGCATGAACGTCATCCACGCACGGCGTGGATCTACCGGCCAGCGGGGTCGGATCCGTTTCCCACGGGGAAACGGCTCTGACCCCAGCGGAGGACGCCTGATGCGGCCACAGCGTGTCGACCAAGGTCGACACCTACCAACAGCCAACCAACCCTCACGCAAACAACGGTGCCTGCCGCTGCTCCAGCCGCAGCAGGGCTGCCTTGGTTTCCAGGCCGCCGCCGAAGCCGGTCAGCGTGCCATTGCTGCCGATTACGCGGTGGCAGGGCAGCACGATCGGCAATGGATTGCGCCCGTTGGCCGCGCCCACCGCACGGGTGGCCGTGGGCTGCCCCAGGTGCTGGGCCAGCTGCAGGTAGCTCCAGGTCTGGCCGAACGGAATGACCGCCAGCGCCTGCCACACACGCAGCTGGAACGGCGTGCCACGCGGCGCCAGCAGCAGATCGAAGCGGCTGCGTTCGCCGTGCAGGTACTGCAGCAACTGTTCGCGTGCCTGCGGCAACGCACCCGGCGCGTACTGCCAGTCGCCGCGCCCGCGTGCCGGGTGCCGGTTTTCCGGGAACAGCACATGGGACAGGCCATGTTCGTTGCCGGCGATGGTCAGCTCGCCGATCGGGCTGTCGAAACGATCGAACAACAGGGTCATGTCGGTTCTCCAACAAAGGTGCCGGACAGGTGCCACAGGTGCAGCACGGCATAGGCGCGCCACGGTCGCCAGGCCTGCGAGCGGGCCTCGGTGGCGCGTTCGCTCAGGCGCTGGCCCTGCGCATGGCCGAGCACCTGCTGCAGCACCAGGTCGCCGGCGGGGAACGCATCGGGTTGGCCCAGCCCACGCAGGGCGATGTACTGCGCCGTCCATGGCCCGATGCCGGGCAGGGCAACGCAGCGTGCAACGAATTCGTCCAAGGCCTGGCCTGGCCCGAAATCCAACGCACCGCTGGCGCAGGCCGCGGCCAGCGCACGCACCGTGGCTGCGCGCGTGCGTGGCAGGCCGATTGATTCCAGCGGCGCGTCGGCCAGCACCTGTGGCAGCGGGAACTGGCGGTCGAATGCCAGCGGCATGCCCGGCAGGTGGGCGCCCCAGGCATCGACCAGCCGGCGCGCGAAGGTGGTCGCTGCGGCCACGCTGACCTGCTGGCCCAGTACCGCGCGCACGGCCACCTCGAAGCCATCCCAGCCGCCGGGTACGCGCAGTCCGGGGCGTTCGGCGATGCCGCGGGCCAACAGCGGTTCTTCGGCCAGTGCGGCATGCACCTGCTGCAGGTCGGCGTCCAGATCGAACACCCGGCGCACCCGGCGCACGATGTCCGGGATCAGGCGGGGATCGACCGCGCCCATCTGCAGGCGCAGTTCGGGGCGCTTGGGATCGGCGGTTACCCGCAGCAGGGTGGGGCGTTCGGGCGTGCCCAGCACGCGCTGGTAGCTGTCATCGTCGATCAGTTCGATGCCGGGCAGGCTGCGCTTGCGCAGGAAGGCCAGCATGCGCGGGAAATCCAGCGGCGGCCGGTAGCCCAGGCGCAGTACCAGACCATCGTCGGCTGCGACCAGCGGGGCATGCTGGCGGCGCAGCGCGGTGGGCGGCATGCCGCAGCCCTGCAGGAAAGCGGTATTGAAGCGGCGCAGGCTGTTGTAGCCGGCGGCCAGGGCGACGTCGGTCACCGGCAGCGCGGTTTCGGTCAGCAGTTGCTTGGCCAGCAGCAGGCGATGGGTGGCGTGGATCTGCGCGGGCGTGGCGCCCAGGTGTTCGACGAACAGGCGTTGCAGCTGGCGTGCGCTCAGGCCCAGGCGGTGGCCCAGTTCGGCCATGGACTGTTCCTGCAGGAAACCATTGTGGATCAGGGCCAGGGCGCGCTGCACGGTCTGCCCGGCCAGGGCCTGCTGCGCCTGCGGCGCGAGTTCGGGGCGGCAGCGCAGGCAGGGCCGGTAGCCAGCAGCGGCAGCCGCGGCGGCCGTGCGGTAGTAGCTGATGTTGCGCGGCTTCGGCGGCGGCGCCGGACACACTGGGCGGCAATAGATACCGGTGCTGCGCACGGCGGTAAAGAACACGCCGTCGAAGCGCGCATCGCGGGCCAGGCGGGCGCGGTCGCAGGCGGCGGTGTCGAGGGCGGGGGAGCTGTCCATGGCACCAGTCTAGGCTGCGGTGGGGGACGATACTCGCCATTTTCGGACATGGATGCTGAAGGGGGTACGGCAGGGCTGCGCCCTGCACCCGCTGAACCAACGTCGACGTCAACGTCAAAAGCGGGCTATCCGGGGGATGGCGGGGTGGGTCCGGTTGCGGGGGACGCCGTAAATCCGTCCATGGAGCCTTGGCCGCGGCATCCATGCCGCGGACACCCCCGCAACCGGACCCACCCCGCCTGCGACAGATGGCTGCGATCTGTAGGGACGGCGCGGGGTCGGATCCCGTTGCGCAGCCACGGGCTCTGACCCCGGATGGATTTGGGTGAGTGACAGATTCATCCACGCATGGCGTGGATCTACCTGATCACGGTTGCGCCAGTAGATCCACGCCATGCGTGGATGCCGTTCCCATTACCCAGTCGGTAGATCCACGCCATGCGTGGATGCGGTTCCCAGGGTCACCATGGGTTCAGTGGCGCACGCTGAATGCGCGGCGTTGGCGGGTAGACTGTGGCTCTCGCTTCCCTCGAATACCGGTTGCCCGATGTCTTTCCGATTCCGCTGGTTGCCCCTGTTGTGCCTGGCCCTTGCCGGCTGCAAGCAACTGGAAAATCCCGGCAACGTGACCGCGGCCGACAAGGCGGCGCGGGCGCCGGCCAGCGATGGCGAGAACATGGTGTCGATCAATGCCGCCGATGCACCGCTGCCGCCGGCACCGCCGCGCAGTCGGGCGGACCGGCCGTGGGCGGCGGCGCAACTGGAAAACGGCAACGCCTGGATCAGCTGCAGCACTGATTACGCCGGTGAGGGTGGCGATGGCGTGGCGCTGGAAGGGCTGGGGCGCGATCAGATCCAGCAGGCGCTGGCGCCGTGCGCCGAGCGTGGGCTGCTGCGCGTGCGTTACGCCGGCAAGATCAATCCCGGTTTCGCCGAACTGGTCTGGCGCCTGGCCGTGGTGGCCGACGCGCTGAAGATCCACAAGCGCATCCTCGATCTGGATTCCAGTGGCGGCCAAGTGGAATCGGCCATCGTGGCCGGCGACAGCATCGGTGAATCGGGCTGGACGATCTGGGTGCGCGAAGGGTCGATCTGCCACAGCGCCTGTGTGTTCGTGCTTGCCGCGGGCGACAACCGCCTGCTGTCGGGCAAGGTCGGCATCCACCGCATGATGCGCATCAGTTCCAAGGCGACCTCGCGCGCGGAACTCAACCGCGAACTGCACGAGGTCTATGACAACGTGAAGGATTACCTGCAGCGCAACGGCGTTGCCGTGGGCGTGGCCGATCTGATGATGACCGTGCCCAACCGCAGCCTGCGCCTGCTCACTCCCGAGGAGCTGCGCCAGTTCGGCCTGGATGGCACCAACGCGGTGCAGGACGATCTGGAGCGGATCAAGCAGATGCGCACCTGCGGCGATGATTTCGTGCAGCGCAAGGATGCCTTCCTGGTCGCCTTCGACCAGCAGTGCAAGCGCGAGGGCGTGGACATGGAATCGATCAACAGCTGCGGGCAGGCGCTGAAGGAGCGCTTCGGCTTCCCCGATCCGGTGTGCCCGGAAGAAAGTCCGTTGTCCGAGATCGACGTGGCCACCCTGCCGCCGGCGCCGCCCGAGCCGCCGGTGGCCGAGCAGCCGGTGGCCGAGCAGCCGCCGGCCGCGGGTAGCGGCGGCGCACCCGCCGAGGCCGAGGCCGCTGCAGTGGAAGCCAGCAGTACGACGCGCTGACGAGCCGATCACCGCGCTGGCGTAGACTGCGGTTCCATTCATTGAACCGGCGGTGGCCATGAAGCGCGCGTTCCTGTTGCTGTCCCTGTTGCCCCTGGCCGCACTGGCGCAGGCACCTGCGCCGGCCACGCCCGCACCGGCACCGGCGCGCCCGGCACCGGCCACGCCGGCCGCCGCCAAGCCCGCCACCGCGGCCGCGCCGACGCTGACCCCGGCCCAGCAGGCCCAGGTGCAGAAGCAGGACGCAGAAATGACCGCCGCTGCGCTGAAAGCCGCGCAGCTGGTCGATGGCAATCGCGCCGGTGAACTGTGGGACGGTGCTTCGGTCGTGGCGCGCCGCGCCGTTCCCAAGGCTGCTTTCGTCAGCCAGCTCACCGCCGACCGCACCCGCCTGGGCGCCCTGGCCGGGCGTGGCCAGCCCAGCGTGACCCGGGTGAAGTACGGCCCCGGCGCGGCCGTGCCGGAAGGGCTGTACATCAACGTCAGCTTCCCCACCCGCTTTGCCAGCAGCGCCCAGCCGGTGCGCGAACTGGTGTCGTTCCGTTTCGACGAGGACCAGACCTGGCGCCTGGCCGGCTACAGCCTGCGCGCTTCCGCTCCCTGACGGAGATCGAACATGGCGACCGAACTGACGATGCTGGCCTGGGCAATGCTGCTCGGCTTCGTGCATATCTTTGCCGCCACCGGTGCGGCCACCCGCGAGCGCGGCCTGAAGTGGAATGCTTCGGCACGCGACGGCCAGAACGCGCCGCTGGGTGCGCTGGCGGCACGGCTGGCGCGGGCCCAGGCCAATTTCTTCGAAACCTTCCCGTTCTTCGCCGCCGCCGCCATTGCGGTGGTGCTGTCCGGGCGCAGCAGCGAGCACACGGTGCTGGCCGCGCAGGTCTACTTCTGGGCCCGCGTGGTGTACCTGCCGCTGTACGCCAGCGGTGTGCCGTATGTGCGCAGCCTGGTCTGGGTGGTGTCGATCGTGGCGGTGCTGTCGCTGGTGCTGGCCCTGCTGTAAGCCCGGTAGAGGGCAGGCGCCGGCTGCTGCGCTGATCCAGATCAAGGTCCTTAACGTGCCCAGCGCTAAGCTGGTAGCGAACGGACAAGGGTCAGGAGACAGGCATGCGTGGAATGGACGTGGTGGTGGTGGGCGCCGGGCCGGCCGGCCTGTGCTTTGCGCGCGCGCTGGCCGGCAGCGGCCTGCAGGTCGGGCTGGTGGAAGCGCAGCCACGCCAGGCGCTGGCGGCGGCCGCCTTCGACGGTCGCGAGATCGCACTCACCCATGCCTCGCGCCAGACGCTGGAACAGCTGGGCCTGTGGCAACAGCTGCCGGCCAGCGAAATTGCCGAACTGCGCGATGCCAAGGTGCTCAATGGCGGCTCGCCGTTCGCGCTTACCTTCGCCAGTGAACGCACGGCCGACCAGCCGCTGGGCTGGCTGGTGCCCAATCACCTGATCCGGCGGGCGGCCTGGCAGGGCGTGCAGGACCAGGCGGGCCTGCACCTGCTCGACGGGCGCAAGCTGCAGTCGCTGCGTGCCGATGCACAGGGCCACGTGGTCACCCTGGATGACGGCAGCCAACTGCACGCGCGCCTGCTGGTGGCCGCCGACAGCCGTTTTTCCGCCACCCGCCGCCTGCTGGGCATCGGCGCGCAGATGCGCGACTTCGGTAAATCGATGCTGGTGTGCCGCATGCAGGTCGAGCGCGACCATCGCCACACCGCCTGGGAATGGTTCGGCTACGGCCGTACCCTGGCCCTGCTGCCGCTCAACGAAGGGCAGGCATCAGCGGTGGTCACCCTGCCGCCGCGGCAGATCGAGCAGCTGCTGGCGATGGACGAGGTGGCCTTCGGCCAGGCCATCACCGGGTTCTTCGAGCACCGCCTGGGGCAGATGCAGCCGGTGGCCACGCCGCAGGCCTATCCGCTGGTCGGTGTCTACGCGCACCGTTTCGTCGGCAGCCGCTGTGCGCTGATCGGCGATGCCGCCGTGGGCATGCACCCGGTCACCGCCCACGGTTTCAACCTGGGCCTGGCCAGTGCGCAGCGCCTGGCGCAGGGCATCCTGGAACAGCAGCGACGCGGGGCGGACATCGGCGCCGACGGCATGCTGGCCCGCTACGAGCGCGGCCACCGGCTGGTCTCGCGGCCGCTGTACGAGGCCACCAACGCCATCGCCAGCCTGTATACCGACGACCGTGCGCCGGCCCGCCTGCTGCGCGCGGCCGGGTTGCGGCTGGCGCAGGGCGTGGCACCGTTCCGCAAGGTGATTGCCTCGCACCTGACCCAGCGCGTGGCCTGACCCTGCCTTGCCCGGTCGGGTCAGCCGGCCGCCAGCACGCGGATCTGGCTGTCGTTGAATTCCACCACCTGGCCTGCGCGGATCTTGCAGGCCTTGCGCAGCTCGACCTGGCCGTCCACCAGCACCTGGCCGTCGCCGATCACCATCTTGGCCTCGCCGCCGCTGGTGACCAGGTCGGCCAGCTTCAGCAACTGCTTCAGTTCGACGTACTCGCCGTCGAGATCGAATTCGAGAATCTGCATGGAACGCGGTTTCCTGGTGGGGGCGGGCCGGGGCCGGCCGCGCGGGTCGCGTATTGTGCGCCAGTGCGGGCGGCCATGGATGCGAATGGTTTCCTGTACGCGCCGTTCAGGCACGGTGCGGTATCATTCCGCTCTGAGCGAGTGAATCTCCCTCCGAACGAGCAGCGCCAGGGCACGCGATAAGAAGGGCGCCCAAAGCGCGGACCATCCCTTTTTTATCGCACTGCCATGCAGATGGCCGTGCCTTTGGAGTTTTCCATGTCCCAAGATTCCCAAGCGCCGCTGCAGTTCTCGCAGCTCGGCCTGTCCGAGCCTGTCATGCAGGCGGTCAGCGCCATCGGCTACGAAACCCCCTCGCCGATCCAGGCCGCCACCATTCCGGCCATGCTGGAAGGCCGCGACGTGCTGGGCCAGGCCCAGACCGGTACCGGCAAGACCGCGGCCTTCGCGCTGCCGGTGCTGTCCAACATCGATCTGCAGCAGACCAAGCCGCAGGCCCTGATCCTGGCGCCGACCCGCGAGCTGGCCATCCAGGTGGCCGAAGCGTTCCAGTCGTATTCCTCGAAGATCCCCGGTTTCCGCGTGCTGCCGGTGTACGGCGGCCAGCCCTACGGCCAGCAGCTGTCGGCCCTGCGCCGCGGCGTGCACATCGTGGTCGGTACCCCCGGCCGCGTGATCGACCACCTGGACCGCAGCACCCTGGACCTGTCCGAGCTGAAGACCCTGGTGCTGGACGAAGCCGATGAAATGCTGCGCATGGGCTTCATCGACGACGTCGAAGCGGTGCTGAAGAAGCTGCCGGAGCAGCGCCAGGTGGCCCTGTTCTCGGCCACCATGCCGCCGCAGATCCGCCGCATCGCGCAGACCTACCTGCAGGACCCGGTGGAAGTGACCATCGCGGCCAAGACCACCACCTCGGCCAACATCCGCCAGCGTTACTGGTGGGTAAGCGGCATGCACAAGCTGGACGCGCTGACCCGCATCCTGGAAGTCGAGCCGTTCGACGCGATGATCATCTTCGCGCGCACCAAGGCCGGCACCGAAGAACTGGCCAGCAAGCTGCAGGCCCGTGGCCTGGCCGCTGCCGCCATCAACGGTGACATGCAGCAGGCCCAGCGTGAGCGCACCATTGCCATGCTGAAGGAAGGCAAGCTGGACATCCTGGTGGCCACCGACGTGGCGGCCCGCGGCCTGGACGTGGAGCGCATCAGCCACGTGCTGAACTACGACATCCCGTACGACACCGAAAGCTACGTGCACCGCATCGGCCGTACCGGCCGTGCCGGCCGCAGCGGCGAGGCGATCCTGTTCGCCACCCCGCGCGAGAAGGGCATGCTGCGCCAGATCGAGCGCGCCACCCGCCAGCCGATCGAAGAAATGCAGCTGCCGAGCGTGGAAGCTGTCAACGATACCCGCATCAACAAGTTCACCTCGCGCATCAGCGAAACCCTGAGCGCCGGCGGTCTGGATTTCTACCGCCAGCTGCTGGAGCGTTTCGAGACCGAGCAGAACGTGCCGGCCATCGAAGTGGCTGCCGCCCTGGCCAAGATGCTGCAGGGCGATACCCCGTTCCTGCTGCAGCCGCCGGTGCGTGCGCCGCGTGAAGAACGCGCGCCGCGCGAGCGTTTCGACCGTGGCGACCGCCCGGAACGCGGTGACCGCTTCGACCGCAACGAACGCGGCCCGCGCTTCGAACGTGGCCCGCGCCGCGAAGAGGGCGAGGGTGGTTTCGAACAGCGCCCGCGCCGTGAAGTGCCGCCGCGTGGTGCACCGGACCAGGGCATGGAGACCTACCGCATTTCGGTGGGCCACCAGCACGGCGTGAAGCCGGCCAACATCGTCGGCGCCATCGCCAACGAAGCGGGCCTGGAAAGCCGTTACATCGGCCGTATCGACATCCACGACGATTTCTCGCTGCTGGACCTGCCGGCGCAGATGCCGCAGGACGTGCTCAGCCACCTGCAGAAGGTGTGGGTGTCGGGCCAGCAGCTGCAGATGCGTCCGCTGGCGGCCGGTGAAGAGATCAACCCGGCTCCGCGTCCGTTCAAGCCGCGCTTCGACAAGCGCGGTCCGGGCGGTCCGGGTGGCCCGCGCCGCGGTGGCCCGGGTGGCCCCGGCGGTGACCGTGAAGGTCGCCCGCCGCGCCGTGATGGCTTCAAGCCGCGCGGTCCGCGCAGCTTCTAAGCACCACGCCTGAAGGGGCGGTGGTCGATCGGGCATTCATCTTCGGATGGCCCGGGCGACCGCCGCCCTTTTTCGTGGGCTTCGCACCGTCCACACATCCACGGTTCTAGGCTGAACGGGTTCCGCAGGAGGTTGCCACCGTAATCGCGTCCGGGGGATCCAGGATGGGTAGGAGGGGTAGCGAGCAGCAGGACCGACGGGTGCCGATGACCCGGGGGTTGGGGCTGCGGTTTGCATTGCTGACCGGGATGGCGATCGGCCTGGTCGGGCTGTCGGCTGTCATCCAGGAGCTGCAGGCGGCGTCCACCGCCTGGATTGCCGGCCAGGGGCACTGGTCGCGCGGCCAGCAGGAGGCCACCTCGGCGCTGAGCCGATACCTGGTGCGCGGCCAGTTGATCGATCTGAATGATGCCGAGCGCGCGCTGCAGCTGCCGCTGGGTGACCTGCACGCGCGCCTGGCGCTGGAACAGCCCGAGCCGGACGAGGCGACCGCCCGCGCCGGCTTCCTGCGCGGCGGCAACGCCAAGGGCGATGTGGCGCGGTTGGTGTTCTCGTTCCGCCATGCCCGCGATTTCGGCGCGTTCCGTGATGCCACCACGCTGTGGCGGCAGACCGACCCGGGCGTGCTGGCCATGCAGGCGCTGATCAGCGAACTGCGCCAGCGCCACCATGAAGGCCCCTTGTCGGTGCAGGCGCGCGATTCCTACCTGCAGCGCCTGCGCGACATCGACCAGACCCTGCAGGCGCAGGCGAAGGCGTTTTCCCAGGCCCTGCTGGACATGTCACGGGCGGTACGCATCGCCACCCTGGTGGTCGGCGGCGTGTCGGTGCTGGGCATCACCCTGATGGCCATTGCCCTGGCCCGACGCGTGGGCAAGGACATGGGCGAACATGAAAGCCGCTTCCGCGCCGCGTTCTACCAGGCCAACGTGGGCATGCTGAAGCTGGACGCGCAGGGCCGGGTCATCGAGGCCAACCAGGCCATCGCCGATATCCTGGACTACCGCCGCGACCAGCTGCTGCAGACCACCTTTGCCGAGCTGTTGATGGAAGGCGAGCTGGTGCTGGACGAGCACGGCCAGATCGACTGGGAGCGGCAGTTGCGGCCGGGCGAGCTGCGCTTCCGCCGGCGTGACGGCAGCCTGGTGTGGGGCCGCTGGAGTGGCACCGGCGTGCGTACCCCCGGCCGCGGCCTGTCGGTGTTTGCGATCATCGAAGATGTCAGCCAGCACCATGCCCTGGCCCGCGAGATCGAGCACCACGCCAGCCATGATCCGCTGACCGGCCTGATCAACCGCCGCGAGATCGAGCGGTTGCTGGAGAACGCCCTGCTGCAGGTGCGCTCCGAAGGGGGAGTGCATTCGCTGTGCTACATCAACCTGGACCACTTCAAACTGGTCAACGACAGCTTCGGTCACGCCGCCGGCGACCAGATGCTGCGCGGCTTCGCCGAGTACCTGATCGGCGCGGTGCGCGACGGCGACTGGGTCGGCCGGCTGGGCGCCGATGAGTTCGCGGTGTTCCTGGCCCGCGCCAGCCAGGACGAGGCCAAGCGCGTGCTGCAGCGGCTGCTGCGCAACCTGGGCCAGGCCACGTTCCCGATCAGCGAAGGCAGCCCGCAGTTGAGCTGCAGCATCGGCGTGGTGGAAGTGACCGCCGACGCGCAGGACGTGAACTGGCTGATGAGCGCGGCCGACAGCGCCTGCTATGCGGCCAAGCAGGCCGGGCGCAACCGCATCCACTGTTTCAACGAAGACCGCCTGGCGCTGGAAGAGCGGCGGCAGGAGGCCGAGCGCCTGCAGCGGGTCAGCCGGGCCATGGCCGAGAACCGCATGCTGCTCTACGCCCAGCGCATCGCCAAGGTGGGCGATCCGGGCTACCTGCATTACGAGGTGCTGGTGCGCATGCGCGATGCGGCCGGCGCACTGCACCTGCCGGGCCAGTTCATGCCGGCGGTGGAACGCTACGGCATGGCCGTGGCGCTGGACCGGCATGTGCTGGGCCTGCTGTTCCGCCACCTGCAGGTCTGCCCGGCGCACGTGCGCCAGCTTGGCCTGTGCAACGTAAACGTGTCGGCGCAGTCGATCGCCGAGCCGGGGTTCCTGGCCTTCGTCTGCGACCTGCTGGAACGCAACCGCGCCCTGGCGGCCAAGCTGTGCTTCGAGATCACCGAAACAGCGGCGATCAGCAACCTGACCCAGGCGCGGGCGTTCATCGATGCGGTGAAGGCGCGCGGCTGCCGCATGGCGCTGGACGACTTCGGCTCGGGACTGTCCTCGTTCGGCTACCTGCGGCAGTTGCCGGCCGACATCCTGAAGATCGATGGGGCCTTCGTGCGCGACATGGGCAGCGACCCGGTCAGCCATGCCACGGTGCGCGCGATCAGCGAACTGGGCCGCGAACTGCAGATGGAAGTGGTGGCCGAATGGGTGGAGACCGAGGAAGTGGCCAACGCGCTGGCGGCACTGGGCGTGCAGGGCCTGCAGGGGTTCGCCATCGAGCGCCCGCAGCCGCTGGAACGGCTGACCTTGGCCGACCAGCGACCGCTGCGCCTGGTGGGCCAGCCCGGAGCGGACCACTGATCCGGCGCGCTGCGCGGCCCCACCTTTGGTCTACACACCGGCGCCGCCGCAGGCTGCGATAATGGCCGCAGGGGCGACGTGCACTGGGCGCGGACGTAAGCAACAGCGGGACACAGCGTGGTCGGCAGGCACGTGCGGTTTGAAGTAGGGGCAGTGCTGGTGGTGCTGCTGGCCTGGCTGGCATTGCCCTGGCTGGGCCACGCGCGCGCGGCCGAAGCCGGGCGCGACTATCTGCTGGTGGGCGCCGCTACCGATGTGCCCACACCGCACCGCGCGTGTACGCCGCAGATGCTGGCCGGGCCGCGCCAGGAAGTGCGGGTGGATGCCCCGCCGGGCGGCTGGTCGGGCGAACCGCAGGCGCTGGATGTGTTCAACGTGTTCGCCGGCGAAGTCCGCCTGCAGCATGGCGAGCGCGAGATCTGCGGCAACATGGACGATGCGCGCACCCGCGATTCGCGCTTCCGCGCCGGCATTGGCATGGTGGCCGTGCCCCGCGCCAGCAGCCATGAACCCTTCTTCGTTTCCTGGCAGACCCCGCTGAAGGCGCGCTGGGTGCCGACCCTGCGGCTGGGCGCGCCCAGCCCGGTGCAGCAGAACGACACCGCCCGCCTGCTGGTACGCGCGGCCTGCATCGCGGTGGCCATCGCGCTGGCGCTGTCGGCACTGATGGGCTACCTGACCACCCGTGACCGCAGCTTCCTGTTCTACATCGGCGCCACGCTGATCCTGGTGCTGTGGCAGGCGGTGCTGGGCGGCCTGTCTGGTTACCCCGAACCTTGGCTGCCAGTGGGCGAGCGCGCCGCCTGGTGGTTGATCGCGCTGACCGCGGCCACCCAGGCCATGGCACTGCCGGCGCTGTGGCGCCTGAACGGGGGTGACCGGCAGTTGCCTCGCTCGCGCCTGCCGCAGCAGATCGTGCTGTGGGGCCTGCTGGCGGTGGCCGCGCTGGTGCCGTGGCTCGGCCGCGACGGTCTGCAGGTGGTGGCGGTGGGCCTGCAGGTCAGCTTCATCCTGGGCTGTGCGCTGTCGCTGGCCGTGGGCCTGTGGGCGCGGCTGCGCGGCGATGTGTGGTCGCAGGCCGGGCTGGCCGCGCTGACCCCGATGCTGGTGCTGATCGGCGCCGACGCCGTCAGTGCGGGGTGGTTGCTGGAATACCGCGTGGAAGCGCTGCAGCTGGCGGTGACGTGGCTGCTGATGATGGCCGCCTACGCGCTGAACCTGCGCCTGGGCCGCCTGCGCCAGCAGCGCGACGAGATGCGCCACCTGGCCGAGACCGATTCGCTGACCGGCCTGCCCAACCGCCGCGCCGGCCTGCAGCAGCTGGGCGAACACCTGCAGCGCGGTGCGCGCGACGACGGTGGCCTGGTCATCGGTTTCCTCGACGTGGACCTGTTCAAGGACATCAATGATCGCCACGGGCATGAGGTCGGCGACCAGGTGCTGGTGGCGGTGGCCCGCGCCCTGCGCGCCAGCGTGCGCGGCCAGGACGAGGTTGCGCGGATGGGCGGCGAGGAGTTCCTGGTGGTGCTGCCGGGGGTGTCGCGCGAGGATGCGCGGCGGCGCCTGGACGTGTTGCGCCAGCGCATCACCGAAGCCTGCCAGAGCCTGCAGGTGCCCGGCCTGCAGGTGACCGCCAGCATCGGCCTGGCCCAGTGGCGGCCGGGCCAGGACGATCTGGCAGCCCTGCTGCGGCGTGCCGACCATGCCATGTACGTGGCCAAGCGCGGCGGCCGCAACCGGGTCTTCGACGGCGAAACCGCAGATTCCGTTGCCGTTGCATGAGGCGGGGAGGGTGGCAATGCCGGATAATGGGCGCATGACCACCCGACTCAACAAACATATTGCCGAAACCGGCTTCTGCTCCCGCCGCGAGGCCGACCGTCTGATCGCCGAACGGCGCGTGACCGTGAACGGCCACCCGGCCGGCACCGGCGCGGTGGTCGGCGAGGACGACACCGTGCTGGTGGACGGCCAGCCGCTGCGCGCCCGCACCGCGCGCAAGCCGGGCGCGCGCCGCCACGTCTACATCGTGCTGAACAAGCCGGTCGGGGTGACCTGCACCACCGAGACCTCGGTGAAGGGCAACATCGTCGAGTTCGTCGGCCACGAGCAGCGCATCTTCCCGATCGGCCGCCTGGACAAGGAGTCCGAAGGCCTGATCCTGATGACCAGCAATGGCGACATCGTCAACCAGATCCTGCGTGCCGAGAACGGCCACCAGAAGGAGTACCTGGTGGCAGTGAACAAGCCGGTGACCGACGAATTCCTGCGTGGCATGGCGCGCGGCGTGCGCATCCACAACCAGATGACGCTGCCGTGCCGCACCTCGCGCATTGCCAAGTTCGGTTTCCGCATCACCCTGCAGCAGGGCCTGAACCGGCAGATCCGCCTGATGGCCGCGGAGTTCGGCTTCCGCGTGACCCAGCTGCGCCGCGTGCGCATCGACAACGTCAAGATCGGCGCGCTGAAGCCGGGCCAATGGCGCAACCTGACCGACCAGGAGCTGCACGGGCTGCTGCCGCAGCAGCAGGACTGGTAAGCCCCGCTGGGGCGAATGGCCGCCGGGCATGACCCGGCGCCAACATCGACTAGACTCGGCGGCGACCTGCCGGAACATGACGCTGCATGATCAAGCCCGACAAGCCTGCCAACGAAGCCGAGCGCCTGCAGGCGTTGTATCGCTACCGCATTCTCGATTCGGACCGTGAAAAATCCTTCGATGACCTGGTGGTGATCGCCAAGGCGGTGTGCGGTACCAGCATGGCCGCGGTCACCCTGATCGATGTCGAGCGGCAGTGGTTCAAATCCATCCAGGGCATTGATGCCGCGGAAAACCTGCGCAGCGAATCGATGTGCGGGCACGCCATCCTGCAGCCGCAGGAAATCATGGTGGTGGAGGATGCGCTGCAGGACATCCGCTTCCACGACAACCCGGTGGTGACCGGCGATCCGCACGTGCGTTTCTATGCCGGCGCGCCGCTGGTCAGCAGCGATGGCCTGCCGCTGGGCACGCTGTGCGTGTTTGATGCGCGCCCGCAGCAGCTGGCCCCGGACAAGGCCGAGGCGCTGGCCGCGCTGTCACGCCAGGTGATGCTGGTGATGGAACTGCGCCGCTTCGCGCTGGATATCCAGAACCACATGCTGGAGCGCGATGATTACGAGCGCCTGCTGGCCCAGTACCACGAGGTGCTGCTGGCGCAGAACGCCGACCTGACCGAACAGAGCCGCACCGACGCACTGACGGGATTGCCGAACCGACGCGCGCTGGCCGTCGCTCTGGCCGAAGCGGTGGCCACCGCCGATGGTCAGCTGCGGCAGACCTGCGTGGCCCTGGTGGACATCGACCATTTCAAGCAGATCAACGATTTCCAGGGCCACGCCACCGGCGATCGGGTGCTGGCCGAACTGGGGGTGCTGCTGCGCTCGCATTTCGGCGGGCGCGGCATGGCGGCGCGCTATGGCGGCGAGGAGTTCGTGGCGCTGATGCCCGACATCGACCTGCGCACGGCCGAACTGCAGTGCGAGTTCCTCCGCATGGCGGTGGCCGACCTGCCGCTGGGCTTCCCGGTCACCATCAGCATCGGCGTGGCCCAGTACCAGCCGGGCGAAAACACCGACCAGACCCTGGCCCGCGCCGACGCCGCCCTGTACCGGGCCAAGGCCGGCGGCCGCAACCGCGTGGAGCTGGCCCCGTAGAGTCGAGCTTGCTCGACTGCGGTTGGCCTGTGTCCAGGTAGAGTCGAGCTTGCTCGACTGCGGTTGGCATGTGTCCAGGTAGAGTCGAGCTTGCTCGACTGCTGTTGACCTGTGTCCAGGTAGAGTCGAGCTTGCTCGACTGCTGTTGGCGTCCGGCGAAAAACAGTCGAGCAAGCTCGACTCTACGGCTGGCATCGCGCGAAAAGCAGTCGAGCAAGCTCGACTCTACCGTCGGCGCTTCATTCGGCGATGTTGCGGGCCTCGGCGGTGCCCAGGATTTCCGGGTGCTGCACCGGCTTGCGGCGGTTCAGCAGCGGGTGCAGGAACACGGCGCCGACGATGATCGCCACGCCCAGGTAGAACCACGGGGTCACTTCGTGCTGTTCGTTCAGCAGCACCACCGCCAGCACCACCGCGTACACCGGTTCCAGGTTGGTCACCAGCTGCACCGTATAGGCGCTCAGGTGGCGCAGCGCCACCAGGGCCAGGGCAAACGGCAACAGGGTGCAGGCGCCGGCCAGCACCAGCAGCAGGATCCCGTCATGCAGGTCCGGCACCACCCACAGCGGGCTGGCCAGGGCCGGCAGCAGGTACGGCATCAGCGGCGCCAGCAGGGTCAGGGTGAGGGTGCCGGCACCCAGCTCCAGCGCGGTCACCGTCAGCGGATCGGCATGGCTGACCATGCGCTTGTTGAGTGAGCCGAACACGGCCACCAGCAGCGCCGACAGCGCGCCCACCAGCACCCCCAGACGCATGCCATCGGGCACGCCGCCCACCACCAGCGCCACGCCCGGCAGCACGGCCAGGCCGAAGGCCAGTTCGCGCAGCTGGAACGGCCGCTTGGCCACCCAGGGCTCGATGATGGAGGTGAACACCGGTGCCAGCGCGATGCAGGTGGCGGCCACCGAGGCGTTGGCCAGCTTCACCGCGCCGTAGAACGTGAGCCAGTGCAGCGCCACCAACGCACCGATGCCGGCATAACCGGCCACCAGCCGCAGCGGCAGGGTACGCAGGCCACGCCAGACCCGCGGCAGCAGCGCCAGCATGGCCACCACCAGCAACATGCGCCACCACACCAGCGGCAGCGCCGGCAGGGTGATCAGCTTGCCGAGGATGGCGGTGACGCCCCACAGCAGGACACAGAAGTGGATCTGCCAGAGCGCTTTGCGGGTATCGGGGGTGGTCATGTGCGTATTGTGCGGCATGCGTGTGGCGGCCGGCGATGGCTGTGGCATGCTCGCCGCACCGTACTTGCGGGTACCGCCATGGCCGCACATAGGAACCTGTTGAAAGGCTGGGCCCTGCTGACTGCACTGGTGGCGGCGGCCGCGCTCCTGCTGCAGTACGCGTTGCTGCTCACCGGCCCCGGCGCGGCGGCGGGCGTGGCCATGGCCACCCTGCGTTTTTTCAGTTACTTCACCGTGCTCAGCAACCTGGCGATGTGTCTGGGCTGTGTGTGGATCGCGCGTGGCCGCCACCTGCCAGCGCCGCTGGCGGCGACCCTGGCGCTGTGCATCGGCGTGACCGGGCTGGTCTACGGGCTGGTGCTGCAGCGGTTGTGGCACCCCACGGGGCTGCAGTGGTGGGCCGATACCGGGCTGCACTACGCAACCCCCGTGCTGTACCTGCTGGGCTGGGTCTGGCTGCTGCCACACGGTGCACTGCGCTGGCGCGCGCTGGGCCCGGTGCTGCTGGTGCCGGTGGCCTACCTGGGCTGGGCGCTGCTGTGCGGCGCGTTGACCGGGCAGGTGCCGTACCCGTTCCTGGACCTGCAGCGCATCGGGGCGGCCGCCTTCAGCGGCAACGTGCTGCGCGTGGCCGGCGTGTTCGTGTTGGGCTGGACCGCATTGTGGGCACTGGACCGCTGGCGCGGCCGCTGAGCGTGCCCGAACCTAGTCGCCTGACCCGGCGCGCCACGGGTCGTAGCTGCCGAACCACCACAGATAGCCCTCCGGATCGGCGCAGGCATAGCCGCGGCCGCCGTAGTCCTGGTCGGCAATATCGATGACGATGCGCGCACCGGCGGCCTTGGCGCGGGCGTAGTGGGCATCCACATCGGCCACGATCACGCAGGCGCTCTGGGTCTGCCGCCCATCCACCTCGTCGGGCATCACCGCCAGTTTCGACCACTCGCCGCCGTTGCTGGCCGAGCCCAGCATGATCATGCCCTGGCCGAACACCAGCTGGGCATGGAAGACCGTTTCGCCCTCGGCATACACCGCCTGCGCGTGGAACCCGAAGGCGCGTTGCAGCCAGTCGATTGCTGCCAGCGCATCGCGGTAGCGCAGGCAGGGAATGATGGTGGAGCCGCTGCCCACTGCATGATCGTCAACCATGGCACCCCTCCTATGGCACAGGGCAGGGTGGATCGCCGCCCGTTACCATCGTGCGAAACCCCGGTGACGGCCTGCACATGGCCGCGACCCCTGTTCGGAGATGGTGCTGGATGAAAACCTGGATCGGAGGAGCCGTGCTGCTGGCGTGCACCACCATGGCGAGTGCGGCCACCCCGCCGCAACTGCAGGACCTGGACGCAACGGTCGAGCGCGTGCGCGCGCAGTTCGACGTGCCCGGCGTAGCCGTGGCCGTGGTCAAGGATGGCCAGATCGTGATGGAACGCGGCTGGGGCGTGCGCGAACTGGGCAAGCCGGCACCGGTGCAGGCCGATACGCTGTTCGCCATCGCCTCCAACACCAAGGCGTTCACGGCTACCTCGCTGAACCTGCTGGCCGAGGACGGCAAGCTGAAGATGGACGACAAGGTGATCGACCACCTGCCATCGTTCCGCATGTCCGATCCCTTCGTGACCGGGCAGATGACCCTGCGCGATCTGCTGTCGCACCGCAGCGGCCTGAGCCTGGGCGCCGGCGACCTGCTGTTCTGGCCCACCACTACCTACAGCAATGCCGAGGTGGTGCAGCGGCTGGGCCGGGTGCCGCTGAAGGGCGGTTTCCGCGAGCGCTATGCCTACGACAACATCCTCTATGCGGTCGCCCAGCAGGTGATCGAGAAAGTGTCGGGCATGAGCTACCAGCAGTTCCTGCAGACGCGCATCTTCGACAAGGTGGGCATGGCCGGTACCCGCTACAACGCCGACCACCTGCAGCCCGGTGACAACGCGGCGGTGGGCCACGCCAAGTACGATTTCAAGGACCTGCGCACCGTTGCGCCGCTCACCTGGTCGAACAACGCCGGTGCCGGTGGCATCTATTCCAGCGCCCACGACATGGCGCGCTGGATGCAGGTGCAGCTGGCCGAGGGCGCGCTGGCCGACGGCACGCCGCTGTTCAGTGCCAAGACGCAGAAAGACATGTGGCAGATGATCACGCCGCAGGCCATCGCCACGCCGAGCGTGCCAGAACTGGAGCCGGCACGGGCCAACTTCGCCGGCTATGGCGAAGGCTGGAACCTGAGCGACTACCGCGGGCAGAAGCTGGTCTGGCACACCGGCGGCTGGCCGGGCATGGTTTCGCGGCTGACCCTGGTGCCGGGCCAGAAGCTGGGCGTGGTGGTGCTGACCAACCAGGAATCGGGCGCGGCCTTCAACGCGATCACCCTGAGCGTGCTCGACGCTTACCTGGGCGGCGAAAAGCATGACTGGGTCGACGCCTACGCCAAGGGCGTGGCCAAGGGCCAGGACAAGGCCGACGAAGCCTGGGCCAAGCACCAGGCCGAGCGTGCCAAGGGCAGCACGCCGTCGCTGCCGCTGCGTGGCTATGCCGGCCAGTACCGCGATCGCTGGTACGGCGACATGGCCATCGTGGCCGAGGGCAAGGGCCTGCGCCTGAGCTTTGCCAAGACCGCGCAGCTGACCGGCCGCCTGGAGCACTGGCAGCACGACACCTTCATCGTGCGCTGGGACGACCGCTCGCTCAACGCCGATGCGTTCGTGAACTTCAGCCTGGACCCGGACGGCAAGGTGCGCGAAGTGCGCATGCAGTCCATCTCGGACCTGACCGATTTCAGCTTCGACTTCCAGGACCTGCAGTTCACCCCGGTCAGCCCGTGACGGTAGCGCCGGGCCATGCCCGGCGAGCGCGCGGCATAAACACCCGGCATGGGATAATCCCCGCGCTGATTGATGGCGAGGGACTGTGATGTTTCGTTGGTTTGAATCTCTGATTCCGGTGTTCCCGCCGGTCGATGGCCGCATGCCGCCGCAGAAGGTGCTGCCGTTCTACCTGCACTACCTGCGCCCGGTGTGGCCGGTGCTGCTGGCCACCCTCATCGCCGGCCTGCTGCTGGCGCTGGTGGAAGTGGCGATGTTCGATTACCTGGGCCGCATCGTCGACATGGTCGCCGAACAGCCCGGTGCCGGCTTCTTCCAGCGCCACGCCAATGAACTGGGCTGGATGCTGTTCATCACGGTCATCGCCCGGCCGATCCTGGTGGGCCTGCACAACCTGCTGGTCAACCAGGCCATCGTGCCCGGCCTGAGCAACCGCTCGCGCTGGCTGATGCACAACTACGTGGTGCGGCAGAGCCTGAGTTTCTTCCAGAACGATTTCGCCGGCAGCGTGGCCAACCGGGTGATGCAGACCGGTACGTCGCTGCGCGAATCGGCGGTGCAGATGGTCGATTCGCTCTGGTACATCGTGGTCTACACCGGCACCGCGCTGTATCTGTTCGCGCAGGCGGACTGGCGGCTGATGGTGCCGCTGATCCTGTGGCTGCTGGCCTATGCGGTGATCCTGGCGTACTTCGTGCCACGCGCGAAGGAGCGTGCGTGGATCGCCTCGGAAGCGCGTTCCAAGGCGATGGGCCGCATCGTCGATGGCTATACCAATATTCCCACCCTGAAGCTGTTCGCCCACGGCGGCCGCGAGCAGGCCTACGTGGCCGAATCGATCCAGGAACTGGCGGTGAAGCATCGCGCACAGACGCGCATCACCACCGGCATGGACCTGACCATCGCCATCGTCAACGGCTTCCTGATTGCCGGCACCTGCGGCCTGGCGCTGTGGTTGTGGAACGGCGGGCACATCACCGTGGGCGCGATCACCCTGGCCACCGGCCTGGTCATCCGTATCCACAACATGTCCGGCTGGATCATGTGGACCATCAACGGCATCTTCGAAGACATCGGCACCGTGCAGGATGGCATCACCACCATCGCCCAGCCGCTGACCGTGCAGGACCGTGACGATGCGGTGCCGCTGCAGGTGGCCCATGGTGGCGTGCATTTCCAGGACATCCACTTCCATTACGGCAAGAAGGGCGGGGTGATCGCCGGCCTGGACCTGGTGGTGAAGCCGGGCGAGAAGATCGGCCTGGTCGGTCCGTCCGGCGCCGGCAAGTCGACCCTGGTCAACATCCTGCTGCGCCTGTACGACCTGGAAAGCGGCCGCATCCTGATCGACGGGCAGGACATCGCCCACGTTACCCAGGAAAGCCTGCGCCAGCAGATCGGTGTGGTTACCCAGGACACCTCGCTGCTGCACCGTTCGATCCGCGACAACCTGTTGTACGGCCGTCCCGATGCCAGCGACGAGCAGCTGCGCGCCGCCGTGGCCAAGGCCCGTGCCGAGGCGTTCATCGACACGCTGGTGGACGGGCAGGGGCGCCGTGGCTATGACGCGCATGTCGGCGAGCGCGGGGTGAAGCTGTCCGGTGGCCAGCGCCAGCGCATCGCCATCGCCCGCGTGCTGCTGAAGGACGCACCGATCCTGGTGCTGGACGAAGCCACCTCGGCACTGGATTCGGAAGTGGAAGCGGCCATCCAGGACAGCCTGGACGAACTGATGGGTGGCAAGACGGTGATCGCCATCGCGCACCGCCTATCCACCATCGCGCGCATGGACCGGCTGGTGGTGATGGACCAGGGCCGCATCGTCGAAACCGGTACGCATGGCGAGCTGATTGCCGCCGGTGGCCTGTACGCGCGGCTATGGGCGCGGCAGACCGGTGGGTTTGTTGCGGCCGATCAATAACTGCTTCGGGGTCGGAGCCCTCTCTGCGAGAGGGATCCGACCCCAGCCATGCAGCCCTTGGGGTCAGATCCCTTTCCGCAGGAAAGGGCTCTGACCCCAGTCTGAGCCAGACCATAGAGGTCTCATGAAACTCACTCCCGGACGCATGATCGTAGTCGTCCTGTTTGTTGGCGCTTCGGCAATGTCTCCCGCGTTCTGCCAGAACGTAACGCCCGCCAGCGACCCTGTCGTCCAGATTCTTGCAGAGAAGGAAGGGCTGACGGCGGACGAAGCTGACAGGCGCCTGCGCCTTCGAATGGCGGCCGGAGAAGAACTCCAGAAGATCATGGAGGTCATGCCGGACAGGTTTGCAGGCAAGACGTTCACCGAGAACCCGATGGTCGTGACGGTCAGGCTGACCGGAGCCGACCCAGTGCCGTCCAGGATTGTTGACACGCGATACGGGCGGGTCACCTACCACTTCGTGGTGGGTGCGGCCCATTCGCTGGCTGAGCTTCGAAACGTAGTGGAATCTGGAAAGATCCAGGCGCTGTTCCCGGAGTACCAGGGGATAATGGTCGACGGCGAGCGCGGCGTCATCGTGGTCGAGTTGCCTGAAAAGGACGTTGAGAGTATCTACGAAAGCGAAGGGCTTGATGTCAGGCGTATGTTCTCTGTTCCGATCGAGCTGAAGAAGGCTGCAGCGCCTGTGAAGCCACTGTCCGTGCGGAATGCCATCCACGCATGGCGTGGATCTACTGACGCGCAAGAGTAGATCCACGCCATGCGTGGATGAAAAACGGCCCGGGTTTCCCCGGGCCGTTTTCGTTCACCTCATACCCGCTCGATCACTCGATCGGCTGGTCCAGCATCAGCTGGCGGGCGAAACGCACCGGCGGTGCGCCGTAGGACAGCATCTGGTCGTGGTAGGCCTTCAGGTTGAACTTGTCGCCCAGCTTGTCCTGCATCGCCTTGCGGGTGTCGAAGTGTTCCTGCGCACCGACAAAGTAGGTCGGCAGCTGCGCCGAGGTCAGCTGTGCGCGCACCCACTTGCCCGAGGCTTCGCTTTCCTGCTGGAACGCGTCGTGGGTCATCAGGTGCATCGCCTTCTCGCGATCCCAGTTGTCCACGTGCACGCCCTGGTCCAGGATCGCGTTGGAGATGGTGCGCAGGTAGAACTTCAGCTGCACCAGGTGGAACAGCGGGTCGTTGTTGAGGTAACCCTGCTCCTGCATCATGCGCTCGGTGTAGACCGCCCAGCCTTCGGCGAACAGGCCCGAACGCAGCACGGCGCGCAGGGTGGAGGGGAACTTGGCCGAGTGCCAGCCTTCCAGGTAATGGCCCGGCGTGCCTTCGTGGATGCTCAGCAGGTGGATCATGCGCGAGTTGTATTCGCGCAGGAACGAATCGACCTGCTTGTCATTCCAGTCGTCGGGAATGGGCGAGACCGCGTAGAAGGTCTTCAGGTTCTTGTCCAGCGGGCCCGGCGAATCGCAGTAGGCCACGGCCACGCCGCGCTGGAATTCGGGCATCAGGATGATGTCCACCGGTGCATCGGGCAGGGTCATCAGATCGTGTTCGCGCACGAACGCGGTGGACTGCTCCAGCGCGGCCTTGGCATCGTCCACCACCTTGTCGCGTGCCGGCTTGTCGGCGTAGGCCAGCTCCAGCGCCGCTTCGATCGCCTTCTGCTGCTGCTCGTCGGTCGGCTGGGCCGGCATCTCCGGTGCGCCCGGCTTGTCCTTCAGCACGGTCTGCGCGATGCCGTACATATCCTCACGCACGCGCTTGAGTTCGGCACGCGCGCGCTCGCCGATCTCCTGCCGCGACAGCGAGGAATTCAGCGCGAACTTCAGCTTCTGGTCGTACTTTTCCGCACCGATGCGGAAGTCGCCCTTGGCATTGGGCACCAGGGTCTTGTCCAGCCAGGTCTGCTGCTCGTCCACGGCCTTCTTCAGGCCATCGATGGCCGCCTGCAGGCGCTGCTGGTCGGCCTGCGGCAGTTCACCGATATGCGGGGTGATGAAGGTATCGACGATGCTGAGGATGCCCTTGTTCTGCTTGGCCACCGTCTCGGCGTGGATCTTCGGCACGCGTGCCGGGTCCAGGTTCTCGCGCGCCTGGGCGAAGATCGCCGGCAGCTTTTCCATGCGTGCGGTGGCCGACTTCAGTCGCTCGGGCAGCGGGGCGAATTCGCGGGCCATCAGGCCGTAGATCGCACTGCCGGCCAGGCCGTTGTACATCTGCGGGTCCCACTTGCCCGACTGCAGCACTTCGGCGTTCCAGATTTCCGACTGCAGCTGGTTGCGCAGGATCGCCGCGTCCACCTGGTTTTCGCGGCCCAGCTTGGCCACTTCGATCTTGTCCAGCTCGCCCAGCAGCGCCTTGTAGGCGGCCACTGTCTTCTGCTGGCCGGCGGCGCTCAGGTCGTCGATATCGCTGTCATAGCGGTGGTCGCCGATCTGGGTGGCGCTGACCGGCGACAGCTGCATCCAGGTATCCAGGGCGCGCTTGGACAGATCGGCGAAGGCTGCATCGGCGGCCTGGTCAGCGGCCTGCTGGCCGGCGGCCGGGGTGGAGGCGTTGGTCGGGGCGTCGGCCGGCTGGCAACCGGCCAGGGCGGCAACCAGAGCAAGGGCAAGAAGATGCGGGCGCATCAGGCGTTCCTGTACGGGGTCAAACCCCGAGCATAGGCCGCCGGGGCTGCTTTGTCCCCCTGCCATAGGATTACCATGTGCGCCACAGGGAATCTTCATTGGAGCGCAGGACATGCAGGAACAGGGACGCGGCCGCTACGGCACGATGGCGGTGATGGCCAAGGGGGCGCTGCTGGCGCTGGCCCTGGCCGGCTGTGCAAAAAACGGTGAAATGGCCGCCGATGCCGGCGGTGTCGCCGCTGCCGCGGTCGCTTCACCGGAAGGCGCGTTCCTGGCCTACGAGCACGACGTGCAGGTGCAGCTGCCGGCCGAGCAGATCGCGCCGCGCATCCAGCAGATCGCGCAGGCTTGCCAGAGCGCGAAGTTCGGCGATTGCGCAGTCCTGCAGGTCAACCAGCGCAGCGGCGAGCGCCCCGATGGCGAGGTGCGCGTGCGCATTGCGCCCAAGGGCACCGAACCGCTGATCGCGCTGGCCGGCGAAGGTGGCAACGTGCAGTCGCGCAACACCCGTGCCGAAGACCTGGCCCAGCAGGTGGCCGATACCGCGCTGACCAAGGCGCGGCTGGAAAAGGAACACGCGCGCCTGCTGAGCTACCAGGACCGCAAGGACCTGAAGGTGGAAGAACTGCTGGCGGTCACCGCGCGGCTGTCTGAAATCGAGGCGGGCGTGGAGCAGGCCAACAAGGACAGTGCACAGCAGCGCCGACGCATCGACACGCAGCTGGTGACGGTGCACTTCGGCACGACCTCGGGCCAGCGCAGCCGCAGCGAGATCGGTGAAGCGCTGAGTGAATCGGGCAGCATCCTCAGCACCAGCGTGGCCTTCCTGATCCGCGCGGCCGCCGCGTTGCTGCCGGTGGCGATCATCGCGCTGCTGTGTGGCTGGGGCATCCGCACCTGGTGGCGCCGCCGCCGTCGCAAGGCCTGACCGGCCCCGCAGTGCAGGTAGCGCCGGGCCATGCCCGGCGACGCCTCAACCCTCGTCGGTCTCGTATTCGACGAACACATCCAGCTCCAACGCCAGCTCCTGCACCGCATCGCGCACCTTCTGCGCGGTGCTTTCGTTGCCCACTTCCACTTCCAGTTCATGGATGCCCGGACCGATATCGTCCGACAGGCCGGCCGAACTGGAATCGTCGTCATCCATGTGCGGCATCAGGTCGTCGGTTTCTTCAACGTGCTCGATGCCTTCCAGCCCCAGCAGCAGATCGCTGATGGCGCGGGCATCGTCTTCGGTTCCGGTGATTCGCAGTCGCAGCATGGACATGGCAGTGGCACGTGGTGGGAGTTCAGCGCAGCGTAGCCAGCGGCAGGCAAAGACCGGGTGAGGGCGCTGTCAGCCGACGGTCGGTGTGCGGCCCAGCAGGCTGTCGGGCAGTGCGGGAATGGGCGTGCGCTCGTCGTGTGCCTGCGCCAGCAGCCAGTCGATGAACACGCGCGCCGCCGGGCCGGGAGGCTGCCCTTCGGCGTGCACCACGTAATAGCTGTAGCGCGCCTTCATCGCAGGGCCCGGCAGGCGCACCACTTCGTAGCGCTGCAGGTAGGGCTGGGCGATGTGGGTGCGTGCCAGCACCGCGCCCATGCCATATACCGCCGCGCGCATCGCATCGGTGCTGTCGGCGAAGGTATGCATGGGCGGCAGCGGCGAGGGCGGGCGCACCCCGGCGTGACGGAACCAGTCGCGCCAGCCCTGTGGTGACAGATCGCTCAGCAGCGGCAGATCGGCGATGCGTGCCGGCTCGTCCAGCGTTTCCACCCCGGCCAGCGCCGGTGAGGCCACCGGGAACAGCTGGTCGTCCATCAGGTGCTGCGCGTGCAGTCCCGGCCATTGGCCCAGACCGTAGCGGATACCGACTTCCGGGCCGCTGTCGTCGTAGCGGTCCAGGCCGCTGCCGGTGTGCAGTTCGATGCGGATCTGCGGATGGGCCTGGGTGAAGCGCGGCAGGCGCGGCAGCAGCCAGCAGTACGACAGCGACCGCAGCGTGGTCACCCGCAGGGTCACGCTGTCGGCGTCGGGCTGCAGATGGTGGGCCACCGCGGCCACATCGGTAAACGCGGCGCTGGCGGCGTCGGCCAGCTGGCGCCCCTCGGCGGTCAGGCGCACCCCGCGCGCATGGCGCAGGAACAGGCGGGTTTCCAGCACCTCTTCCAGGCGGCGCACGTGGTGACTGACCGCGCTGGCGGTCAGGTGCAGTTCCTGCGCGGCCTGGGCGAAGTTCTGGTGGCGTGCGGCCACCGCGAAGACGGCCAGTGCAGGCAGCAGGGAAGGGCGTAGCAGCATGTCCAGCCTCAAACCATATTTGTGGCTGGCAGCGATACTACGCGCTTGTGTGGCAGGCGTCTGCGGCCGATGCTGTGTGCCCGGTGGTTTGACAGACGATGGACGGAGGCAGCACATGAATGCGGTACCACAGGTGGCCGAGCGCGATTGGCGCACGCCGCTGGAACTGACCCTGCTCGGCGCCATCTGGGGCTGCTCGTTCCTGTTCATGCGCGTGGCCGTGCCCTCGTTCGGGCCGTTCGCGCTGGTGGAGGTGCGTCTGGTGCTGGGCGCACTGGTGCTGATGCCGTTCCTGTGGCGCGCCCGTGCGCAGTTCCCGCCGCGCCGCTGGCTGTGGCTGGCGCCGATCGGACTGATCAACTCGGCATTGCCGTTCGTGCTGTTTGCCTATTCGGCCGAGCAAGCGCCGGCGGCGATCGGTGCGATCTGCAATGCGATGACGGTGTTGTTCGCCGCGCTGATCGCGTTCCTGTTCTTCGGCGAAAAGATCGGCGTGCGTCGCGCCGGCGCGCTGCTGGTCGGCTTTGCTGGCGTGGTGGTGCTGGCCACGGCCAAGGTGTCGGGCCTGAGCATCGGCATGGCCGTGCTGGCAGGCGCCGCGGCGTCGCTGCTGTATGGGCTGGGGGTGAACCTGGTGAAGCGGCACATGACCGGCCTGCCATCGGCGGCCGCCGCTGCCGCGACCCTGGGCTGTGCCTCGTTGTGGATGCTGCCGATGGCGGTAACGCATTGGCCGCAAGGCGCCATTCCGCTGAAGGCCTGGGGCGCCGCCATCACGCTGGGCGTGGCCTGCACCGGCCTGGCGTTCCTGATGTTCTATCGCCTGATCGGCCGCATCGGCCCGTCACGCGCGTCCACGGTGACCTATCTGATTCCGCTGTTCGGCGCCGCCTTCGCGTGGTTGTTCCTGGGCGAACCGGTGACGTTGCAGATGCTGATTGCCGGTGGATTGATCCTGGGCAGCGTGGCGGTCAGCCAGAAGAGCTGAGGTTCATCGGCGTGCACCCGCCGGTAGCGCCGGGCCGTGCCCGGCGAGCGCAGCGGCCGATGTTGACCTTCGTGCGCACCCGCCGGGCATGGCCCGGCGCTACCGACGCGTGCGCGGGCAAAGAAAAGTGACGCCCATGAACAATGATGTGCCTTCAGCATGTGCCACGCACCGAACCCGTCGCGGCACTCGCCGGGCATGGCCCGGCGCTACCGCACCGGCACCGGGATGTTGCACAGGTCGATATGCCCGGCCGGGCGCTTGTAGAAATCATCCACGCGGTTGCGCCGTGCTTCCACCGTGTCGGCGAAGGTCTTTGAATCGGTACGCAGCACCTGGATCGCGGTGCGCTCGGCCGCGGGCACGTCGCTGGCGCGGCGGATCGATATGATCGGCGTGCGCAGCTTCGGGTCTGCATAGAAGCCCATCGGCGCCGGTCCGCGCGGAATCGCGCTCAGCAGTTCCATGCCTTTCAGCACGCGGCCAACCAAGGTGATGTTGCGGTCGAGCTGGCGCGGCGACTGGCCGGTCACCACGTACAGCTCGGCGCCGATGCTGCTGTCTTCCTCATTGCTGCGGCCCGCGCCGAGCATGCCGTAGCAATGCGCCAGCCAGGCCTTGCCGGACTGCGGGTCCTGGCCCACCGGGAAGCCATCAACGAAGCCGGTCTGCGCGGCCCAGCCGTCGCGGTCGGGCAATACGCTCACCTTCAGGCCAGTGCTGGCGCGTTCGAATTCGGCCGGCAGCTTGCGCGCGGCGCTTCCGAACGGCTTGGCCTTGGCTGCGTCGTCGGCGTCGGCATCGCCGAACTGCACCACGAAGTTGTCCTGCGAACGGTAGATGCTGGTGCCATCCCAGAAATGCTCGTGGGCGAAGGTCTGGATGTTGGCCACATGGCGCGGTGCAAACTGCGGCGCCAGTTCGATGATCACCCGCCCGGCCGGCAGATCCATGTACAGCAGGTTGGCCGGGTCCGGGGTGCGCCAATCGCTGGCCGCGGAAGCATCAAGGATCTGCTGCGGGCTGCGATAGGGCGTGGCAGCGCTGGCCAGGGCGGGCAGCAGGCAGGCGAGGGCGAGGGCGGTCATGGCAGTGCGAAGGCGGTGCGGCATGGGATCCCCGGAACATGAACGAGGGTTTGATTCTGCGCGAGCAGACCATGGACGCGCCAGCCGGCAAGGTGACTAACGACACATTCGCTATACCGGACTTCACACTACTGTTGACTCCAACATAGTGGAGGGCCGGCCATGTCCGACGACGATGTCCACCTGAAGAAGTTCCAGAAGGAGCTCAGCGCCGGCACGGTGTCGCTGGCCCTGCTGGCGGTACTGGCCCGGGCCGGGGAGCCGCTGTACGGCTACCTGATCGCCAAGGAGCTGGAGCGCGTGGGCGAGGGCGTGCTGAGTGGCAAGCAGAGCGCGCTGTACCCGGTGCTGCGCAACCTGGAAGGCGCCGGCCTGCTGGAAAGCCATGTCGAGCCGTCCAGCAGTGGCCCACCGCGCCGCTACTACCGCATCAATGAACGTGGCCACGAGGTGCTGGCGCAGTGGCGCCAGGCCTGGCAGGCCACCCGCGATTCCGTCGATTCCGTGTTGGAGGGGGTACCGCAATGAACGACCTGAACCTGGCAGGCACGGCCCTGCCCACCACCATTGCCCAGTATCTGGCGCAGCTGCGGGCGGCGCTGGAAGGGGCCGACCCTGCCATGGTGCAGGATGCCCTGTACGACGCCGAGGAATACCTGCGCTCGGAGCTGGCCGCGCAGTCCGGTCGCAGCGAAGCCGAGGTGATTGCCGATGTGGCCGGCAGCTATGGCGCGCCGCAGGAAGTGGCCGAGATCTACCGCGAAACCGAGGTGACCGTGAACCGCGCGCTGCGTACGCCGCGCGCCGACACCGCGCCGGTGCTGCGCGCGGCCGCCGAAGCCAGCGGGGCGGCACCTGCGGCCGCGCTGCCAGCGGCGAAGCCGCGTACCTGGTGGGCGCGCTTCTTCGGCGTCGTGCTGGACCCGCACACCTACGGCGCGCTGTTCTACATGCTGCTGTCGCTGGCCACCGGCACGTTCTTCTTCACCTGGGTGGTGACCGGGCTGTCGCTGTCGCTGGGCCTGATGATCCTGATCATCGGCGTGCCGCTGACGGTGCTGTTCTTCGGTTCGGTACGCGGGCTGGCCCTGCTGGAAGGGCGGCTGGTGGAAGCGCTGCTGGGTGAGCGCATGCCGCGCCGGCCGCAGTACACCGATCGCAGCCGCACGTGGCTGCAGCGCATTGGTGACATGTTCACCGACGGTCGTACCTGGCTGACGCTGCTGTACTTCCTCCTGATGCTGCCGCTGGGCATCGTGTACTTCACCATCGCGGTCACCCTGCTGTCGGTGTCGCTGGCCTTCATCTGGTCGCCGGTGGCGGCGCTGTTCGATGCCACCGCGCCGAGCATCTACATCGATGGCACCAACGTGCTGCCGCTGGCCGCAACGCCGGTGCTGGCCGTGGTCGGCGCGCTGCTGCTGCTGCTGACGATGCACCTGGCACGCGGCATCGGCAAGCTGCACGGCATGCTGGCCAAGCACCTGCTGGTGCGGCTGTAACCGTGCAGGCCCAGCGCCGGGGTCGGATCCCTGTTCGCAGAACAGGGCTCTGACCCCGTCATGTGCAGGGTGCAAGGTGCAGGGGTCAGAGCCCTTTCTGTTGGAAAGGGATCCGACCCCGACCGGGGCTTCGGCATGGGCGGCGAAGCGCAGGCGCGCCGCGCTGTGGTAGGTGCCAACCTTGGTTGGCACACACCATCAGACGTCGGGATTCATGGTAGGTGCAAGACGAAGGGGTCGGATCCCTGTTCGCAGAACAGGGCTCTGACCCCGTCACGTGCAGGGTGCAGGGGTCAGAGCCCTTTCCGTTGGAAAGGGATCCGACCCCGACCGGGGCTTCGGCATGGGCGGCGAAGCGCAGGCGCGCCGCGCTGTGGTAGGTGCCAACCTTGGTTGGCACGCACCATCAGACGTCGGTATTCACGGTAGGTGCAAGGCGAAGGGGTCGGATCCCTGCTCGCAGAACAGGGCTCTGACCCCGTCATGTGCAGGGTGCAAGGTGCAGGGGTCAGAGCCCTTTCCGTTGGAAAGGGATCCGACCCCGAGGCCAAGGCTTACCCGGCCTTGCGCCGCAGCGGGGTGACGTTGCTCTTCTTCTTCGTCGCCTTCGCAGACGGGGCTTCGGCATGGGCGGCGAAGAAATCGCGCACCTTCGGGTACACCACTTCACGCCAGCGGCGGCCGCTGAAGATGCCGTAATGGCCGGCACCTTCCACGATGAAGTGCTCGCGGCGATCGGCGGCGATGCCGGTGCACAGCGCCTGCGCCGCTTCGGTCTGGCCCAGGCCGGCGATATCGTCCAGCTCGCCTTCGATGCTCAGCAGCGCGGTATCGCGGATCGCCGACGGGTCGACCTTCTCGCCGTTCACCACCCATTCGCCGCGCGGCAGCAGGAAGTCCTGGAACACCACCGAAATGGTGTCCAGGTAGTACTTGGCCGGCATGTCCAGCACCGCGTTGTACTCGTCGTAGAAACGGCGATGCGCGTCGGCGTCTTCCAGATCGCCCTTGACCAGATCGGCGTAGAAATCCCAGTGCGAACTGAAGTGGCGGCTGGGGTTCATCGACAGGAAGCCGGCGTGCTGCAGGAAGCCCGGGTACACGCGGCGGCCGGCGCCGGGGTAGCTGGCCGGCACGGTGTGGATCACGTTGTTCTCGAACCACGACAGCGGGTTCTGCGTGGCCAGGTTGTTCACTGCGGTGGGGCTGCAGCGCGCATCGATCGGCCCGCCCATCATCACCAGCGTGCGCGGGGTCGGCTCGCCACGGCTGGCCATCAGCGAAACCGCGGCCAGCACCGGCACCGTCGGCTGGCACACGCTCACCACGTGCAGGCGTTCAACGCCCAGGTGTCGGATGAATTCCTGGATGTAGGCGATGTAATCGTCCAACCCGAACTCGCCTTCGCTGGCCGGCACCATGCGTGCATCCACCCAGTCGGTGACGTACACGCGGTGGTCGCGCAGCAGGGTGCGCACGGTGTCGCGCAGCAGCGTGGCGTGGTGCCCCGACAGCGGCGCCACCACCAGTACGAACGGCTGGTTGAGCATGGTGTGCAGCTGCTCGGCTTCGTTGCTGTGGCGCTTGAAGCGCAGCAGCTTGCAGAACGGCTTGCTGACCTCTTCGTGCACCACGATCGGCACGCGTTCGCCTTCGACCTCGATTTCGTTGATGCCCCATTCGGGCTTCTCGTAATCCTTGCCGATGCGATGGAACAGTTCATTGACGGCCGCCAGGCGATCAGCGCCGGGCATCTGCGACCACCAGTGACCCTGGTTGGTGAAGAAGCGGGCGTTGGCCTGGGCCTGGTGCACCCAGGGGGCGAGCAGGTTGCGGGTCAGTTCGTGCAGTTGATAGAGCATGCCGACCGAATATGTATGGTCATATGTTGCCGCGCAGCATATCCCATCCCGGTGTCCCGCGGGTTAAGTTGGCTGAAAAAAGTGAATCCGGATTCACATCCGTTCCAGCGCCGCCGCCTCGCCGGCCAATCCGGGGCCCAGCCAAAGGTGCGAACCCACGGCCTGCAGGCCCTGGCGGGCCAGCTCGCGCCGGTACCAGCGCGCCGGGCGGGCCTGGAAGCCCTCGTGGTCGCCGTCGAATTCATCCTCGGCGGCGAAGGTTTCCAGGAAGGCCACGCCAGCGGTCAGCTCGGCCAGGCCAGCCAGGCCGGCGCGCAGCTCGCGGTCGGGCACGTAATGCATCACGTCCGAGCACACCAGCAGGTCGACCGGAGCGCACGGCCGCAGCCAGGCGAAATCGCCGAATGCGGCCAGGTGCAGGTTGCGGGTACGACCGTAACGGCGCACAGCGTACTCGCTGCTGTCGAAGCCAAGGTATTGGACCTTCGGACGCAGTTTCAGCAGCGGTGCGCGCCAGGCGCCTTCGCCGCAGCCGATATCCAGCACGCTGCGGATCGGCCGTTCCAGGTAGTACTCGGCGCTGGCCACGGCCAGGGCCACCTTGCGGGCCAGGCGGGCACTGCCGCCGATATCGGCGCGGCGGTACCAGCGTTGGAAGTAGGCGGCGTCGTAGGTCTTGTCCATGGGGCAGGGCACGGTGATGAAAGCGGCGCCTATCGTACGGCGTTGCGGGCACCGCTGCGGCAATTGGCCGCGGCAGCCACCCATGGGGTGGCTCTACTGCGACAATGGTCCCTTCCCGCCAGCCGCCGGAGCGAGCGCATGCAGAGCTACTACTGGGTCAAGACCTTCCACATCGTGTTCGTGGTGGCCTGGATGGCCACGGTTTTCTACCTGCCGCGCATCCTGGTGAACCTGGCAGAGACGGCCGGGCAACCGGCGGTGGTGGCGCGCCTGCAGCTGATGGGCATGCGCCTGTACCGCTTCGGCCATTCCATGTTCGGCCTGGCCTTCGTGCTGGGCCTGGTGCTGTGGCTGGGCTACAAGGTCATTCCGGACTTCCCGACCATGGTCGCGCCGGGCGGTGCCGGCTGGCTGCACGCCAAGCTGGGCCTGGTGGTGCTGCTGCTCGCGTACTTCATCTGGACCGGCCGCCTGCTGAAGGGCGTGGCCAAGGGCCGCTCACTGCCGTCCTCGCGCGCGCTGCGCTGGATCAACGAGATCCCGCTGCTGGCGTTCATCCCGATCGTCTGGCTGGTGCTGGCCAAGCCATTCTGACCGGTAGATCCACGCCATGCGTGGATGGGTCTGGTCTATCCGCGCCCTGCGCGGACATTCCCGGTAGATCCACGCCATGCGTGGATGGGCCCTTGTAGAGTCGAGCTTGCTCGACTGCCTGGATCAAAAGCAGTCGAGCAAGCTCGACTCTACAAAAGACAACGCGGCCGATCAGGCCGCGTCGCACCGGGCCGATCAGGCCGCTTCGTACGTGCCGTAGCTGCGCAGGCGCGTGTAGCGCTGCTCGATCAGCTGTTCGGTGGACAGCTTGTCCAGCGCGTCCAGCTCGTTCAGCAGCACGGCCTTCAGGCGCTTGGCCATCTGGGTCGGGTTGCGGTGGGCGCCGCCGGTCGGCTCGCGCACCACCTTGTCCACCAGGCCCAGGCTCTTCAGGCGCGGCGCGGTCAGGCCCAGCTGTTCAGCGGCATCCTTGGCCTTGCCGGCGTCCTTCCACAGGATCGAGGCGCAGCCTTCCGGGGTGATGGTCGAATACACCGCGTATTCCAGCATGACGGTGCGGTCGCCCACGCCCAGCGCCAGCGCGCCGCCGGAACCGCCTTCGCCGATCACCGTGCAGATCACCGGCACCTTCAGCTCGGCCATCTCCATCAGGTTGCGGGCAATGGCTTCGGACTGGCCGCGCGATTCGGCATCGATGCCCGGCCAGGCGCCGGCGGTGTCGATCAGGGTCAGCACCGGCAGGCCGAAGCGCTCGGCCATCTTCATCAGGCGCAGGGCCTTGCGGTAGCCCTCCGGCTTGGGCATGCCGAAGTTGCGCTTGATCTTTTCCTTGGTGTCGCGGCCCTTCTGGTGGCCGATCACCATCACCGAACGGCCATTGATGCGGGCCAGGCCGCCCATGATGGCCTTGTCGTCGGCAAACGCGCGGTCGCCGGCCAGTTCCTGGAACTCATCGCAGATGATGCGGATGTAGTCGGCGGTGTACGGGCGCGACGGGTGGCGGGCCAGCTGCAGCACCTGCCACGAGGTCAGGTTGCGGAAGATCTGCGCGGTGCGCATGCGCAGCTTGTCCTGCAGCGCGTGCACTTCGGCCTCGACATTGACCGCCGGACCGGCACTGGCGTTGCGCAGTTCCTGGATCTTGGCTTCCAGGTCGGCGATGGGTTGCTCGAAGTCGAGGTAGTTCGGATTCATCGGAAGCCGTCGTGTAAAGAAGAGGGGAATTCTAGCCGAATGCGCCGGAACGCCCCGTACGCCTTCGTCTGGAAGGCGACGGTAACCCAGCCGGGCAGGGCGCGCCAGTCAGCGCGGCAGGCAATCAGGGGGCGTCAGGGCACGACCAGCGCGCTGCGCGCCATCTCGGTGCTGCGGATCGTCACGAAGTCGTTGTAGGCCTCGTTGGCGGCCACCGGCAGGGTCGAGCCCAGGGTCATGGTGGCCTGGGTGAAGGCCATGCTGACCTTGAAGTCTTCCTTGCGCAGGGCCTTCTGCTCCGAGGCGGTGCTGGCCTTCAGCCAGCGCGCATACAGATCGCGCATTGGGCCGGCGTGCGCCTCGAAGGCGGGGTCCAGCGCGGGCAGGGCGGCCGGGGCCGGTTCCAGCGTGTAGACCGGGGCCACGTAGCCGGCCGGCTGCTCACGCTTGAAGGCACCCGGTTCGCCCATGCTCTGTTCCACGTAGTCGATGAAGTCCGGGGCGGTGAACACCTTGGTGCTGATCTTGCCGCCGCTGGCATCCACGTGGGCCACGATCTGTTCTTCCGGGAACGGCTGGCGCACGCCGAAGTTCCAGTTCTTGTCGATGAACAGGCCGTGGTGCTTCTCGTAAGGGCCCTTGAACTGCACCCCGCCCAGTTCCATGCCCAGGCCGCTGCTGCCGAAGTTCTTCAGCTTGTCCTCGCCGGTTACGTAGATCTCGCGCGCGGTCACGTACTCGCTCAGGGTCGGGTTGATCAGGCCGCCACGGCCGTCGGCATACACGATGAACCGCACATCGCCCAGGCGTTCGGTGTGCAGGTGGTGCTCACCCGGGGCCAGGCTGATCGCACGCGATGCGTTGGCGGCCACCGGCAGGTCCTTGCCGTCGATGCTGATGGCCAGCGGCGTGGCAGTGGGGTTGTCGATCTCGAAATCGACCTTGGACGAGCATGCGGACAGCGCCAGCGCAGCGACGAGGGGGAACAACAGCGTTTTCATGACGGAAGATCGTCCTTGATACAGACAACGGAAAAGAAAATCAGGCGTGCGCTCAGTTGGCCCATGGCGGGCTGTAGCGCACCTTCAGCGTGCGCACCGCCGGGTCGGCGCGCAGCGCCTCCATCAGCTTGGAATCGATGCGCACCGCGCTCTGCCCGGACACGTCGAGCATGCCGGCCACGCCGCCCTGCGGGCTCTTCAGCAGCAGGTCCAGGCGCAGCGGTGTGCGCCCCGGGCGATGGCGGTCCAGTACGGCATTCACACGTTCCCAGACCGGGCGCTGCTGGCGCAGGTCCAGGCGCAGCGACAGGCGCGTGGCGTAGTTGGCGCAGACTTCATCGAAGTCCCAGCACTGGCGGATGCGCAAGGCGAAACCGCCGTTGAATTCGTCTTCGCGCAGGCCGCCCTTGACCACCAGGATGCGGTCCTTGGTCATCAGATGCCCGAACTCGGCCATCGCATCGGAAAACGCGCTGCATTCGACCCGGCCGCGGCCGTCTTCCAGCTGGATGAAGATCTGGCTTTCGCCCTTGCGGCGCACGCCCACCACCTGGCCGGCCAGCACGGTCTGCACTTCCGGGCGCCAGCGCTTTTCGCCGCCACCACCGCCGCCACCGCTGTTGGCGCTCCAGATCTTTTCCACCGCGCCAAGATCGTTGCCGACCAGGTCGCGCACGTCGTCGCGCCACGGGTCGAACGGGTGCCCGCTCAGGTAGAAGCCCAGGGTGTCGCGCTCGCCGTTCAGGCGCTGCAGCAGCGGCCATTCCTCGGCCTCGGGCAGGTCCAGCTGGATGCTGACCGTGCTCGGGTCGGGGCCGCCGAACAGCGAGTTCTGGCCCGAGGCGCGCTCGCGCGCCATCTGGTCGGTGGCCTTGATCACTTCCGGCAGCTGCAGCATCAGCGAGGCGCGGTTGTGGCCCAGTTCGTCCAGCGCGCCGCAGTTGATCATCGCTTCCAGCGTGCGCCGGTTGAGCTTGGCCGAACCCACGCGCGTGCAGAAGTCCAGCAGGTCCTTGTAGTCGCCGCCCTTCAGGCGTTCGTCCACCACTGCTTCGCAGGCACCCTGGCCCACGCCCTTGATCGCGCCCAGGCCGTACTGGATGGTGTCCGGGGTGACTGCTTCGAACATGAAGGCCGAGTGGTTCACCTTCGGCGGCAGCACGGTCAGGCCCAGGTTGCGCACCTCGTCCAGGAAGCCGACCACCTTCTCGGTGTTGTCCAGATCCGAGGACAGCGTGGCGGCCATGAACTCGGCCGGGTAGTGGCGCTTCAGCCACGCGGTCTGGTAGCTGACCAGCGCGTACGCGGCGGCGTGCGATTTGTTGAAACCGTAGCCGGCGAACTTTTCCATCAGGTCGAAGATCGCATCGGCCTTGGCTTCGTCCACGCCATCCTTGGCCGCACCCTCGCGGAAGATCTCGCGGTGCTTGGCCATTTCCGCCGGCACCTTCTTGCCCATCGCGCGGCGCAGCAGGTCGGCGCCGCCCAGCGAGTAGCCGCCGACGATCTGCGCCATCTGCATCACCTGCTCCTGGTACACCATGATGCCGTAGGTGTCCTTCAGGATCGCTTCGGTGCGCGGATCGGGATAGATGATTTCTTCCTGGCCGTGCTTACGTGCGTTGAACGATGGAATCAGGTCCATCGGGCCCGGGCGGTACAGCGACACCAGGGCGATCAGGTCTTCGAAACGGTCGGGGCGCGCGTCCTTCAGCAGGCGACGCATGCCCGAGGATTCGAACTGGAACACCGCGCCGGTGTTGCCGTTGGCGAAGATGTCCTTGTAGGTGGGCGCATCGTCCAGCGGGATCGCGGCGATATCCACCGGCGGAATGCCGGCGCGCTCGTGGCGCTTGTTGATCGCCTTCACTGCCCAGTCGATGATGGTCAGCGTGCGCAGGCCCAGGAAGTCGAACTTCACCAGGCCCACTTCTTCCACGTCGTTCTTGTCGAACTGGGTGACCGGGTTCTTGCCCAGGCCGTTCTCGTCGTGTTCGGCGTACAGCGGGCAGAACTCGCTCAGCGGCTCGGGCCCGATCACCACGCCACCGGCGTGCTTGCCGGCGTTGCGGGTCAGGTCTTCCAGCTGCAGCGCCAAGTCGATCAGGTCGCGGACATCGTCCTCGGTGTCGTAGCGCTGGATCAGTTCGGGCGAGGCCATTTCCGAGCTGGGGCCTTCCTTGCCCTTGCCCAGCGCATCCTTCAGATGGATGCCCAGGATGTTCGGAATCAGCTTGGAAACGCCGTCGACCAGGCCATACGGGAAGCCCAGCACGCGACCGGAGTCGCGCACCACCGCCTTGGCCGCCATGGTGCCGTAGGTGATGATCTGGCTGACACGTTCGCGCCCGTACTTGCGCGCCACGTAGTCGATCACCTCGTCGCGGCGGTCCATGCAGAAGTCGATGTCGAAGTCGGGCATCGACACGCGTTCGGGGTTCAGGAAGCGCTCGAACAGCAGGTTGTACGGCAGCGGGTCCAGATCGGTGATCTTCAGCGCCCACGCCACCAGCGAACCGGCACCGGAACCACGGCCCGGGCCGATCGGGATGCCCTGGTTCTTGCCCCACTGGATGAAGTCGGCCACGATCAGGAAGTAGCCGGGGAAGCCCATCTTGATGATGGTGTTGAGCTCGAACTCCAGGCGTTCGAAGTAGTCCTCGCGGGTCTTGCCCGGCGCCAGCGGATTCTTTTCCAGGCGCTCGGTCAGGCCGTCGCGCGACATCTTCTGGATCCAGGTGTCCAGCGTTTCGTCGTCGGGCACCGGGTAGTTGGGCAGGAAGTAGGTGCCCAGGCGCATTTCGATGTTGCAGCGCTCGGCCAGCGCCAGCGTGTTGTCGATCGCATCGGGGATGTCGGCGAACAGCGCGCACATTTCCTCGGCCGACTTCAGGTACTGCTGGTCGCTGTACTCGCGCGGGCGCTTGGGGTCGTCCAGCACGCGGCCGGTGGAAATGCACACGCGCGCTTCGTGCGCGCTGAAATCGGTCGGCGCCAGGAAGCGCACGTCATTGCTGGCGATCACCGGCAGGCCGCGCTGGCCGGCGGCCATCAGCGCGAAGCGGTTGAAGGTTTCCTCGCCTTCGCGGCCGGTGCGGGTCAGTTCCAGGTGCAGGCCATCGCCGAACACGCGCTGCCAGTCGGCCAGCTGCTGCTCGGCCAGGTCGTGCTTGCCGTCCAGCGCCAGGCGTCCGGCCAGGCTCTCGCGCCCGGCCAGGGCGAACAGGCTGGCGTTGCCGGCCTTCAGCCAGTCCGGGTGCACGGCCACGCCACCTTCGGCGCGGTGGCCTTCCATCCAGGCGCGGGTCAGCAATCGCGACAGGCTCAGGTAGCCCTCGCGGTCGCGGCACAGCAGGGTCATCCGCCACGGGTCCTGGCCTTCCTCGGCAATCATCACGTCGGCGCCGGCGATGGGCTTGATGCCCACGCCTTCGGCGGCCTTGTAGAACTTCACCAGGGCGAACAGGTTGTTCAGGTCGGTGACCGCCAGGGCGGGCAGGCCGAGTTCCACCGAGCGCGACAGCAGGTTGGCCTGCTTGGCTTTCTTCGGGTCCGCCTGGTCGGGCTTGGCCGGCACGCGGATGGTCGAGTCCGCCAGCGAGAACTCGGTGTGGACGTGGAGATGTACGAAGCGAGAGTTGGACATGCCGGACCAGGTTGGAGCGCGCGGGCCCCGGGAGCTGACGGGGAATCGTCGCCGGGGTCGGAAAGCGCTGGAATGCCCGGTCAGGGTACCGAGGGCAGGGGGTGGCGACAAGGACTTGACGGTGGGCGATATCGCATTCGCGCTATCGCCCCCCACGGTTCGCAAGCGAACCGCGGGCCCCGTCTTACCACGCTCCCAGACCCCCGCGCCGTTGGCGCGTCCCCCTGACTCAGGGGGACTCTGCTCCAGACGGGTTGCGTGCGATGTTCAGGCAATCGCGGCGCTGGCCGGCGATGCGGATTGCAGGCAGTCACGCACCGGGGCGAAGCTGCGCCGGTGCTCGGCGCAGGGGCCGTGCGCACGCAGCGCGGCCAGGTGCGCCGGGGTGCCGTAGCCCTTGTGCTGGTCGAAGCCATATTCAGGATGGCGCGCATGCAGATCCTGCATGTAGCGGTCGCGCGAGACCTTGGCCAGGATCGAAGCGGCCATGATGGCGCGGTCGATGCCATCACCGCCGACCAGCGCCTGCGCCGGCAGCACCAGGCCCTTGGGCACCACGTTGCCATCGATGCGGGCGAAGCCGGCCACGTGGGCCACCGCGGCCACCACGTCGCGCATGCCCTGCAGGGTGGCCTGGTAGATGTTCAGCCGGTCGATGGCCTGCACATCCACCAGCACTACGTGCCAGGCCAGTGCCCGTTCCATGATGCGGTCGTACAGCTGGTCGCGGCGGGCGGCGGTCAACTGCTTGGAATCGTCCAGGCCGTTGATGCGCGGGCGCGACGGATCGAACACCACCGCCGCCACCGCCACCGGGCCGGCCAGGGGGCCGCGGCCGGCCTCGTCCACGCCGGCGATCAGGCGTTCGGGCTCGACCACCGCCGCGCCGTCGAACAGCGCCAGGCTGGCCGCAGCGGCCGCACGGCGGCTCATGCGGTTTCCAGCTTGCGCAGCAGCAGTTCGCCCACCGCGTCGGCCGCACGGGCCGAGGCATTGCGGCGCAGGCGTTCATGCAGGCGCGCATAGGTGCCCTGCAGATCGGCTACCCGCTGCGGGTGGTCGAACCACTGCTGCACGGCCGCCGCCAGCGCGTCGGGCGTGCAATCGTGCTGCATCAGCTCCGGTGCCAGGTCCTGCCCGGCCAGGATGTTGGGCAGGGCGAAACGATCCACCTTGATCAGGCCCAGCGCCTTCACCAGGCGATAGGTCAGTTCGTTCACCCGGTAACCGACCACCATCGGCCGCTTCACCAGCATCGCTTCCAGGGTGGCCGTGCCCGAGGCCAGCACCACCACGTCGGCGGCGATCATCGCCGCACGCGCCTGGCCATCCAGCACATGCGAATAGGCCACCGGCAGCGCCGAGCGGGACAACTGCTCTTCGATCAGGCGGCGGCAGGCGGCATTGGCGGCGGGTACCACCACGTGCAGGCCCGGAATGCGTTCGGACACCTGCCAGGCGGCCTCGAAGAACGGTTCGCCCAGGCGCGAGATCTCGCCCAGACGGCTGCCCGGCAATACCGCCAGCACTTTGGCCGAGGCCGGCAGGCCCAGCTCTGCACGTGCCGCATCGCGATCACCGTGCAGCGGAATATCGTCGGCCATCGGGTGGCCGACGAAGCGCGCGTCGATGCCATGCCGCGCATAGATGGGCGGTTCCATCGGGAACAGGCACAGCACCAGGTCGGCGCTGCTGCCGATCTTCTCGGCACGCTTCTCGCGCCAGGCCCAGACCGAGGGGCTGACGTAATGCACGGTCGGCACGCCGCGCTGCTTCAGCCAGCGCTCGATGCCCAGGTTGAAGTCGGGCGCGTCGATGCCGATGAACACGTCCGGCTGCCATTCCAGCGCACGCTGGCGGAAGGCCGAACGCAGCTTCAGCAGGCGCGGCAGGTGGCGCAGCACTTCGGTCAGGCCCATCACCGCCAGTTCGCTGGCGTCGTGCCAGGTCTGGCAGCCGGCGTTGCGCATGGCATCGCCGCCGATGCCGGCGAATTCGGCATGCGGGAAGCGTGCCTTCAGCTCGCGTACCAGACCGGCACCGAGCAGGTCGCCGGAGGCCTCACCGGCCACCAGCGCGATGCGCAACGGGCGCTCGCTGAGCACCCGCTGTGCAGGCACGCTGCCGGCCATCGAGGCCAGCGGGATCACGTCGGCGCCGGCCGGCGCCTGGCCGGTCGTGCTGCTCATCGCAGCAGGGGCCTCTCGGCATGCTCGATGAAGTCCAGCATGGCCTTCACGTCGTCGCTGCCCTGTGCCTGTTCGGCCAGCTGCTGCTTGGCTTCGGCCAGCGGCAGGCCTGCCACGTACAACGTACGGTAGGCACGCTTGATGGCGGTGATGCGGCCGGCATCGAAGCCGCGGCGCTTCAGGCCTTCGCTGTTGATGCCACGCGGGCGGCCCAGCGAATCGGTGCCGACCATGGTGAACGGCGGCACATCGCCATTGGTCAGCGCACCCATGCCCAGGAAGGCATGCGCGCCGATACGGCAGAACTGGTGCGCACCGGCGAAGCCGCTGATGATCACGTAGTCGCCCACGGTCACGTGGCCGGCCAGGGTGGTGTTGTTGGAGAACACGCAGAAATTGCCGACGTGGCAGTCATGCGCCACGTGCGTGTAGGCCAGCATCCAGTTGTCGTTGCCGATGGTGGTGATGCCACCGCCGCCGCCGGTGCCGCGGTTCAGGGTCACGAACTCGCGGAACACGTTGCGGTCGCCGATCACCAGTTCGGTGCGTTCGCCGCTGAACTTCTTGTCCTGCGGTTCGCCGCCCACGGCCACGTGGCCGATGAAACGGTTGTCGCGGCCGATCCGGGTCGGGCCATGCACGCTGCAGTGCGGACCGATCTCGGTGCCGGCGCCGATTTCGACATCGGCGCCGATGAGGGTGAACGCACCCACGCGCACATCGTCGGCCAGGCGCGCCGAGGGATCGATCACGGCGGTGGGATGGATCAGGGGGGCGTTGTCGCTCATCTAGCTCCTCCGGCCAGGGTTATTCGCGGGTGCCGGCGCACAGCACCTCGGCGCAGGCGACCACTTCGCCATCGACCTTGGCCACGCAGTCGTACACGGCCATGTTGCGGATCACGCGCTTGATCTCCACGTGCATTTCCAGCACGTCGCCCGGCACCACCTGCTTGGTGAAGCGGGCCTTGTCCACCTTCACCATGTAGAACAGCTTGGACTGCGAATCGCGGCCCAGGGTGAGCTGGGTCAGCACGCCGCCGGCCTGGGCCATGGCTTCGATGATCAGCACGCCCGGCATGATCGGCTGGTTGGGGAAGTGGCCCTGGAAGAACGGCTCGTTGATGCTGACGTTCTTGGTCGCCACGATGGTGCGCTTTTCGTAGTCGATCGACAGCACCTTGTCCACCAGCAGGAACGGGTAGCGGTGCGGCAGCAGGGCCTGGATCTGCGTCATGTCCGGCAGGGTCTGGGTCTGGCTCATTCTTTCTCCTTGCTTACAGACAGGATGCGGCGGGCCAGTGCATCAAGCTGCTTGAAGCGCGCGGCGTTCTTGCGCCACGTGCGGTTGTCGGTGAGGGGGGTGCCGGACGAGTACTCGCCCGGTTCGGTAATGGAATTGCGGACCACCGATTTGCCGGTGATCACGACCTTGTCGCAGATTTCCAGGTGGCCGACCACGCCGACGGCGCCGCCGAGCAGGCAGTAGCGGCCGATCTTGGCGCTGCCGGCAATGCCGGTGCAGCCGGCGATGGCCGAGTGCGCGCCGATCTGCACGTTGTGGGCGATCTGCACCAGGTTGTCCAGGCGCACGTCTTCGGCCAGCACGGTGTCTTCCAGCGCGCCACGGTCGACGCAGGTATTGGCGCCGATCTCGCAGTCATCGCCGATACGCACGCCGCCCAGCTGCGGCACCTTGATCCACTTGCCGGCATCCATGGCCAGGCCGAAGCCATCGGCGCCCAGCACGGCGCCGGGGTGGATGCGCACGCGCTTGCCCAGCTTCACCCGGGTGACCAGGGTGACCCGGGCGATCAGTTCACAGCCGCTGTCCAGGCTGCAGTCTTCGCCGATGATGCTGCCGGCGCCGACGATGCAGTTCTCGCCCACCACGCTGCGCGCGCCGATGGTGACGAACGGGCCGATGTGGGCGCTGGCGGCCACCTGCGCCTGCGGGTCGATGACCGCGCTGGGGTGGATGCCGGGCTCGCGCAGCGGCGCGCTGTCGAACAGCGCGGCGATCTTGGCGAAGGTGGTGTAGGGATCCTTGGCGATCAGTGCCGCGCCGGGGGCGGCCTCGGCATCGTCGGCACGCAGCACGACCAGCGAGGCCTGGCTGTCGGCCAGCTGGGCGCGGTAGCGCGGGTTGGCAAGGAAGGTCAGCTGGCCGGCACCGGCATGGGCGAGGGTGGCCACGCCATGGATGGCGGTGGCGGGGTCGCCATGGACCTGCAGGCCGAACTGATCGGCGAGTTGCTGGGCGGTGTAGGTAGGAGTATTCACGGCGGGAGTTTACCGTGTGACGCCAATCCGGTCATGCGGGGCGGTTCTGCGGCCAACGGCAGGGCCCCTCGTGGGCTGTCGCACAAGGCTCCGTGGCAGGGTCGGACGGGTGGGCCAGCGGGGGACGGCGCAAGTACGTCCATGTAGCCTTGGTCGCCGCATCCATGCGGCTCACACCCCCGCCGGCCCCACCCGTCCGACCCCCGACAGTCTGGTGCGAGTGCCAGCCACGGAAAGACAGAAAAAATCAAAAGCAGCTCGCCCGCCGCGTGCGCGCTGTCTCCACAAGCGAAAACGCCGGGCAGAGCCCGGCGCTTCGTAACCCGTCTGGTGGAGAGCCCCCCCTTTGTTAAGGGCGGCGCGCCCACGGCGCGGGGGATAGGTGGAATGCGGGGGCAGTTCTGGCGAACCGCCCACCGGTTCGTCAGAACTGCCCGCCGAAGGTGAACTGCAGACGCTCGATCTCGTCGCCGTCTTCCTTCTTCAGCGGGAACGCGTAGCTGATCGAGATCGGGCCGACCGGGGCGCGCCACAGCAGTGCCACGCCGGTGGACACGCGCAGCTCGTTGGCCTTGAAGTTGTCCACGCCGTTGTAGACGTTGCCGAAGTCGACGAAGGCCGACACGCGGGCCGACGGGCTGTCGAACAGGCGCGGGAAGTAGGCTTCTACCGAACCGACGGTCTTCAGCGAACCACCCAGCGGCTGGCCGTTGGGGTAGCTACGGGTCACTTCGCGCGGGCCCAAGGTGTTGTCTTCGAAGCCGCGCACCGAGTTGGTGCCGCCGGCATAGAAGTTCTCGTAGAACGGCAGGCCCGAGGCGGTCACCTCGCGCAGGTTGCCGTTCTCATCCGGCACGATGGCGGTCTTGTCCTTGCCATAGCTGTCGCCATAACCGATTTCGGCGCGGGTGTTGATGACCAGCGACGGGATGATCGGCCAGTACTTGCTGATCTGGTAGTTCAGCTTGAAGTACTCGACGGTCGAGCCGGGCAGGGTGGTTTCCAGGCCCACGCGCTGGTAGGTACCGCGGGTGGGCATGAAGTAGTCGTTGCGCGAATCGCGGGCCCAGCCCAGTTCCGTGCGCCAGGCATGGAAGGTCTTGCTGCCCATCACGTTGATGTAGTCAACGATCGACTGCGGGGTGGTGCCGGTGTAGGTGGTGATCTGGTTGCTGTCGATGCCGAACATCAGCGAGACGGTGTCGGTCTCGGTGAGCGGCACGCCGAACACCACCTGCGCGGCACCGTTGGTGCTGTTGTACTGCGCGGTGTTGAAGTCGGAGTAGTCCAGTTCGCGCCAGGACAGGTTGTAGCCCAGCGACACGCCGTCATCGGTGAAGTACGGGTTGGTGTAGCTGAAGCCGTAACGCTGCAGGTAGCTGCTGCGCGAGGCTTCCACCGACACGCGGTTGCCGCCGCCCAGGAAGTTGTTCTGCGACAGCTGCACCGAGGTGGTCATGCCGTAGGACTGCGAATAGCCCAGGCCGAACACGAAGCTGCCCGACGTGGTTTCCTTCACGTTGTAGACCACGTCCACCTGGTCGTTGCTGCCGCTGACCGCCGGGGTTTCCACGTCCACCGATTCAAAGTAGCCCAGGCGCTGCAGGCGGATCTTGGAACGGTCGATGGCCGCCTGCGAATACCAGGTGTTCTCGAACTGGCGCATTTCGCGACGCATCACTTCGTCGGAGGTGCGCGTGTTGCCCTTGAAGATGATGCGGCGCACCGACACGCGCGGGCCCGGCACGACCTGCATGTTCACCGCCACGGTCTGCTCGGCGCGGTTGGTGGTCGGGATCGGGTTCACCTTGGCGAACGCGTAGCCGATGTTGGACAGCGAGTTGGTGATCGAGTCGGAGCTGAACTCCAGCAGGGCGCGCGAGAACGTATCGCCGGCCTTCTGCACGACCATGCGCTCGACATCTTCCTGCGGCAGGATGGTGTCGCCGCTGACCTTGATGTCGGAGATCTTGTACTGGTTGCCCTCGGTCACGCCGGCCGTCACGAACATGTCGCGCTTGTCCGGGCTGATCGAGACCTGGGTGGAGTCGATGCTGAAATCGACGTAGCCACGGTCCAGGTACCAGGAATTGAGCTTTTCCAGGTCGCCGGACAGCTTTTCCTTGGAGTACTGGTCATCGCGGCGGTACCACGAAGCCCAGTTGTGCTCCTTCGACTCCCAGATTTCCAGGATGTCGCGGGCATCGTACTTTTCGGTACCGACCAGGTTGACGTGGCGGATCTTGGCCGCCTTGCCTTCCTTGATGGCGATGGCGATGTCCACGCGGTTGCGGTCCAGCGGGCTCACCGTCGGGGTGATTTCCACGTTGTACTTGCCGCGGTCGTTGTACTGGCGACGAAGTTCCTGGGTCACGCGGTCCAGGCTCAGGCGGTCGAAGGTGCCGCCTTCGGTCAGGCCGATGTCGGACAGGCCCTTCAACAGCTGGTCGCTCTTGATGTCCTTGTTGCCGGTGACGGTCAGCTTGTTGATCGCCGGGCGTTCCTTCACGGTCACCACCAGGATGCTGCCCTGGCGGTCCAGCTGCACGTCTTCGAAGAAGCCGGTCTTGTACAGGGCGCGGATGGTGTCGCCGATCTTGCTGTCGGTCACCGTCTCGCCGCGTTCCACCGGCAGGTAGGTGAACACCGTGCCCGAGCTGATGCGCTGCAGGCCGTCGACGCGGATGTCGCTGACAGTGAAGGGCTCGGCAGCCTGGGCCAGCACGGGGGCGCCGGTGACGGCGGCGAGGGCGAGGGCCAGCAGGCGGCGATTGGGGAGTCGCGTCATGTCACGTCCGGTAGGAAGGTCGATTTCATTGGTGCGGGATGCCGACGCTGTAGACGGCAACAACGTGGAAAAGTTCATCGCGGGACCAGGCCGAGGATGTCGTTGTAGAACGCCAGTCCCATCAGCCCGGCCAGCAGCGCCAGACCGATGTACTGTCCGGCGGCGATGGCACGCTCGCTCAGCGGGCTGCCCTTGACCAACTCAATAAGGTAATACAGCAGGTGCCCGCCGTCCAAGATGGGAATGGGCAGCAGGTTGATGATGCACAGGCTGAGCGACAGCAGCGCCAGGAACTGCAGGAACCAGTCGAAGCCACGCTTGGCCGAGATGTTGGCCACGCGGGCGATGGTGACCGGCCCGGAAACGTTCTGCAGCGAGGCCTTGCCGGTGACGATGCGGGCCATCATGGCCAGCGAATCGGCGCCCAGGCGGCCGGTCTCGCGCACCGCGGCGGTCACCGCATCCAGCGGGCCGTAGCGCATCAGGGTGTCGTAGGGCGGGCTGTAGGTGCTGGCGAATCCCACGCCGATCTGCCACTGCGGCTGGCCCTTGCCGTCCTTGCCCTGGCGCGGGGTGACTTCCAGCGCCAGGCGCTCGCCGCCGCGCAGGACTTCGATCATGCCCGGGCCGCCATGGCGGCCCAGTGCCTGGATTTCGGGGCTGACCTGTTCGGCGCTGTCGATGCGCTGGCCGTCGATGGCCACGATCAGGTCGCCGGCCTGCAGCTGCCCGGCCACGGCCGAATCGGCGGTCAGGCTGTCCACCAGCGCCGGCTGCATCCACGCCTGCCAGTGCAGGCCGGCCAGCAGCGGCACGCGGCGTTCGTCGAAGCCGGCCGGCAGCTGCGACAGCGGCAGGGTGCGGGTCTGCACCTGGTCGGCCAGGTCGACCACCTCCAACTTCACGTCGCGGCGGTCCATCGCGGCGGCAGTCAGCGCCATGCTGGCCTCGCCCAGGGTGACCACGCTGCGGTCATCCACGCGCAGCAGGCGATCGCCGCTGACCAGCCCGGCGGTGGCGGCCATGCCGGTGGCGCGGCCCAGGGTGGCCGAATAGTCCTGCTTGCCGATCACGAACATCGCCCACAGCAGCAGGATGCACAGCAGCAGGTTGGCGGCGGGGCCGGCGGCGACGATGGCGATGCGCTGCCACACGGTCTTGTGGTTGAAGGCCTGGCCGCGCTCGTGCGGGTGTACTTCCACCTCGCGCTCGTCCAGGAACTTCACATAGCCGCCCAGCGGCAGGGCGGCGATGGCGAATTCGGTGCCGTGTTTGTCGCGGCGCGACCACAGCGGCCGCCCGAAGCCGACCGAGAAGCGCAGCACCTTCACCCCGCACATCCGGCCCACCCAGTAGTGGCCGAACTCGTGGAAGGTGACCAGCAGCCCGAGGCTGACAATCATCCACCAGACCGATCCGATGAAGTCAGTCATGCAGGCTCACAGTGGCGGACAGGTTCGGAAGCGTCATTCGGTTCGTCGAGGCGTTCAGGCGGCGGCGATGGCGTTCAGGGTCAGGTGGCGTGCCCGCTGGTCGGCGGACAACAGGCCCTCCAGTGTATCGGCTGGCTCGCTGGGCAGTGTTGAAAGAGCGTTAGCAACCAGCGCCGGAATGGTCAGGAAACCGATCCGGCCCTGAAGAAACGCTGAAACCGCCTCCTCGTTGGCGGCGTTCAGCACTGCCGGGGCGGTACCGCCGGCCTGCATGGCCTGCCAGGCCAGGGCCAGGCAGGGGAAGGCCTCGGTATCGGGGGCCTCGAAATCCAGCCGGCCCTGGGCCAGCAGATCCAGCCCGCCCACGCCCGATTCGATGCGCTGCGGCCAGCCCAGGCCCACCGCCAGGGTGGTGCGCATGTCCGGCAGGCCCAGCTGGGCCAGGGTGGAGCCGTCGACGAACTCGACCAGCGAATGCACCAGGCTCTGCGGGTGCACCAGCACCTCGATGCGCTCGCCCGGTACGGCGAACAGGTGGTGGGCCTCGATCACTTCCAGGCCCTTGTTCATCAGGGTGGCCGAATCGACCGAGATCTTCGGGCCCATCGACCACTTCGGGTGCGCCACGGCCTGGGCCGGGGTGACCTGGGCCAGCTCGGCGCGGCTGCGGCCACGGAACGGGCCGCCCGAGGCGGTCAGCAGGATGCGGCGCACACCGGCGCCATCCAGGCTGGCATCGCGCGAGCGCAGGCACTGGAAGATGGCGCTGTGTTCGCTGTCGATGGGGATGATTTCGGCGCCGGCCTGGTCGGCGGTGCGGGTCAACAGTTCGCCGGCCAGCACCAGCGATTCCTTGTTGGCCAGCAGGATGCGCTTGCCCGCGGCGGCAGCGGCCAGGGTCGAGGACAGCCCGGCGGCGCCGACGATGGCGGCCACCACGGTGTCGCAGGCGTCGCTGGCGGCCAGCTGGTCCAGAGCAGCCGCACCGGCGTGCGCTTCGGTGGCCAGGCCGGCCTCGCGCAGGCCGTCGCGCAGCGGCGCGAACAGGGTCTCATCGGCAATGACCGCGTGCGCCGGGCGATGCACCCGGCACAGCGCCAGCAGCGCCTCTACCTGGCGGCCGGCGGCCAGCACGGTGGCCTGGTACTGCTGCGGATGGCGGGCGATCACGTCCAGCGTGGAGGCGCCGATGGAACCGGTGGCGCCGAACACGGCGACCCGGCGGGGGTGTGCAGCAACGTCCATGGTCAGAACCCGAAGATTTCCTTGCCCAGCGCGAACACCGGCAGGGCAGCCAGCACGCCGTCGATGCGGTCCAGCACGCCGCCGTGGCCCGGGATGAGGTGGCCCGAATCCTTGGCACCGGCGTGGCGCTTGATCAGGCTTTCGTACAGATCACCCAGCACCGAGGCGAACACGGCCACCACGGCGGTGACCAGCAGGCCCGGCAGGTGCGCGGTGTCGACCCCGGCCAGCAGGCCCAGGCCGACGGCCACGGCCACGCCGGCCACCAGCCCGCCCAGCAGGCCTTCCCAGGTCTTGTTGGGGCTGATGCGCGGGGCCAGCTTGTGCTTGCCGAAGCGGCGGCCGGCGAAGTACGCGCCGGAATCGGCGGCCCAGACCAGGGCCAGCGCGGCGAACAGCCACAGGTGACCGTTGCCGCTGCGGGTGGTATCGACATCGCCACCGGCGTGGATGAGCACCAGCGCCGCCCACGACGGCACGATGGCCAGAGTGCCGGCCAGCAGCTTCAGGATGCGCGCCGGGCTGCCCGGCTGCGCGCCGAACTGGTAGAAGCGCAGCCACAGCAGGGCGCACAGCCACCAGCCTACGCCCACCAGAGTGGCGATCTGGTACAGCACCAGGCTGCCGGCATCGGCCCAGACCAGCAGCACCATCAGCAGCAGGTTCAGCACCAGCAGCACGGTACGGGCCAGGGTGTCTTCCACGTCGGCCAGCTTCAGCCATTCCCACAGGCCGACAAGGAACACGGCGGCCGCGGCGGCGGCCAGCCACTGCGTGGGCAGCAGCAGGATCGCGGCGATGGCGACCGGCGCCATGATCAGCGCGGCGAGGACTCGGGTCTTGGTCATGGGTTGGACGTCTCGGTGGCCATGGCGGCGATCTGGGCGCTGGTCAGGCCGAAGCGGCGCTCACGGCTGGCATAGGCGTCCAGCGCCTGTTGCAGCAGGGCGGCGTCGAAATCCGGCCACAGCGCTTCGGTGAACCACAGCTCGGTATACGCCAGCTGCCACAGCAGGAAATTGCTGATCCGGGTATCGCCACCGGTACGGATGAACAGATCCGGCGGCGGCAGGTCGGCCAGGGCGACCTGGCGGCCCAGCAGCGCTTCGTCTATCTGCTCGGGCAACAGGCGGCCGGCGGCCACTTCCACCGCCAGCGCGCGGGCGGCACGGGCGATGTCCTGGCGCCCGCCGTAGCTGGCGGCGATGGACAGGGTCAGGGTGGTGTTGTCGGCGGTGCGCTGTTCGGCCAGCTGCATGCGGCTGACCAGCCCGGCGCCGAAGCGCTCGCGTTCGCCGATGAAGCGCACGCGCACGCCGCGCCGATGCAGCTCGTCCACTTCGCGATCGAGCGCGCCGAGGAAGAGCTTCATCAGGGCATCGACTTCGTCCTGCGGCCGGCCCCAGTTCTCGCTGGAAAACGCGAACAGGGTCAGCGCCGGAATGCCCAGTTCAAGGCAGCGCTCGATGGTGCGGTTGACCGCGCGGGCGCCGGCGCGGTGGCCGATGACGCGCGGACGACGGCGCTGCTGTGCCCAGCGCCCGTTGCCATCCATGATGATGGCAACGTGGCGGGGCAGGGCGGCCGGCAGATGTGGCGGGACTGAAGGCATCGACTTCAGACCGACAGCAGTTCCTTTTCCTTGTCGGCCACGACTTTGTCGACATCCTTGATGTTGCTGTCGGTCAGCTTCTGGATGTCGTCTTCGCCGCGCTTCTTTTCGTCTTCGCTGATCGCCTTGTCCTTGACCAGCTTGGCGATTTCCTTGTTCGCATCCTGGCGGATATTGCGGATGGCGATCTTGGCGCCTTCGCCTTCCTTCTGCACCTGCTTGGCCAGTTCCTTGCGACGCTCTTCGGTCGGCGGCGGCATGTTGATGCGGATCGCGGTGCCCAGGGTGTTCGGGGTGAACTCGGCGTTGTACAGGCCCTTCTCGATCTCCTTGATCATGCTCTTGTCGAAGGGCGTGACCAGCAGGGAGTGGGCGTCGGCATTGGAAATGGACGCGACCTGGTTCAGCGGGGTGCTGGCATTGCCGTAGGCATTGACCGTCACGCGGTCCAGCAGCGCCGGCGTGGCGCGGCCGGTGCGGATGGAGGTGAGGGTGTGCTTCAGAGCGTCGATGCTCTTGGCCATGCGCGTCTGCGCGTTGTTCTTGATGTCGTTGAGCATCGCCCGGGTCCTGGATGTAACTGGAATCGGGCGATTATAGGCGAATACGGGACGCTGCCGGGCCTGGATCGGCCCGGGGCCCGGTTGCCGCTCAGGCTCAGGCCGGGTCGCGGCCCTGCACCAGGGTGCCGATGTTGGCGCCGTTGAGGATCTTCAGCAGTTCGCCCGGCTGGCCCATGTCGAACACGCGCATCGGCAGGTCGCTGTCGCGGGCCAGGGCGAAGGCGGCGGTATCCATCACTTCCAGGCCGCGACGGATCACTTCGTCGTAGCTCAGGCTGTCAAAGCGCACCGCGTCGCTGTACTTGTTCGGGTCCTTGTCGTACACGCCATCCACCTTGGTTGCCTTCAGCAGCAGGTCGGCGCCGATCTCGATGGCGCGCAGGGCAGCACCCGAATCGGTGGTGAAGAACGGGCTGCCGACGCCGGCGGCGAAGATCACCAGACGGCCCTTTTCCAGGTGGCGGATGGCGCGGCGACGGATGTAGTCCTCGCACACGTCGTTGATCTTGATGGCGCTCATCACGCGGGCCTTGGCGCCCAGCTTTTCCAGCGCGTCCTGCATGGCCAGGGCGTTGATGACCGTGGCCAGCATGCCCATCTGGTCACCGGTGACGCGGTCCATGCCGCCTGCGGCCAGGCCGGCGCCACGGAAGATGTTGCCGCCGCCGATCACCAGGGCCACTTCGGCACCGGCCTGCTGGGCCTCGATGACTTCACGGGCCAGGCGGTTGATGATCTTCGGGTCGATGCCGTAGTCCTCATCTCCCATCAGCGCCTCCCCGGACAGTTTCAGAAGGATGCGGCGATAGGCGAGCTTGGACATGAGGACCTCGGGTGCGTGGAAATCGCGGGCGATTCTACGCGCATGCAGCGCGCGGCCAAAGCGTTTTGTGCGCTGCGGCGCGATTTGGCGTGATCCCCCGGCCCGGGCCAGGGGATCCATTCAGCCAAGCTCGAGGCCTGCAGTCGCCGACAGCTCATCATGCCCCAGTTCGCCAGGCGAGCGGGCGATGACCCGGTTGCGGCCCAGGTTCTTGGAGCGGTACAGCACGTCATCGGCCGCGCGCAGCAGGTCCTGCACGGTGGCAAAGCGCTCGTAGCCGCCCTGGGTGGCCACGCCGGCGGAGAAGGTCACGAACAGGGGCCCGCTCTCGGCTTCGGTCATCGGGGTGGCCACGATGTTCGCCAGCACCCGGCGGATCACGTCCAGGGCCATCGCTTCGCTGGTGTTGGGCAGCAGGGCCACGAACTCCTCGCCGCCGAAGCGGGCGACCGTGTCGCTGTTGCGCAGCTGGCCCTGCAGCTTGGCGGCGAAGGCACGCAGCACTTCGTCGCCGGTCAGGTGGCCGTGGGCGTCGTTGATCTTCTTGAAGTCGTCCAGGTCGATGAAGGCCACCGACAGTGGCCAGCCGTGGCGGCCGGCGCGCAGGAATTCCTGCTCGAGCACGGCTTCCAGCTGGCGGCGGTTGAGCACGCCGGTCAGCGCGTCGCGGTGGGCCTGGTCGGCCAGGCGCTTGGCCCGGGCCTCGAATTCGTCGGCGCGGCGGCGTGCCTGCTCGGCATCCTGCATCTCGCGCAGGTTGCGCAGGGTGGTCAGTTCCTGTGCGTGGTCGATCAGTTCGCGCACGCGCTGCGGCGAGCTCAGGCCGGTTTCAAACAGGCTGGCGATGTCGGGCAGGGCGTCGCTCATGCGCGCCAGCACCTGGTCGAAGCGTGCGCTGTCCAGCTGCAGCTGGTCGTGCACCTGGTGCAGGGCGCGTTCGCGCGCGGCGTCGGCATCGCTGTCCAGCCAGATATCGGCCACCGCGCCGGACAGCTGCACGCAGGCCTGGAACGGGGTGCTCGCCGCTTCGGCATCTTCACTGTGGCGGATGCTGTCCACCAGGTAGCGCGGCAGACCCCATTCCTCGGCCACCCACGCGCCCACGTCGGCGTGGCTGCAGCCCAGTGCCTGGCGCTCGCGTGCGACCAGGTCGGGGTTGTCCTGCGCTTCGCGCAGCAGGGGCAGGTAGCGTTCGGATTCGGCCTGGGCCAGGCACAGCACGCCCATGTCCTGCAGCAGGCCGGCCAGCATCAGCTCTTCCAGCCGGCGCAGGCCGCGGGCCTGGCCCAGCTGGCTGGCGGCCAGGGCGCTGAGGATGCTGCGCTTCCAGGCGCGCTGGCGCAGGTCGTGGTCGGCGCCGCCGCCAGCGGTCAGGCCCTGGGTGACGGTGAAGCCCAGCGCCAGGCTGATGGTGGCGTTCAACCCCAGCATGGTCAGCGCCTGGCCGAGGTTCTCGATGCGGCGGCGGCTGGCGTACAGGGGCGAGTTGGCAATGCGCAGCATGCGAGCACTCAGCGCCATGTCGATGGCGATGATGTCGGCGGCGGTGGCGATGTCCGCTTCCGGGTCCTGCGCCAGTTCGATGATGCGCAGGGCAATACCGGGGGGCGAAGGCAGGTTGCGGCACAGCGCCAGGGCAGCAGTCAGCTCAGGAGGCATGTCGGATCGTCAAATTCCATTAGGACAAGAATACTTAGGAATGCATCACAGTTTGCGTTTTTCGTTCCTGCTATGTGACTGCGAATTCCCCTGTGCCGAGTATCGGCTTGAATGCGTGATAACGCAAAGTCTGGCTGATGTGCGCACCAACGGTGCGCACCCACCGGGAGGGGGCTGATTGAAGTGCGCACCAACGGTGCGCACCCACCGTGCCATAGCTGCCGCAGGCACAAAAAAAGAGCCGCGGTTTCCCGCGGCTCCTTCTGGTCAGCCTACAGCCGGTGGGCTGGAATCAGACCTGCATGGCCTTGGCAACTTCGGCGGCGTAGTCTTCCACCACCTTCTCGATGCCTTCGCCCACGATCAGCAGCTGGAAGCCCGCCACGTCGGCGCCGGCGGCCTTGACCACCTGCTCGACGGTGGTTTCGCCCAGCACGTAGGTCTGGCCGTACAGGGTCACTTCGCTGACGATCTTGTTGATCTTGCCGCTGATGATCTTTTCCAGGATGTCGGCCGGCTTGGACTTGTCCTTTTCGGACATCTTCGCCAGTTCGATTTCCTTTTCCTTCTCAACGAAGTCGGCCGGAACATCGGCAGCCTTGTTGTGCGGCGGCTTCAGCGCAGCCACGTGCATGGCCAGGCCACGGGCCAGCTCGACGTCGCCGCCGATCAGGTCGACCAGCACGCCGACCTTGCCGTTGGTGTGCACGTAGGCACCGATGTTGCCGGTGGTGTCGACCTTCACCAGGCGGCGGATCTGGATGTTTTCACCCAGGGTCTGCACGGCGGTGGCGCGGGCTTCTTCCACGGTGCGGCCGTCGGCCAGCTTGGCAGCCTTCACGGCTTCGACGTCGGTGGCGCCAGCGGCCAGGGCGGCAGCAGCGACGGCGTCGACGAAGTTCTTGAAGTTGATGTCGTTGGCGACGAAGTCGGTTTCCGAGTTGACTTCGACCAGCACGGCCTTGCCGCCGTCCTGGGCCAGGCCCAGACGACCTTCGGCAGCCACGCGGTCAGCCTTCTTGTCGGCCTTGGCAGCGCCGGACTTGCGCAGGGCTTCAGCAGCGGCGTCGATGTCGCCGCCGGCTTCGGTCAGCGCCTTCTTGCATTCCATCATGCCGGCGCCGGTGCGCTCGCGCAGTTCCTTGACCAGGGAAGCAGTGATTTCCACGGGATTTCCTCACGAAAGAAAGGGGTTGGGCCGGCATGGTGGCCGGCCCGTGTGACACGGTCCTGTCACGCGCCAAGGGCTGCGCGCAGGGAGGGTGGACGCCGGGCGTCCACCCCGGGGCCTGGATCAGGCCTGGGCGTCGTCGCCCTTCTTGGCAGCCTTCTTCGCCGGAGCGCGGCGGGCGGCCTTGTCTTCGCCTTCAGCAGCAGCGGCGTCGGCGAACTCTTCTTCACGCACCGAAGCAGCGTGCGGAGCAGCAGCCTTGCCTTCCAGCACGGCGTCGGCAGCGGCGCGGGCGTACAGCTGCACAGCGCGGATGGCGTCGTCGTTGCCCGGGATGGCGTAGTCCACCAGTTCCGGGTTGTAGTTGGTGTCGACCACGGCGATGACCGGAATGCCCAGCTTCTTGGCTTCCTTGATCGCGATGTCTTCGTGGCCGATGTCGATCACGAAGATGGCGTCCGGCAGACGGTTCATGTCCTTGATGCCGCCCAGCGAGGCTTCCAGCTTGTCGCGCTCGCGACGCAGGCCCAGCACTTCGTGCTTGACCAGCTTCTCGAAGGTGCCGTCGGTTTCACCGGCTTCCAGTTCCTTCAGGCGGGCAACCGACTGCTTGACGGTACGGAAGTTGGTCAGGGTGCCGCCCAGCCAACGCTGGTTCATGAACGGCATGCCGCAACGCTCGGCTTCTTCACGGATGGTTTCGCGGGCGCTGCGCTTGGTGCCCAGGAACAGGACGGTGCCGCGCTTCTGGGCCACCGACGAGATGAAGTTCATCGCGTCGTTGAACAGCGGGACGGTCTTTTCCAGGTTGATGATGTGGATCTTGCCGCGGGCGCCGAAGATGTACGGAGCCATCTTGGGGTTCCAGTAGCGGGTCTGGTGGCCGAAGTGGACGCCGGCTTCCAGCATCTGACGCATGGTGACCTGGGGCATTGCAATACTCCTGATGGGGAACCTGCATTTCCGCCCGCGGTAATAGTGTGCGGGACGCGTGGAAACGCGATCGGTTCCGGGGTTGGGCTTCCCTGTTGCCTCCGTGGCCGAACTCCTTGCGGAGCACCCCGGCACGGATGGGGGCAGCAGGTGTGGATTCACCGGTGACGTCCGGTGTGGACGGTGTCCCGCGCACGGGGCGGCAGGGCATCCGGAGGATTATAGCCAGATCCAGGGGCGCGGGGCAAATGGCCCCGGCCGGGCGGGGATCGGGCGGGGATCAGTAGGTGATGGTCACGTTGATCACATCGCTGTAGGTACCGGCCGGCGGCTGGCCCGCCACCGGTGGCACCCGCCCGTAGATGGTCAGCTGCTGGGCCGCGCCGGTGCCGACCCCGCCCACGGTATCCACGGTGAGGGTGTTGCCCCAGCGCTGGCTGCGGCCGGCATCGCGGTACAGCTCGTAGCCCAGATAGTAGTTGCTGCCGGCCACGGTGGTGCGCATGCGCCGGGTACTGGTACCGGTGGGGTTGTTCTGGCCGTTGTCCAGGCTGACCTGGTAGGCGGTGTTCTTCAGGCAGGTCAGGGTCAGCCGGGCGGTCTGGTCGATATTGGCGGCGATGCTGCCGGTGACGTTGCCGAAATTCATGGCCGTGGTGACATAGCTGCCGCACTGCGGCAGCACCGTGGCGGTAGCAGTGAAGCTGAACGCAGCGCTGGCACTGTTGGTGCCGGTGGCGCCGCCGTTGCAGGTGGCCGGCACGGTGGCGGTGCCCAGCAGCACTTCGTTCCAGGCCCAGGTCAGCACCACGTTGGCGCCACTGAAGCTGCTGCTGTAGTTCCCCGATGCCAGGGTCTGGTTGGCCGGAATCTGCGCGAACAGCTGGGTGGTCTGCGCGCCGCTGCCGCCGGTCAGCAGCGGCACGTTGTAGGTCATGGTCAGTTCCTGCGCCGGCGGCGTGCCACGGGGCAGCAGGCCGGTGGCCTGGCTGTAGCTGGCGTTGTTGTAGATCTGGAAGTTCAGGCTGTCGCCGCTGCTGGTGGTCATGGTGCGCCCGCTGGCCGGGGTGCCGCCGCCACTGCCGGCGCCGATGCCCACGCAGACCCGCACCCCGGTGGTGGCCAGCAGGCTCAGCGCGGCGGTGGTGCAGTTCACGGTGATGTTGAGCGTGCCGGTGCTGGGCGCGGCGGCGCCGCTGTTGACGTTGTTGAAGGGCAGGGTGGGGTTGGCCGTGGCGGTACAGGTGGCGGTGGCCCGGGCCGGCGCGGCCAGGCACAGGCTGGCGGCCATCAGCAGCAGCGCCAGCAGCCCCTTCATGGCGCCGCGCCCGGCAGGCAGCGCAACGGCGTGGGGCGCGGCGTGGCGCCGGCGGCCTGCACGTTGGGCGCATCGGGTATCCGCACGCTGCACGCGCCCTCGTTGGTAATGACCTGCAGCACGCTGCCGGCGGCCACGTCTTCCAGGTACAGCAGGCCGTCGTAGCCCACCGTGGCCTGGCGCCCTTCCGGCAACTGCACTTCGCTGCCCACGTCCAGCGGCTGCCCGGCCGCATCCTGCAGGGTCAGCCGCAGGGAGGGGCGCGCGCGCAGGTTGAAGGTGACCCCGGTGCCGGCACCCTGTGGCGGCGTCACCCAGTCTTCAATGCGGTCGGCGCGCATGTCCTGCGGCAGATCCAGCGTATCGATCGACACCCGGTTGCGCTGCCACGACAGCAGCGGGCTGACCAGCAGCAGGCCACGGTCGTCGGTCACCCCGATCAGGCGGTTTTCCAGCCGCACCGGCACCCCGCCCACGCCATTGGTGCTGACCACCGCAAACGCGTCGGCCACCTCGCGGGTGGCGAAGCTGTGGCCATCCATCCAGACCACGCTGCCGCTGGCGCTGCCGTAGGCGAAATTCAGCCCGCTCTGGCGCGAGGCGCCCAGCGCGTAGCGGCCGACGTTGTTGAGCACGCCCACTTCGGCCAGGCCGCCCAGGCCGTCATCGCCCTGCCGCAGCTGTGCGCGCCAGCCCATGCCGCCAGCGCTGCCGTCGCCCGGCACCGGTTGGGTGATGTCGGCCACCCAGGCCTGTGCGCCGCCGTTGCGCTGGGTGGACAGGCTGGCCTGGCGGTTGTTGCCCAGGGTGGCGGTCAGGGACAGATACACGCTGCGGTCGTTGCTGCGGTCCAGGTTCTGGTTCAGCGACAGGTAGGCCGACCAGCGCGGGCTCCAGCTGCGCGACCAGAACAGGCTGGCGTAGCGGTTGTCGTCGCCGTCGGGGTAGCGCAGCCGCAGGTAGCTGGCGCTCAGGGTGCCCAGCCGGACCAGGTCGATGCCGGCGGTGGCCTGTTCGCTGATGCTGGGCGGCAGGCTGCCCTGCAGCGCGCCCAGGTCGCGGTAGTCGCCGTGGCTGCGCACGCTGCGCAGGTTCAGGTTGAAGCGCCGGTTGTTCCAGCTGTAGCCCACCGCCCATTGGCCACCGCGCAGGCCCTGGTAGCGGCTGCGCGCATAGGCGGTGTTGACCACGCCCAGGCGGCCGATCTGCCACCAGCCGCCCAGGCCGGCCTGGGCCAGGCCGCCGCCGCCCTCGGCATGCGCCTCGCCGGTGAAACGGTCGCTCAGGCCGCCGCGCCAGCTGGCACTGGCCACGGTGCGGTCGTCATAGGCGAAGGATTCCTCGCCGAAGCTCTCGCGCAGCCGGCCCACGCCCAGCGACCAGTCCGACAGCCCCTTGGCCAGCAGCTGCTGGGTGCCATAGAAGCTGAAATCCAGGGTCTGCATGCGGCCGAAGGCATCGGTCAGCACCACCTGGGCGCTGCCGTTGCCGCTGATGCCCGGCTGTGCCGCCAGCTGGAACGGCCCCACCGGCACCTGCCCGCTGTACTGGCGCAGGCCATCCACGTACAGCTCAACGCTCGACGGCACCACGGCCTGGCCCAGGAACGATGGCGTGGGGGTGAGCACGCGGTAGGGCTGCAGGCCGTAGTTGCGGCCGATCTGCAGGCCGCCCAGGCGGACCTGGCGGGACCAGTCGACGAAGCCGCTGTAGAAGTCGCCTATCTCCAGGCTCAACGCCTGGTCGGGGAAATCCAGGGTCCAGCGGGTGTCCAGGCGCACGCTTTCACTGTGCCAGCGGCGGTCTTCGCTGCGCTGGTAGCGGCGGGTCACCGCGGTGTTCTCGAACGTGCCGCGGCCGATGCCGAAGACCCGGGTTTCCGAGGTCAAGGTCAGGTTGCCGCGCCCATCCACGTGGCTGCCATACAGGTCGTAATTCAGCAGCACGCCCGGCGCGGCCGCGCTCACTTCCGGGCGCGCCTGCGGGCGGCTGAGCACGGTGGTGGGCAGGGTCAGCTGTTCCAGCGGCACGTCCAGGGCCAGGGTCTGCTGCTGGGCGTCATAGCGCACCACCACGCCGCTGATCTGATCCAGGAAGACCGGTGCCTGCCCGGGCGCACTGAAGCCGAGCTGGCGCAGCACCTCGGGGCTGGCCTGCAGGCGCCCGCCGGTTTCGGTGAAGGGCAGCAGGCCGCGCGGCGTGCTGTTCAGCACCACCGCCAGGTACAGGGTCTGCTGCGCGGTAAGCGGCGTGGGCGGCGGCAGCAGGGCATCGGCGGCAACACCGGAGACGTCGGCCGCCGAGGCGGCCGTGGGAACCAGTGCCATGCCCAGCAGTGCGCTCACCAGCGCCTCAGCGAGCCGGTGTGGCGGGCAGGGGCGTCTGCTTGGGCGCGCCATTGAGCTTGGCCGAAATCTGGTCGTTGTCGCGGTCGATCGCCGTGCGTTCCAGCGGCCAGCGCATCACCTGGCCGGGCAGCACATAGCCCAGCAGGCCCGGGTGGACGATGCGCGGGCGGTCGGCGCTGCCCAGTGCAAGATCGGCGATCTGCGCATGGGCCGTGCCGCTGTTGCGCACTTCCACCCCGTCGCGGCCGTCGTCCAGGCGTACCAGCCTTGCCTGCAGCTGCGGCTTCAGGCGGCCAGGCGAAGGCGGCTGGATGAACACCGGAATGGAATAGCGCAGGACGAACTGCATGCCGCTGGCGCGACGGGCCAGGTCCGGCACTTCGTCCACGATCAGGCGGAAGTACTGCGGCGCGTCCGGCGGCAGGTTGTCCGGGCGCATCACCCGCACCAGCTGCTGTTGGCCGGCGGCCAGTTCCTGCATGGGCGGGGTGGCCAGCAGGTCCTCTGTGGGCAGCAGCTGCTCCTGGCCGTCCTGCTGCACCCAGCGGAACACACGCACCTGCAGTTTCACCGGCGCGGTGCCACTGTTGGTCAGCCACAGTTCGCCGGCGCGCTGGCGTGCATCCAGCTGCAGGGTGGTCGGAGCGACCTGCAGGCTGGTGGCGGCGCGGGCCGGCGCCAGCAGCGCAAGGGCGAGCAGCAGCGCCGCGCCGGTGGCGTACCACGGGCGGATCGGGTTCATCGGCACCACCCCGTCAGTAGGTGATCGTGGCGGTGACGGTATCCAGGTAGTTACCGGCGGAGGCGTTGTTGGTGCTCAGGTTGCCGATCTGGCCATAGACCGTATACGGCTGGGCCAGGCCGGTGCCGATGCCGGCCTGGGTATTGGTGCCCGACGTGGCACCCCAGACCAGGGTGTGCGCCGCATCGCGGTAGAGCTGGTAGCCCACGTAGTTGTTGGCCGTCACCGTGGCGTCGGTGTTCTTCATCCGCCGGGTGGTGACGTCGTTGGCGGTGCCCGCGTTGGCACCGGCATTGAGCGAGATGGTGTACGGGGTCAGGGCCGAGCACTGGGCGGTGACCGTGCCCTGGCCGTTGGTCGGCGTGGCCGTGGTGGAGGCGGCGGTGCCGAAATCCACGTTGGTGGCGGCGGCGGCGGTGATGGTGCAGGCCTTGGTGACGATGAGGGTCACGTTGAAAGTGGTGGTATCGGCGGCGGCGGCGGGGCCGGCCAGCAGCAGGGCCAAGGCCCATGGCAGGGTGGAACGGGCTGCGGATCGCATGGACAACCTCCCTGACCCGAAGGTCTGTTGAACAGGGCGAGGGCGGTGCGGGGGCACCGCGCTGACGTCAGTGTCCCCAGAGTTAAAACACTAAGTGTCTGTATTTCGTGAGAAAAATGCGTGGCAAAAGGCCAAGCGCATCACGCTTTCACATTCCTTGCCGGAACCGTGCATTGGCCAGACCCTCAGTTGGGTGGCGTTCGTTCAGATTGCGGCTGGATCGGCGATAATGGGTGCCATGAGCGTGAATCTGAAAACCCCGCAGGAAATCGAGATGATGCGCATCGCCGGCCGCCTGGCCAGCGAAGTGCTCGACATCGTCACCCCCCACGTCAAGCCCGGTGTCACCACCGAGGAACTGGACCGCATCTGCCACGACCACATCGTGAACGTGCAGGGCGCCACTCCGGCCAACGTCGGCTACCGCGGCTTCCCCAAGACCGTGTGCACCTCGGTCAACAATGTCATCTGCCACGGCATTCCCAGCGAAGGGAAGGTGCTGAAGGACGGCGACATCATCAACATCGACGTGACCGTCATCAAGGATGGCTGGCACGGCGATACCAGCCGCATGTATTTCGTCGGTACGCCGTCGGTGATGGCCCGCCGCCTGGTGGAAGCCACCTACGAAGCCATGTGGCGCGGCATCCGCGCCGTGCGTCCGGGGGCCACCCTGGGCGATGTTGGCCATGCCATCCAGAGCTATGCCGAAGGCGAGCGTTTCAGCGTGGTGCGCGAGTACTGCGGCCATGGCATCGGCAAGGTCTACCACGATGAACCGCAGGTGGTGCATTACGGCCGCCCGGGCCAGGGCCTGGTGCTGCAGCCGGGCATGACCTTCACCATCGAGCCGATGATCAACGAGGGCACCCGCTACAACAAGGTGCTGCCCGATGGCTGGACCGTGGTGACCAAGGACCGCAAGTTGTCGGCGCAATGGGAGCACATGATCGCGGTCACCGAGACCGGCGTGGACGTGCTGACCCTGTCGCCCGGCGAATCGCAGGTCTCCTGACCATGCTGCCGGCGGGTTCACTGCTGGACGCGCCGGCCGATTCGCTTGACGATCCCGAATGGGCGTCTGCCGCACGGCAGGCGCTGCAGCAGGCCGATGCGCGGCTGTACCGGCGCTTCGACCAGGGCGACAACATCGAGCGCCTGATCGCGCTGCGCGCGCGCGCGGCCGATCACCTGATCCGCCTGGCCTGGCAGCGCTGCCTGCCGGCCGACAGCGGCCTGTCCCTCTTTGCAGTGGGCGGCTACGGGCGCGGCGAACTGTTCCCGCGCTCGGATATCGATCTGCTGGTGTTCGGTGAATCGTCGGCGCAGATGGCGCACGAAGCGGCGCTGTCGCGGCTGTTCGCCCTGTTGTGGGATTGCGGCCTGGCGGTCAGCCACGCCGTGCGTTCGGCCGCCCAGTGCCGCGAAGCGGCCGCCGATCAGACCGTGCTGACCGCCTTGATCGAGGCCCGCCCGATTCTGGCCGACGACGGTGCGCGCCGCGCGCTGCGTGCAGCCGTTGACGATCGCGAGCTGTGGCCGGCGCGGGCCTTCTTCCTGGCCAAGCTGGACGAACTGCGCGGCCGCCACGAGCGCTTCGGCGATACCGCCGACAACCTGGAGCCGGACCTGAAAGACGGCCCCGGCGGCCTGCGCGATCTGAACACGCTGGGTTGGATGGCGCTGCGCGCGTTCGGCGTGCGCGATCTGGAAGCGCTGGTGGGCCTGGGCCACCTGGGCGCCGACGAAGCCGCTGCGCTGAAGCGCGAACGCGCGGTGCTGGCGCGCCTGCGCTTCGGCCTGCACCTGGTGGCGCGGCGCCCCGAAGAGCGCCTGCGCTTCGATTACCAGAAGACCCTCGCCGCGCGCCTGGGCTTCGAAGACGACGCCGAGAACCTGGGCGTCGAGAAGATGATGCAGGGCTTCTACCGCGCCGCATCGGTGGTGCGGCGTATCAGCGACCGCCTGCTGCAGCGCTTCGAGGAACAGTTCGATGGCGAAGCGCAGCCGGAACCGCTGACCGTTGGTTTTTCCCTGCGCCGCGGCTATCTGGCCGCCAACGACGCCGACTGGCCGTGCGGCGATGTCGGCCAGGTGTTCGCCCTGTTTGCCGGGTGGGCCAACAACCCGCAGGTGCGTGGCCTGCATTCGCTGACCGCGCGTGCGCTGGCCGAATCACTGCCGCAGCTGCCGGCCTACGACCAGGCCGATGCCGACGCACGCGAACAGTTCATGGCCCTGCTGCGCGGCCAGCGGCCGGTCGAAACCCTTTCGCGCATGGCCCGGCTGGGCGTGCTGGGGCAGTGGATTCCGGCCTTCGCCCAGGTCAGCGGGCGCATGCAGTTCGACCTGTTCCATGTCTACACCGTCGACCAGCACACGCTGATGGTCCTGCGCAACATCGGCCTGTTTGCCAGCAGCCGCGCCGACGAGCGTTTTTCCATCGCCCACGAAGTCTGGCCGCGCCTGCGCAAGCCGGAACTGCTGCTGCTGGCGGGCCTGTTCCACGACATTGCCAAGGGCCGCGGCGGCGACCATTCCGAACTGGGTGCGGTCGATGCGCGCGCGTTCTGCCATGCCCATGCGCTGAGCGGCAGCGATACCGAACTGGTGGCCTGGCTGGTGGAACAGCACCTGCGCATGTCGGTGACCGCGCAGAAGCAGGACATCGCCGATCCGGTGGTGATCCATCGCTTCGCCACTCTGGTGGGCAGCCGCGACCGTCTGGATTACCTGTACCTGCTGACCTGCGCCGACATCGCCGGCACCAGTCCCAAGCTGTGGAATGCGTGGAAGGACCGGCTGCTGGCCGATCTTTACTTCGCCACCCGGCGCGCGCTGCGTGATGGCCTGGAACACCCGATGCCGGCCGCCGAGCGCGTGGCCGAAGCGCGCGACAGCGTGCGCGCGCTGGTGCGCGAGCGCGGCTACGACGATGCCACCATCGACCGCCAGTTCGCGGTGATGCCCGATGAAGGCTTCATGCGCCTGCGTCCGGAACAGCTGGCCTGGCAGGCGGCGGCGCTGGTGCCGATCAAGCAGGGCCACACCCTGGTGAAGGTGCGCCGGATCAGCGTCGATGACCCCGCGCTGGAAGTGTTCGTGCACTCGCCCGACCGCGACGGTCTGTTCGCCGCCATCGTGATGACCCTGGACCGCAAGGGCTACGGCATCCACCGCGCGCGCGTGCTGGACGGCCCGTCCGACACCATCTTCGATACCTTCGAAGTCAGCCCGGCCGACAGCTTTGCCGATGGCAGCAGCGCCAATCTGGAAGTGGCACTGCGCGAGGCGCTGGGCGGCGATCTGACGCGCCTGCGCCCCTCGCGCCGGGCCGTGCCGCGGCAGCTGCGCCACTTCCGTTTCGCCCCGCGCATCGAGTTCCGCGACGAACCCGGTGCCACCCGTTTCGCCCTGGTTGCCCCCGACCGCCCCGGCCTGCTGGCCGACGTGGCGTTCGTGCTGCGCAACCAGGGTCTGCGTGTGCATGACGCACGCATTGCCACGTTCGGCGAACGCGCCGAAGACACCTTCGTGATCAGTGACGAACACGACCTCCCCCTGACTGAACCTGCCCGGCAGCAGCTGCATGACGCGATGCTGGCCTGCCTGGACCCTGATCGAAACGCCGGAGACACCGCCTGATGGCCACCAAGCCCGCCAAGAAGACCGCCGCCACCACCAAGGCCGCAGCGCCGAAGAAAACCGCTGCCGCCGCGACGGCCGCCAGGAAAACTGCTGCACCGGCGAAGAAGGCGGCGGTGAAAACGCCGGCGGCAAAGAAGCCGGCGGTGAAGAAGGCCCCGGCCAAGAGCGCCGAAGTTGCACGCGCCGAAACCATCGCCCGCAAGTCGCTGCGCAAGCCGCAGGTGCCGGGCGTGGAAGAACTGAAGTTCGGCATCGAGAGCGCCTTCGAGCGCCGCGCCACGCTGACCCTGCACGAGCTGGAAGGCTCGACCCGGCCGCTGGTGAACCGGGTGATCGATGGCCTGGAAACGGGCGAATTCCGCGTGGCCGAGCCCGACGGGCAGGGCGGCTGGAAGGTCAACGAATGGCTGAAGAAGGCCGTGCTGCTGTACTTCCGCGTGAACGACATGGCCGTGGTCGATGCGCGCCCGGCGCCGTTCTGGGACAAGGTGGAATCGCGCTTTGCCGGCTATGACGAAGCGAAGTTCCGCCGCGCCGGCGTGCGCGTGGTGCCCGGTGCGATTGCCCGCCGCGGCACCTACTTCGGCAAGGACGTGGTGCTGATGCCGAGCTTCACCAACATCGGCGCCTACGTGGGCGAAGGCACCATGGTTGATACCTGGGCCACCGTAGGCTCCTGCGCGCAGATCGGCCAGCACTGCCACCTGTCCGGCGGCGCCGGCATCGGCGGCGTGCTGGAGCCGCTGCAGGCCAGCCCGACCATCATCGAAGACCACTGCTTCATCGGTGCGCGTTCGGAAGTGGTGGAAGGCGTGGTGGTCGGCCACCACAGCGTGATCGGCATGGGCGTGTTCCTCAGCCAGAGCACCCGCATCTACAACCGCGCCACCGGCGAAATCACCTACGGCTACATTCCGCCGTACAGCGTGGTGGTGTCCGGTTCGCTGCCCAGCAAGGACGGCACCCACTCGCTGTACTGCGCGGTGATCGTCAAGCAGGTCGATGCCAAGACCCGCAGCAAGACCAGCGTGAACGATCTGCTGCGCGGCCTGGCCGACTGAGCGGGGCGCCTGCATGACCACCACCGTCTACGGCCTGAAGAACTGCGACACCTGCAAGAAGGCCACCAAGTGGCTGGACCGCTTCGGCGTGGCGTACACCTTCGTTGACTACCGCGACAACAAGCCCAGCCCGGAAACGCTGCTGGAATGGGCCGCGCAGCTGGGCGGCCTGGCCGCGATGGTCAACAAGTCGTCCACCACTTGGCGGCAGTTGCCGGACAACCGCAAGGCCGCCGAATCCGACGCCGAGTGGAAGCTGCTGCTGCGCGAGTACCCGCAGCTGATCAAACGTCCGCTGGTGGTCACCGCCGACGGCACGGTCAGCCAGGGCTTCAGTGACAACGGCTTCAAGGCGCGCTTCGGCGTGGGCGGCGCGTGAGCGCCGTCCTGGACCTGGCCTGCGAGCTGATCGCGCGGCCGTCGGTCACCCCCGACGATGCCGGTTGCCAGGCGCTGCTGGGCGATCGCCTGGCCGCCGCCGGCTTCCACTGCGAGCACCTGCGGCTGGGCGAGGTCGACAACCTGTGGGCCACCCACGGCAGCGGCGCGCCAGTGCTGGTGCTGCTGGGCCACACCGACGTGGTGCCGTCGGGCCCGCGCGAGGCCTGGCAGAGCGATCCGTTCGTGCCGCAGATCCGCGACGGTGTGCTGTACGGTCGCGGCGCGGCCGACATGAAGGGCAGCGTGGCCGCGTTCGTGGTGGCCGCCGAGCAGTTCGTTGCCGCCCACCCGGATCATCCCGGCACGCTGGCCGTGCTGCTGACCAGCGATGAGGAAGGCGACGCCATCGATGGCGTGCGCCACGTTGCGCGTCTGTTCGCCGAACGCGGGCAGCGCATCGACTGGTGCATCACCGGCGAGCCGTCGTCCACTGCCACCCTGGGCGACCTGCTGCGTGTCGGCCGACGCGGCAGTCTGTCGGCGAAGCTGCAGGTGCAGGGCGTGCAAGGGCACGTGGCCTACCCGGACAAGGCGCGCAACCCGATCCACCAGGCCGCACCGGCGCTGGCCGAACTGAGTGCGCGGCGCTGGGACGAGGGCTATGAGAGCTTCCCGCCAACCAGCCTGCAGATCTCCAACATCCACGCCGGTACCGGTGCCAACAACGTGATTCCCGGCGTGCTGGAGGTGGATTTCAACATCCGCTACAACCCGCACTGGGACGCACCGAAGCTGGAAGCGGAGATCAGCGCGCTGCTGGACCGCCACGGCCTGCAGTACAGCCTGAAGTGGCACCGCAGCGGCGAGCCGTTCTACACCCCCGAAGGTACCCTGCGCGCCACCGCGCGCGCGGTGCTGGCCGAGCACATCGGCCGGTCGCCGGAAGAAAGCACCGGCGGCGGTACGTCGGATGCACGTTTCATCGCACCGCTGGGCGCGCAGTGCATCGAAGTGGGGCCGGTGAATGCCAGCATCCACCAGGTGGACGAGAACGTGCGCGTGGACGAGCTGGACGCGTTGCCCGGGCTGTACCAGCGCCTGCTGGAACGATTGCTGGCCTGATCCAGCGCCTGCACTGGCCGGTGCCCGTTGGCGGGCGCCGGCCCGATGTCACACCCGGGTCAAGTCACCCCACGATCAAGCCGAACGCGGCCATCGCTGCAGCCGCCTGCGCATGCGAGATGCGCGCCTTGCGGAAGTGCTTGGCGTCCATCACGTTCAGGCCGCTGATATCGGTATCGCGCAGGTCGGCGCCATCGAAGCGCGCCAAGCGCGCCTGCACGTTGCGCAGGCTGCCGCCCTCGAACACTGCATCGCGGAAGTCGCAGCCGGAGACATCGGCTTCGGAAAAATCATTGCCACACAACGTCGACTTGCGGAATGACAGCCCGCGCAGATCGGCGCTGACCAGCAGGCAATCGCGGAACGACAGCAGCCAGCCACCGGCTTCCTGCAGCTGCGCGCCGGTCAGCTTGCAGCCCAGGAACTGCACCGACGACAGCGTCGAGCGCCGCCAGTGACTGTTGTTCAGATCGCAGTGCTCAAAGCGCGAATCGCTCAGCTGGGCCGAGGTGAAATCCGCACCTGCGCCACGGCAGCGGCTCCACTGCGTTTCCTCCAGCGATGCCGCCAGCCACTGCGAACCGGCCACTGCACACTGGTCGAACTGGAACCCGTCCATGTCCAAGCGGGAAAAATCGCCGTGCTCGAACGAACATTCCTCGAAGCGTGCCGCGCGCGGATGGGCGGCGACAATCGCCTGCATGCGCGCGCGGTCGATGGTTTCGCCATGGAAACGAGCCTGGGCCATGTGTACTGCCGTTGTTTCAAGCCAAAGTCCATTCTCGCCAACTCTGCGGCGCAGGGGCAGTCTTGTGATGCCGGCGTGGCTGTGTACAGCGCCGTCGTTATTCCGAAAAGTTGAACATCGGCGGCTCTACCGCGCGCTGCCAGTACGACGGTGCGGCCATGTAGAAGCGCTGTGCTTCGGCACGCGCGAACCAGGCTGCGGCGGCATCGCGGTCGCGCGGCACGCCCGGTGCGCCGCGGCCCAGCAGCAGCCCGGCGAAGTACTGGCCAAAGACATGGCCGTGCCCGCCGGCCTGCTGGTACAGCTGCAGCGCGCGTGCGGGATCACGCGGCAGTCCCACGCCGCGTTCCAGCACCGCACCCAGGTCCACCTGGGCGTCGGCATCGCCACGGGCGGCGCGCCGCTGCAGCTTCACGACCTGCGGGTGCGGCGTGCCGTCCTGCGTTGCCAGTGCGGCCGGAAGTCCGGACGCGCGGGACGGCAGGCGCTTGTAGACCATCTGGCGCAGGTCCCAGCGCAGTGCCTGCGCGGCGTCGCCATGCTGCCGGTAAGCCTGGGCCAGGTCGGCGAATGCATAGGGATTGCCATGCTGGGCGGCGGCCAGATACCAGCGCTCGCCACGTCGCCACGACGCGCGGATGGGCGGCGCGGTGACCACGTCGGGCGCCGTGCCGTGGCGCAGCGTGCCCTCGCTCCAGATCCGCCCCAGCGCTGCTTCGGCCCGGGTGTTGTTGAACGTCCACGGCTGCGCGGCGGCCGCCCGGGCATACAGGTCCAGCGCACGTGGATCATTGCGCACCTCGAAGTACTCGGCGGCGCTGAAAGCGCTCTCGAAGCGGCCATCGGCGGCCCCGCGTTCCCAGGTCGCGGCCAGTGCGGGCGGCGTGCGCGGCGCTGGGCTGCTGCAGGCGCCCAGGGCCAGTGCGCAGGCCAGGGCGAACAGGTGGGGCAGGGGGCGTCCAATGCGGTGTGGCATTCCAGTGGTCGATCAATGGCGGGGCCGCAGTATGCCGTTGCGGCGCTGTCTGCGGCCTGCACTGGTTGCCGACGCAACTGTTGCACCCGTCGGAAAAGCGGGGTAGCTTCAATTCCATGTCGATCCGCCTGGCCACCGCCGTCAATACCAACCGCAATAATCTGCGCACGAATAATCGTGCGCGGCCGATGCGGGACTGCGCCCTGGGTAGATAGACAGCTTCATACGCCCGGACACCAGAAAACCCGCATCGGTCGATGCGGGTTTTTTTGTGCCCGGGCGCAGCCTGCCCGGGCCTGGTTGGCCGGTCGAACACCTTCCCCCCGTGTAAACCCCACAACAGGAGCCCTCCCATGTGTTCGATCTTCGGCATCTTCGGCCTGCAGGCCGGTGACGATCTTCCCGCCCTGCGCCGCCACGCGCTGGAACTGTCGCAGCGGCAGCGCCACCGCGGCCCGGACTGGAGCGGGGTGTACCTGGACGAAGGCGCACTGCTGGTGCACGAGCGCCTGGCCATCGTCGATCCGGCCGGCGGTTCGCAGCCGCTGCTGTCGGCGGACGGCCAGCTGGCGCTGGCAGTGAACGGCGAAATCTACAACCACCAGGCGCTGAAGGCGGGCCTGACCCAGCCCTACGACTTCCAGACCGGTTCGGACTGCGAGGTGATCAACGCCCTGTATCGCCAGGGCGGTGCGCCGGCGCAGTGGCTGGAACAGATCAACGGCATCTTCGCCTTTGCCCTGTGGGACCGCGATGCGGGTCGCGTGCTGGTCGCCCGCGATCCGATCGGCGTGGTGCCGCTGTACTGGGGCCACGATGCCCAGGGCCGCTTGCGCGTGGCCTCGGAAATGAAGGCGCTGGTGGATACCTGCGCCGACGTGGCGCAGTTCCCGCCGGGCCATTACTACGACAGCGCCAGCGGCGAACTGGTCCGCTATTACCAGCAGCCGTGGCGCGACTACGCCGATGTGGAAGGGCGCCAGGCCGACCTGGCCGAGCTGCGCCAGGCCTTCGAACAGGCGGTGGAACGCCAGCTGATGAGCGATGTGCCCTACGGCGTGCTGTTGTCCGGTGGCCTGGATTCGTCGCTGGTGGCGGCGGTGGCCGCACGCTTTGCCCGCCGCCGTATCGAAGATGGCGGCCAGAGCGAAGCCTGGTGGCCGCGCCTGCACTCCTTCGCCATCGGCCTGCAGGGATCGCCGGACCTGGCCGCCGCTGCGGTGGCCGCCGAAGCGCTGGGCACCGTGCACCACGGTTTCGAATACACCTTCGAAGAAGGCCTGGACGTACTGCCGGAAGTGATCCGCCACATCGAAACCTACGATGTGACCACCATCCGCGCGTCCACCCCGATGTTCCTGCTGGCACGGAGGATCAAGGCGATGGGGGTGAAGATGGTGCTGTCCGGCGAAGGCAGCGACGAGATCTTCGGCGGCTACCTGTACTTCCACAAGGCACCCGATGCGCGCGAATTCCACCAGGAACTGGTGCGCAAGCTCGATGCCCTGCACAACTACGACTGCCTGCGTGCCAACAAGTCGATGATGGCCTGGGGCGTGGAGCCGCGCGTGCCATTCCTGGACCGCCAGTTCCTGGACGTGGCGATGCGCTTCGATGCCGCCCACAAGATGGTCGGCGCCGGTTTCGGTGGCCGCCGCATCGAGAAGGCGGTACTGCGCGAGGCCTTCGATGGCTACCTGCCCGACAGCATCCTGTGGCGGCAGAAGGAGCAGTTCAGCGATGGCGTGGGTTACGGCTGGATCGACGGGCTGAAGGCGCATGCCGAAGCGCAGGTGAGCGACCGCGTGCTGGCGGCTGCCGACAAGCGCTTCCCGCACAACCCGCCGCAGACCAAGGAGGCGTACTACTACCGCCACCTGTTCGAGCAGTTCTTCCCCAGCCACGCGGCCGCGGAAACCGTGCCGGGCGGCAAGTCCATTGCCTGTTCGTCGCCGGCGGCCATCGCCTGGGATGCCAGCTTCGCCGCGGCCGCCGATCCGTCCGGCCGCGCCATCGCCGGCGTGCACGAACAGGCCCTGGCCTGAGCGATGACCGGTAGCGCCGGGCCATGCCCGGCGAGCGCAGCGGATGGGTAACGCCGGGCCATGCCCGGCGCAAGCAAGTATCATCGGCCCCCTGCGCATTGGGGAATGTTCATGGACGTACAGAACGGAGGCCACGCGCCGCCGATGAAATGGGGGTGGCGCTACCTGGCCTGGGCCGGTCTTCCGCTGCTGGCCGGCCTGTTGCTGGCCCGCTATGCCGGCCCGGGCGTGCCTGTGGCGGCGGCCAAGGCCGAAGCCGTGGTCGGTGCCGACTGGGCCCATCACCTGACCTCGCCGCTGGGGCTGTTCCTGCTGCAGCTGCTGGTGCTGCTGCTGGTGGCCAAGGGCGCCGGCGCGCTGCTCAAGCGCCTGGGGCAACCGGCGGTGATCGGTGAAATGGCGGCCGGCCTGATGATGGGGCCGCTGCTGCTGGGCAGTCTGCTGCCGCAGGTCCATGGCCTGCTGTTCCCGGCCGCGTCGCTGGGGCCGCTGGGCATGCTCAGCCAGTTGGGCGTGTTGATGTTCCTGCTGGTGGCCGGTGCCAAACTGGACCTGGGCGCACTGCGCGGGCGCCGCCGTTTTGCGTTCACCGTCAGCCACGCCGGCATTGCCGTGCCGTTCGTGCTGGGCGTGCTGCTGGCGGTGTGGCTGTACCCGCAGCATGGGCCGCAGGGCGTGGGCTTCACCGCGTTCGCGCTGTTCGTGGGCGTGTCGATGAGCATCACCGCCTTTCCGGTGCTGCTGCGCATCCTGGCCGACCGCGGCATCACCCACAGCCCGCTGGGGCAGACCGCCATTGCCTGCGCTGCACTGGGCGATGCCACGGCGTGGTGCCTGCTGGCATTGATCGTGGCCGCCGCGCAGGCCACCGGCTGGCTGACGGCCAGCCTGAACCTGGTCTGCGTGGTGCTGTTCGTGGCGATCATGCTGGGCGTGGTGAAGCCCTGGTTCGCGCGCCAGCAGATTGTTGCCGGGCGCGAGGGGCGCTGGTTGCTGGGCATCCTGCTGCTGGCCCTGGCCAGCGCGCTGGTGACCGAAGTGCTGGGTATCCATGCTTTGTTCGGTGCGTTCGCCGCCGGCGTGGCGGTGTCGTCCAACGAGCAGCTGCGGCACCTGCTGATGGCGCGGGTGGAACCGTTTGCGGTGACCCTGCTGCTGCCGCTGTTCTTCGCCATGACCGGCCTGCGCATGCGTGCCGATGCGCTGCAGACCCAGGACATCCTGCTGTGCCTGGTGGTGATTGCGGTGGCCACGGCGGGCAAGCTGCTGGGCACTTTCAGTGCCGCGCGCAGCACCGGCATGCCCAGCCGCGAGGCCTGGCGCCTGGGCGCGCTGATGAACACCCGCGGCTTGATGGAGCTGATCGTGCTGAACCTGGGCTACGAACTGGGCCTGCTGGGCGATCGCTTGTTCGCGGTGCTGGTGATCATGGCGCTGGTGACCACCGCGATGACCGGGCCGCTGCTGAACCTGATCGAGCGCCGCCGCACCGCGCGGTAGCGTCGAGCTTGCTCGATTTCCGCTTTTGTAGAGTCGAGCTTGCTCGACTGAACCAGAACCAGCCGAGCATGGCTCGGCTCTACAGCAATGCAGTCGAGCAAGCTCGACTCTACGGTTATCTGGCCGGCACCAGGGTCATGGTGCGCTGCGCCGGGCCGGGCAGGAACGGGGTCGGGCGGCCGTGTACCCAGTCTTCGTGGCCGGCGCCCCAGTACGGTGACAGCGGGTGTCCGCTCTGCCCGCCGGGCATGTGCACGATGCCGTCGGCTTCGTGGCCGGGCGACACCACCATGCGCTGCGATGCGCCGAAGCTCGGCCCCTGCACACGCGGCATGTCACGGTCGCCGGGCAGCGGATCGGCGGGCATGCACAGCCAGCGCTGGGCGAAGGCGGGCAGGGCACGCGCCACCGGCTGGCAGATCGCAGCGGTGTTGCGTTCGCCCCAGGTGCGCTGCTGCAGCGGCCCTTGCTGCGACAGGTCAGCCTCCAGTTCGCGTGCGGCCGTGGCCAGCAGGTCATCCCAGCTGGCCACGCCCGGCGGCAGCAGATTCGCCGGGCGCTGTTCCAGCATCGGCCAGACCACGCCTTCCAGCTGCGCCAGCCGTGGCGGCAGGAAGTCATCGCCCAGCGGCGCCTTGGCCGGTGCCAGCAGGGCGCCTTCCACGGCATCGAGCACCTTGCCGCGGAAGCTGCGGGTGATGCGGTAGCTGACCGAATCCACCGATGCGCGGCCGTCCCAGTGCGCGTTGGCCGCATGCAGCCGCTGCAGCGCAGGATCGTTGCTGGCGGCGGTCACCTCCTGCAGCAGCGCCCACCAGCGCTGCAGGAACACCGCGCGATCATCCAGCTGGATGGCCAGCAGCGCGTGTTCGTCGAAGCGATCGCGCGCGACCAGCAGGTCGCGGATCTGCTGGCCCCGTGCGCCCAGGTCGTAGCCGCCATTGCCGACGGTGGCCAGTCGCTGCTCATCCACTACCCGGCTGTTGGCGGTCCACAGCCGATGCGCAGGCGGGTCGATCAGCGCCGGAGCGGCATCGCTGCGGATGCCCCAGGGCGCGCAGTCGGGCGTGTCCAGGTTGTCGTTGAATCCCTGTGGCAGGCAGCCCAGGCCGCGGTCGGGCCGCGCGCCCACCAAGCGCCAGGCGATACGCCCGCTGCGATCGGCAATGACCAGGTTCTGCGCCGGAATGCCTGCATGGTCGGCCACCTGCAGCGCCTGCTGCAGCGTGCCGGCGCGGGCCATGTCGGCGAAATCCATGCGCACCGCACCCGGCAGCTGGGCGACCCAGCGCAGCGCGTCGCCGCTACCGTCTGCATGGGTGTGCACGATCGGCCCCCAGGCGCTTTCGCGCACCGGGAAGCGGACCGGCGCCTGCCCAGCCACGTCGATGCGTTCTTCGTGCACGGTCACGGCCGCATCGGCCGGTTCGCGGCGGAAGTCGGCCGTGTCGATGTAGCTGTTGGTGAAGCCCCAGGCCACGTGGCCGTTGCTGCCCACGATCACCGCCGGCACGCCCGGCAGCGAGAAGCCGCTGATGTCGACCCGGCCGCCCGGTGCATCGGGATCGGGATAGCGCAGCCGCACGCGGAACCAGAGCGCCGGCGCGCGCAGGCCCAGGTGCATGTCGTCGGCCACGATGGCACGGCCGTCGCGGGTCAGTGTGCCGTCCACGGCGAAGTTGTTGCTGCCTACCGCATCGGCGTCCGCCGCACCGCTGGCGGGCACGGCGGCCAGGGCGCGCAGGTCCAGCTGGGTGGCGTCAGGCAGTGTCGCGTTGCCGCGCGGTTCGCCCAGCAGCGGGGCGTCCCACTGGCTGCCATCGTGGGCCAGCAGCGCGTACAGCGCCGGCGGCACCACCGCGCGGATGCGCGCCAGCGCCAGTTCGTTCTGGTTGGCCGGGTCCTGCAGGTCCGCATACATGGCCAGCCCAGCCAGCACGCTGTCGCTGGCCTGCCAGGGCTGTGGCGCCTGGCGCAGCAGCAGGTAGGCCCACGGCCGCACCGGCAGCGCGGCCAGCCCTTCGTTCACGCCGGCCACGTAGGCCTGCACCACGGCCGGCTGGCTGCCCAGCGCCTGCGCAAGATGGGCGTCGGTGCGCGCGCGCAGGCGATGCACGCGCATGCGCTTGTCGGCCTCGATGGCCGCCGGCCCGAACAGGGCAGACAGCTCGCCGGCGGCACTGCGCCGCATCAGGTCCATTTCGAAGTAACGCTCCTGCGCGTGCACGCGGCCCAGAGCGCGCATGGCGTCGGCCTGGTTGGCCGCGGTGATGGTGACCACGCCCAGCGCGTCACGCTCCACAGTGACGGCCGCAGACAGGCCGGGCAGGGCGCGTTCGCCGTCCAGCTCGGCCAGGCTGCCGCGCAGCAGCAGCCAGATCGCCAGGCTGGCCAGTACCACCAAGGCCAGCACACACCACAACAACCGCAGCAGCCAACGACGCATGGACAGGGCCCGTGAGCAGGTGAACCCCGATTCTAGCCACAGCCGATGACCGGCCGCATCGCGAGCGCAACTGCGACTGATTCTGATTAGATCACCGTGATTTCAGATGGGGCACCATGGGCGCCATCGATTCACAGGAGCTCCCCCCATGAAAGGCAATCCGGACGTCATCGCCTGCCTGAAGGAACTGCTGCGCGGCGAACTTGCTGCCCGCGACCAGTACTTCATCCATTCCCGCCGCTACGAGGACCAGGGCCTGTTCGCGCTGTACGAACGCCTGAACCACGAGATGGAAGAGGAAACCCAGCACGCCGATGCCCTGCTGCGCCGCATCCTGTTCCTGGGCGGCGACCCGGACATGCGCCCGCACGCCAGCGAGCCGGGCAAGACCGTGGAAGAGATGCTGCAGAAGGATCTGGACACCGAGTACGCCGTGCGCAACAACCTGGCGGCCGGCATGAAGCTGTGCGAGGAGAACGGCGATTACGTCAGCCGCGACATCCTGCTGGCACAGCTGAAGGACACCGAAGAAGACCACGCCTGGTGGCTGGAACAGCAGCTGGGCCTGATCAAGCGCATCGGCCTGGAGCTGTACCAGCTGAGCAAGATCGAAAGCGGCGGCGCCCCGGCGCATTGATCCGCAGGTGGCGCCGGGCCATGCCCGGCACCGCCGACCACGCAACGTCGCCCGCCAGCACTGGAGCATCGCGCGCCCGCTTTCGCCAGCCTGCCGCTCCGCCGCCCGCCAGCCGACAAACGAAAAAGCCGGGGAATGCCCCGGCTTTTTCGTTTGTCGGCTGGCCGCCAGGGCGTGTCAACCAAGGTTGACACCTACCGAAGCGGGGGGCGGGGGTCGCGGGGCCGGGGTCGGATCCGTTTTCAACGAAAACGGCTCTGACCCCATGGGTTGAAGCGGGGGCCGGGGTCAGAGCCCTTTCCCGAGGAAAGGGATCCGACCCCGCTGCGTCACTCCACCGACAGGCCTTCGACCTTCTGCCAGCCGCGCGGCAGCAGGTGGCCGCGGGTGGCGCGGGCGCCCAGGTAGGCTTCCAGTTCGTTGAACTTCAGGCCCATGGTGCGCTGGCCACTGCGCACCTGCAGGGTCTGCCCCGGGCTGATGGCCACCACGGCCACCACGCGCTCGGTGGCGAGCTTGGCCTTGGGGATCTCGATGATCTTGTTGCCCTTGCCCTTGTCCAGTTCCGGCAGGTCGCTGGCGGTGATCGCCAGCAGATTGCCCGAGCTGGTGACCGCCACGATGCGGTCGGTGGCCACGTTGGCCACCACCGCCGGGGTCAGCACCGACGAGCCGGCCGACAGGTTCAGCATGGCCTTGCCGGCCTTGTTGCGGCCGATCAGGTTCTCGAAGCGGGTGACGAAGCCATAGCCGTGGGTGGACGCCAGCACGAAGCGGGTGTCCGGTTCGGCGCTGGCCAACGTGACGAAGCTGGTGCCCGGCGCCGGCGAGAAGCGGCCGGTGAGCGGTTCACCATTGCCGCGCGCCGAGGGCAGGGTATGCACCGGCGTGGAATAGGCGCGGCCTTCGCTGTCCAGGAACGCGACCTGCTGGGTGCTGCGCGCGCGTACCGCGCCCTGCAGGGCGTCGCCATCGCGGTAGGACAGAGCGGACGCATCGACGTCGTGGCCCTTGGCGGCACGGATCCAGCCCTTCTCCGACAGCACCACGGTCATCGGCTCGCTGGGCACCAGTTCGGTTTCGTCGATGGCCTGCGCGGCCTGGCGCTGCACCAGCGGCGAACGGCGTGCATCGCCGAACTTCTTGGCGTCGGCCTGCAGCTCGTCGCGGATCAGCTTCTTCAGCTTGGCCTTGCTGTCCAGGATGCCGAGGATCTTCTCGCGTTCCTTGGCCAGCTCGTCCTGCTCGCCGCGGATCTTCATTTCTTCCAGGCGGGCCAGCTGCTTCAGCTTGGTTTCCAGGATGTACTCGGCCTGGTCTTCGGACAGCCCGAAGCGCGCGATCAGCGCCGCCTTCGGTTCGTCCTCGGTACGGATGATGTGGATCACCTCGTCCAGGTTCAGGAACGCCACCAGCAGGCCTTCCAACAGGTGCAGGCGGCGCTCGACCTTCTGCAGGCGGTGCTGCAGGCGGCGGGTGACGGTGCTGCTGCGGAATGCCAGCCACTCGCTCAGCAGGGTCTTCAGGTTCTTCACCTGCGGACGCCCGTCCAGCCCGATCACGTTGAGGTTGACGCGGTAGCTGCGCTCCAGGTCGGTGGTGGCGAACAGGTGGCCCATCAGCTGGTCGGCGTCCACGCGGTTGGAACGCGGCACCAGCACCACGCGCACCGGGTTGGCGTGGTCGGACTCATCGCGGATGTCTTCCAGCCACGGCAGCTTCTTGGCGCGCATCTGCGCGGCGATCTGTTCGATCACCTTCGACGGCGACACCTGGAACGGCAGCGCGGTCACCACGATGTTGTTGGCTTCCTTGGTGAAGGTCGCACGCGCACGCACGCTGCCGTTGCCGGTTTCGTACATGTTCCGCAGATCGTTGGCCGCGGTGATGATCTCGGCGTTGGACGGATAGTCCGGGCCCTTCACGTGTTCGCACAGGTCGCGCACGCTGGCGTCGGGGTCATCCAGCAGGTGCAGCAGGGCGCTGACGATCTCGTTGATGTTGTGCGGCGGCACGTCGGTGGCCATGCCCACGGCAATGCCGGTGGTGCCGTTCAGCAGCAGGTGCGGCAGCCGCGCCGGCATCCAGGTCGGTTCCTGCAGGGTGCCGTCGAAGTTCGGCGCCCAGTCGGTGGTGCCCTGGCCCAGCTCGCCCAGCAGCACTTCGGCGATCGGGGTCAGCTTGGATTCGGTGTAACGCATGGCCGCGAACGACTTCGGGTCGTCGCTGGAACCGAAGTTGCCCTGGCCTTCGATCAGCGGGTAGCGGTACGAGAACGGCTGGGCCATCAGCACCAGTGCTTCGTAGCAGGCGCTGTCGCCGTGCGGGTGGTACTTACCGATGACGTCACCGACGGTACGCGCGGACTTCTTCGGCTTGGACGCGGCGTTCAGGCCCAGCTCGCTCATCGAATAGATGATGCGGCGCTGCACCGGCTTCAGGCCGTCGCCGATGAACGGCAGGGCGCGGTCCAGGACCACGTACATGGAGTAGTCGAGGTAAGCGCGTTCGGCGTACTCGCGCAGCGGCAGTTGTTCGAAACCGTGGAACACGGGGCGGGCAAGTTCGGTCATGCGGCGTTGTTACCTATGTCGGGAGGCGAAGACGGCGGTCGGCGCTCTCAATGCGCTGATTATCCGGATGCGGCGGGGGATGCCAAGCCGCGCGCGGGGTCCAGGGTCGATTCCAGGCCGTTGCCGACCCGCGCCAGGTAGCGCCCGGGGGGCAGGCCGAAGTGGCGGCGGAACACGGTGACGAAGGCGCTGGCGCTGCTGAAACCCAGTGCGTGGGCGATGTCGGCCACGCTGTGGCCCTCGCTCAGCCGGCGCAGGGCCTCGGCCAGCCGCGCCTGCTGCCGCCACTGGGCGAAGCTGAGGGTGGTCTCGTCGCGGAAGTGCCGGGTCAGGCTGCGCGGCGACAGCCCGGCCCAGTGTGCCCAGTCGGCCAGGCTGCGCTCGTCGGACGGTTCGGCCAGCAGCTGCGAGGCGATCTTCAGCAGGCGCCGGTCACGCGGCATGGGCAGGTGCATGCGCTGGCGGGGCGCGTTGCGGATCTCATCCAGCATCACCTGGATGATGTGGCGGCGGTCCTCGCTGCCTTCGTATTCCAGCGGCCACTCACAGATGCGCTCGGCCACCGCCTGCGCCAGCCGTGACAAGCCCAGCACGCAGGGGTCGGCGGGCAGGTCGCTGCACAGGGGCGCGGCCAGGGCCATGCCCCAGCCGCGCATCGGCCCGTCCAGGCTGACCGTGTGGGCCTCCAGCGGCGGCATCCAGCCGGCCGAACCCGGCGCCAGCGACCAGGTGCCGTGCGAGGTGCGGGTGGTCAGCAGGCCGCGTTCCACGCAGATCAGCTGCGCCCGCGCATGGTGGTGCCAGTCCACTTCACGGGCCAGGCCCTGCGGGCTGTCGAAGCGGAAGGCGATGATCGGCGGGCCATCGTTGCGCTCGAACCAGTCCAGCGCCACCTCGCGCAGCAGGGTGGGCGGGCCCGGTTCACCGGCATTCACGCGCGCCGGGGGTGGCTGGAATGTGACATTCATTGGCTGGATTGTACTACCGGGCCAGCGCAGAGGCCCATTAAGGTGTGCGCCTTCATCGAATCCAGCCCATTGCTGCAACACAGCATTTGATGCCAGATCGAATATTTCCATTGAGAAATATTTTTTTTGGAAGAAAATGCTCTCCCATGATCTGTCCTCCCACGACCCCGGCCGGCTTCGGCCCCCCCAGCTTTGGTCTGCTGCTGCGCCAGGTGCGCGACGGCCTGGTCCGCCAGCTCGATGCGTCCATGGCCGAAGAAGACCTCGGCATCGGCTTCACCCATTACATCGGCCTGAAGCTGCTGGCGCGCATGGCCCCGTGCACGGCCAACGAACTGGCCCAGGCCATCGACCAGGTGCCCAGCGCGGTGACCCGCCTGCTGGACAAGCTGGAAGCGCTGGGCTGCGTGCGCCGCGAGCCGCATGCGCAGGACCGCCGGGCGCTGCAGATCGTGCTGACCGATGAAGGCCGCGCCCTGTGGGCACGGCTGCAGAAGCGCGGCGACGCGGTGATGGATTTCGCCCTGCGCGATCTGTCCGCCGACGAACGCGCGCTGTTGTTGTCCCTCCTGACCCGTATCCGCGATTCCCTGACGACCCCATGAACCCGATCCCGTCCCTTACTCTCCGCCGGTCCGGGCGTGCGCTGCTGGTATCTGCGCTGGCCCTGGCCCTGGCCGCCTGCGCCAGCAGCCGCGGCCTGACCCCGCAGGGCCACGTCCTGGACGTGGACAGCCTGCACAGCGAACGCACCCTGGCCGACAGCGACCTGAGCGCGGCCGGCTTCCCCGCCCAGGACTGGTGGAAGGCCTTCGGTGACGCGCAGCTGGATGCGCTGATTGCCGAAGGGCTGGCCAGCCACCCCAGCCTGGATGCGGCCGACGCGCGCCTGCGCCAGGCCCAGTCGCAGGTCGGCACCGCACGTGCTGATCGCCTGCCCAGCCTGTCGGTGTCCGGTGGCTACACCGGCGTGCGCCTGCCCGAATCGATGGTGGGCGATGAAGTGGGCGGCCATTACGGCGGCAGCGGCCAGGTCGCCTTCGATTTCAGCTACGGCATCGACCTGTGGGGCGGCAAGCGCGCCGCCTGGGAAGCGGCCGTGGATGGCGCACACGCGGCCACCGTCGACGCGCAGGCTGCGCGCCTGAACCTGTCCACCGGCATTGCCCAGGCCTACGCCGAACTGGCCTATGCGTGGCAGCTCAACGATGTGGCCGAGGAAGAACTGGCGCGTTCGCAGAAGTCGCTGGAGCTGACCCGCCAGCGCCGCCACGCCGGCATCGACAGTGACCTGCAGGTGCGCCAGGCCGAGGCCCGCGTACCGGCCGCGCAGCAACAGCTGCAGGCCGCCCAGCAGCGTATCGACGCCGGCCGCACCGCACTGGCCGCGCTGGTCGGCAAGGGCCCGGACCGTGGCCTGTCGATCGAACGCCCGCAGCCGCTGAACCCGCTCGCCCTGCAGTTGCCGGGCGTGCTGCCCAGCGAGCTGCTGGGCCGTCGCCCGGACATCGTTGCCGCACGCTGGCGCGTGGAAGCGGCCGACAAGCAGATCAAGGTGGCCAGGACCAAGTTCTACCCCAGCTTCAACCTGACCGCGCTGGCCGGCGTGGTGGCGCCGAACGTGGGTGACCTGCTGCAGAGCAGCTCCACCTTCGCCTACATCGGCCCGGCGCTGAGCATGCCGATCTTCGAAGGCGGCAAGCTGCGCGCGAACCTGGCCAACACCGATGCGCAGTACGACCTGGCCGTGGCCAACTACAACCAGGCCGTGCTGGATGCGCTGCGCGACGTGGCCGACCAGGTCAACGCGGTGCGCTCGCTGGGCCAGCAGGCACAGTCGCAGCAGCAGGCGGTCGATACCGCCCGTGCCGCCTTCGATATCGCCCAGCAGCGCTACCGCGCCGGCATCGGCAGCTACCTGGACGTGCTGAGCGCGCAGTCCACCCTGCTGCAGTCGCAGCAGCAGCTGGCCGGCCTGCAGTCGCAGCAGGTGCAGACCTCGGTGCGCCTGAGCAAGGCGCTGGGTGGTGGTTTCCAGCCCAGCGACGCCGACCGCGCACCGGTCGCCTCCCATTCCGATTCCTCGCATTCCTGAAGATTCCTGCCATGAGCCAGACCCAGACTCCTGCGGCACCCGCCGCCCCCAACCGCCGCGGCAACCTGCTGCGCGGCCTGTTCGTGATCGTCGTGCTGCTGCTTGCGGCACTGGCGCTGTGGTATTTCATGTTCGGTCGCTGGTTCGAAGAAACCGACGACGCCTACGTGCAGGGCAACCTGGTGCAGATCACCCCGCTGGTGCCCGGCACCGTGGTCGCCATCAATGCCGATGACGGCATGCGCGTGGAGCGCGGCCAGCTGCTGGTGCAGCTGGACCCGGCCGACACCTCGGTGGCGCTGCAGCAGGCCGAAGCCAACCTGGCCAAGACCGTGCGCCAGACCCGTGGCCTGTACCGCAGCGTGGAAGGTGCCCAGGCGGACTTGAACGCCCGCCAGGTGACCCTGAAGCGCGTGCGCGAAGACTTCGCCCGCCGCAAGGACCTGGCCGCCACCGGCGCCATTTCCAACGAAGAACTGGCCCACGCCCGCGACGAGCTGGCTGCCGCCGAAGCGGCCGTGGCCGGTTCGCGCGAGACCGTCGAGCGCAACCGCGCGCTGGTCGATGACACCGTGATCGCCACCCAGCCGGACGTGCAGGCCGCCGCCGCACAGCTGCGCCAGGCCTTCCTCAACAACGCCCGCGCCGGCATCGTTGCGCCGGTGACCGGCTACGTTGCCCGTCGTTCGGTGCAGGTGGGCCAGCGCGTGCAGCCGGGCAATGCCTTGATGGCCGTGGTGCCGACCGAACAGATGTGGGTGGAAGCGAACTTCAAGGAAACCCAGCTGCGCCACATGCGCCTGGGCCAGGAAGTGGAGCTGAAGTCGGACCTGTACGCCGGTGATGTGAAGTACACCGGCCGCATCCAGAGCCTGGGCCTGGGCACCGGTTCGGCGTTCTCGCTGCTGCCGGCGCAGAATGCCAGCGGCAACTGGATCAAGATCGTGCAGCGCGTGCCGGTGCGCATTGCCATCGACGCCAAGCAGCTGGCCGAACACCCGCTGCGCATTGGCCTGTCGATGAAGGCCGAAGTGAGCCTGCGCGACCAGAAGGGTGAAGTGCTGCCGACCGCTGCCGCCAAGGGCACCGTGTTCGACACCGATGTGTATGCCAAGCAGTTGCACGATGCCGACGAGGTGATCCACACGATCATCCAGGGCAACCTGCCGCAGCAGGCCAAGGCGAGCTGAGGTCGGCCATGTCCGCACAAGCTCCAGCCGCGCCCGGAACGCCGGGCGCACCGGCGGCGCCGGGTGCGGCCGCCGGATTCCTGCCGCCCAGCGTGGCCCTGTGCACCGTGGGCCTGGCGATGGCCTCGTTCATGCAGGTGCTCGACACCACCATCGCCAACGTTTCGCTGCCCACCATCGCCGGTAACCTGGGCGCCAGTTCGCAGCAGGCTACCTGGGTCATCACCTCGTTCGCGGTCAGTACGGCCATCGCGCTGCCGCTGACCGGCTGGCTCAGCCGCCGCTTCGGTGAGCGCAAGCTGTTCATCTGGGCCACGCTGGCCTTCGTCATCACCTCGCTGCTGTGTGGCCTGGCGCAGAGCATGGGCATGCTGGTGGTATCGCGTGCCCTGCAGGGCTTCGTGGCCGGCCCGATGTACCCGATCACCCAGTCGCTGCTGGTGTCGATCTATCCACGCGAGAAACGTGGGCAGGCGCTTGCCCTGCTGGCGATGATCACCGTGGTGGCGCCGATCTGCGGCCCGATCCTGGGCGGCTGGATCACCGACAACTACAGTTGGGAATGGATCTTCCTGATCAACGTGCCGCTGGGCATCTTCGCCGCGCTGGTGGTGGGCAACCAGTTGAAGGGCCGCCCGGAGCAGATTGAAAAGCCGAAGATGGACTACGTCGGCCTGGTCACCCTGGTGATCGGCGTGGGCGCACTGCAGCTGGTGCTGGATCTGGGCAACGACGAAGACTGGTTCGCATCGACCAAGATCGTGGTGCTGGCCTGCGTGGCGGTGGTGGCGTTGGCGGTGTTCCTGATCTGGGAACTGACCGACAAGGACCCGATCGTCGACCTGAAGCTGTTCCGCCACCGCAACTTCCGCGCCGGTACGCTGGCGATGGTGGTGGCCTACGCGGCGTTCTTCAGCGTGTCGCTGCTGATCCCGCAATGGCTGCAGCGTGACATGGGCTATACCGCCATCTGGGCCGGCCTGGCCACGGCGCCGATCGGCATCCTGCCGGTGATCATGACCCCGTTCGTTGGCAAGTACGCCTCGCGCTTCGACATGCGGATGATCGCGTCGTTTGCGTTCGTGTTCCTGTCCTTCACCAGCTTCATGCGCTCGGACTTCAACCTGCAGGTGGACTACACGCATGTGGCCGGCGTGCAGTTGATCATGGGTATTGGCGTGGCGCTGTTCTTCATGCCGGTGCTGCAGATCCTGTTGTCGGACCTGGACGGTCGCGAGATCGCGGCGGGCTCTGGCCTGGCCACCTTCCTGCGTACGCTGGGCGGCAGTTTCGCCGCATCGTTGACCACCTGGCTGTGGGCGCGGCGTACCCAGGTGCACCACGCCGACCTGACCGAACACATCTCGGCCTACCAGCCGGGCATGCAGGACCAGGTGACCGCGATGGGGCAGGGCGACCTGCAGCATGGCGCCGCGGTGCTCAACAACATGATCAACCACCAGGCCTCGCAGATGGCGTTCAACGACATCTTCTACCTGCTGGGCTGGACGTTCCTGGCGATCATCGCGTTCCTGTGGCTGGCCAAGCCGCCGTTTGGCGCCGGTGCCGGTGCCGCATCGGCCGGCGGGCATTGATCGATCATTGCCGTTGAAATGCAAGAACCCCGCCGCAAGGCGGGGTTTTTGTTTGCACCGCATCCACGCATGGCGTGGATCTACTGCGGGTGCGTCGGCGTGTCGGTAGAGCCACGCCATGCGTGGATGGATCCCGGGGCCGTGCAATCGTCAAACCCCGGAAACGAAAAAACCCGCTTTCGCGGGATTGATCATCCGGTAGATCCACGCCATGCGTGGATGGATCCCGCGCCGTGCAATCGTCAAACCCCGGAAACGAAAAAACCCGCTTTCGCGGGATTGATCATCCGGTAGATCCACGCCATGCGTGGATGGATCCCGCGCCGTGCAATCGTCGAACCCCGGAAACGAAAAAACCCGCTTTCGCGGGATTGATCATCCGGTAGATCCACGCCATGCGTGGATGGATCCCACGCCGTGCAATCGTCAAACCCCGGAAAAGAAAAAACCCGCTTTCGCGGGTTTGATCATCTTGAGTCATGGTGCCCAGGAGAGGACTCGAACCTCCACGGTTTTACCCGCTAGTACCTGAAACTAGTGCGTCTACCAATTCCGCCACCTGGGCGACTCAGGAGAGAAATTGTGCGGTAAGCCCGCCGATGTGTCAACACAATTTCACACTTATTTTTCAGTGCGAACGCCCAGGTGCTGCAGCAGGCTGCGCATCGGTGCCGACAGTGCCTGCGCGTCGGCAATGCACACGCAGAGACGGCGCTGCGCCCAGCCATCTTCCAGTGGAACGGCAACGGTGCCGGTGCTGCGCCGGTGCTGCCGGGCCAGCGTGCGCGGCATGATGCCCACGCCGATGCCGTGGCCGACCATCGTGCACAGGCCCTCGAAGGTTTTCATGCGGATGCGCACATCCAGCACGCGACCGGCGGCAGCGGCCAGCTCTTCGATGTAGGTCTGCAGGGCATTGCCGTCGGCCAGCGCGACGAAGGTTTCACCCAGCACATCGGCGAAGGACACGCTGCGGCGCTGGGCGAAGCGGTGGTGGCCGGGCAGCAGCATCACCAGCGGATCTTCGGCCACCACATGGCGCTGCAGTCCCTCGGCCGGCACGGCGTCGCTGATGATGCCGGCCTCGGCCTGTCCGGCGCGGAGTGCGCGAACGACCTCGTTGCTGGTGCGCTCGTGCAGTTCCACCCGCAGCCGCGGCCGCTGGGCCAGCCACGGTGCCAGGCGCGCGGGCAGGTAGTTGGTCAGCGCAGCGGTATTGGCATACAGGTGCAGGGTGCCGCGCGCGCCCTGTGCGAATGCCTGCAGCTCGCCGCGCAGCTGCGTCTGCTGCTGCACGATCAGTCGCGCATGGTGGGCGAGGGCGGCACCGGCTTCGGTCAGGCTTACCCCGCGTGGATGCCGGTCCAGCAGCGTGCTGCCGGCATCGGCTTCGATGGCGCGCAGGCGTTCACTGGCCGACGCCAGGGCCAGGTTGGCCTGTGCCGCACCGGCGGTGATGCTGCCCGCGTCGGCGACGGCCAGGAACAGGCGCAGATCGGCAATGTCCAGTCGCATGGGAATGACCTCGGCAGGGCGGCTGCCTTCGGCTGGTCCGAAGGGTGGGGCCGCAAAGCCGCATTGTGCGCCGTTGCCGCGGCCGCTCCAATGGCGGCATGAACGAGACGATGTACTTCTATGGGTTGCTGGTGGTGGTGTTCGTGCTGGCCGGCGTGGTCAAGGGCGTGACCGGCATGGGGCTGCCGACGGTGGCGATGGGCTTGTTGGGCGGCGCGCTGTCGCCGGTGGCGGCCGCATCGATGCTGTTCATTCCCACCTTCGTGACCAATGCCTGGCAGTTGTTGTCCGGCCCATCGCTGGGCCATACCGTGCGGCGGCTGTGGCCGATGATGCTGGCGGTGGTGGTGGTGACGCTGGGTTCGGCGGCGCTGCTGGTGCGGGTGGACCGCGATCTTTCGCGCATGGCGCTGGGCGTGGCGTTGGTGGTCTACGCGCTGTACGCCCTGGTTGCGCCGGTATTCCATGTACCGCAGCGGCGCGAGCGCTGGCTGGGGCCGCTGGTCGGGGCGATTTCCGGCGTGGTGACCGGCGCCACCGGCGTATTCGTGATGCCGGCCGTGCCGTACCTGCAGTCGCTGGGCCTGCAGCGCGACGAACTGGTGCAGGCGCTGGGCCTGGCGTTCACCGTATCGACGATTTCGCTGACCACGGGCCTGATGCTGCATGGCGCCTTTGGCGTGCAGCAGCTGGGCATGAGTGCGTTGGCGGTGGTGCCGGCGCTGGCCGGCATGTGGCTGGGGCAGGTGATCCGGCAGCGCATCAGTGCACGGGTGTTCCGCGCGTGCTTCCTGGGGTTCCTGCTGCTGCTGGGGCTGGAGCTGGTGCTGCGGCCGCTGCTTTGATGACGTTCGCCGGGCATGGCCCGGCGCTACCGTGATGCGTGTCTGTTGCCCGGATCGCGGGCATGAAAAAACCCGCTTTCGCGGGTCTTTTTCATTCTCGACGTGGTGCCCAGGAGAGGACTCGAACCTCCACGGTTTTACCCGCTAGTACCTGAAACTAGTGCGTCTACCAATTCCGCCACCTGGGCGCCGAGGAGCGAGATTATGGGGTGTTGTTACGGGGGTGTCAACACCTTTTGCAGCGCCGGGGTCGGACGTCGGGGTCAGAGCCCTTTCCTTTGGAAAGGGATCCGACCCCTTTGCCGGATTGCAGGCAAAAAAAAATCCCCGCCGAAGCGAGGAGTTTTTTCGTTGGTGCCCAGGAGAGGACTCGAACCTCCACGGTTTTACCCGCTAGTACCTGAAACTAGTGCGTCTACCAATTCCGCCACCTGGGCGTTCCAGAGGCGCAATTGTGAAGATGAATCGGCAGGCTGTCAACGCTTTCGCGCAAAAATTTCACGCCCGCCTGCAAAGGTGGCCGCTGACCCGCTGTGCACGCCTGCAACGGCTACCATGTAGGGCGATGACTACCAAAAAACCAAGCAAGGGCGGGAGCAAGTCCCGCAGCCAGGCCCCGACCAAGGGTGCCAAGGCGGGCGCAGCCCGCACCACCAAGCCGGGCAAGCCGTTGCCGGGCTGGTTCCCGGAATTGAATGAAGGCGGTGCACCGCCGCGCGGCCGCAAGGGCCGCAGCGCCGATGCCGCCGCCCCGGGCCCGGCCCCGGGCCGCAAGCTGCCGCCGGCCGGCAAGGTGATCGACGATCCCTATGCGGCCCGCGAAGCTGAAAAATACGAACAACCCATTGCCAGCCGCGAGGCGATCCTGGCGCTGCTGGAACGTTGCGAAGGGCCGCAGACCGCCGAAGAACTGGGCGCACGCCTGGGCCTGACCGCCGCCGACCGTGCCGAAGCGCTGTCGCGCCGGCTGGGCGCGATGGTGCGCGATGGCCAGCTGGTGCAGAACCGCCGCGGCGGCTTCGCGCCGATCCAGACGCTGAACCTGGTCACCGGCGTGGTGATCGCCAACCCGGAAGGGTTCGGCTTCCTGCGCCCGGTCGAGGGCGGCGACGATCTGTTCCTGCCGCCTTATGAGATGCGCAAGGTCATGCACGGTGACAAGGTGCTGGCGCGGGTGACCGGCATCGACCACCGCGGCCGCCGCGAAGGCAGCATCGCCCGCGTGCTTGAGCGCGGCATGACCCGCCTGATCGGTCGCTTCAGCATTGAAATGGGCATCAACTACGTGGTGCCCGATGACAAGCGGATCCAGCGCAACGTGCAGGTGCCGCCGGACCAGACCGGTGGTGCGCGCGATGGCCAACTGGTGGTCTGCGAACTGACCCAGGCACCGGACAGCCGCCGCCCGCCGATCGGCCGCATCATCGCCGTGCTGGGCGACAAGCTGACCGCTTCGCTGGTGGTGGAAACGGCCATCCACGGCCACGAACTGCCGTTCGAGTTCCCGCAGGAGGTGCTGGACGAAGCCGCCTCGGTGCCGCTGGTGGTCGAGCCGGCGATGATCGGCGGCCGCGTCGATCTGCGCAGCACGCCGCTGGTCACCATCGACGGCGAGGACGCCAAGGACTTCGACGACGCGGTGTACTGCGAACCGAATGCCGACGGCTTCCGCCTGGTGGTGGCCATCGCCGATGTGTCCAACTACGTGCGCCCCGGCACGCCGCTGGACGAGGAAGCGCAGAAGCGCGCCACGTCGGTGTATTTCCCGGGCTTCGTGGTGCCGATGCTGCCGGAGACGTTGTCCAACGGCATCTGCTCGCTGATGCCCAAGGTCGACCGCATGTGCTTCGTCTGCGACATGCAGATCGACCGTGACGGCGTGGTCAGCCACTCGCGCTTCTACGAAGCAGTGATGAACTCGCACGCGCGCCTGACCTACACCCAGGTGTGGAAGGCGGTGGGCGAGGACGATGCCGATACCAAGGCCTGGATGGGCGAACTGCTGCCGCAGGTGCAGCGCCTGCACCAGCTGTACAAGGTGCTGGCCAAGGCGCGTGCCAAGCGCGGTGCCATCGAGTTCGAAAGCAGCGAAGTGCGCTTCGTGCTGGACAACCGCGGCGAAGTGACCCAGGCCGGCATGCTGGTGCGCAACGATGCGCACAAGCTGATCGAGGAATGCATGATCGCCGCCAACGTGGAGGCGGCCAAATACCTGTTGTCGCGCCACGTGCCGGCGCCGTACCGCATTCACGAAAAGCCGCCGGAAACCAAGTACGCCGACCTGCTGGAATTCCTCAAGGAGTTCAAGCTGAGCCTGCCGCCGTGGTCGAAGGTGCGCCCGGGCGACTACACCAAGCTGCTGAAGAAGATCCGCGACCGTCCCGATGCCACGTTGCTGGAATCGGTGCTGCTGCGCAGCCAGAGCCTGGCCATCTACAGCCCGGACAACCACGGTCACTTCGGCCTGGCGCTGGAGGCGTACGCGCACTTCACCTCGCCGATCCGCCGCTACCCCGATCTGCTGGTGCACCGTGCGATCAAGCACGCGCTGTCCGGCAAGCCGCTGGATACCTTCACCTACAACGCCCGCGAGATGGCTGCGCTGGCCCTGCAGTGCTCCGAACGCGAGCGCCGTGCCGACGAGGCCGAGCGCGAAGTGGACGAGCGTTACCGCGCGGCGTGGATGGAAAAGCACGTGGGCGGCCAGTTCGACGGCGTGATCAGCGGCGTGACCAGCTTCGGCCTGTTCGTGGAACTGGACGATTCCAAGGTGCAGGGCCTGGTCCACGTGACCCAGCTGCCGCAGGACTACTACAAGTTCGACGCGACCCGGAAAACGCTGAGCGGCGAGCGCCGTGGCGCCAGCTACCGGCTGGGTGACCGCGTGCGCATCCTGGTGCTGAAGGCCAGCATGGAAGAACGCAAGATCGACTTCCGCCTGGTCGAGCACAAGGGCGAGGACGAAGGTGACGGCCTGCCGCCGTTGCCCGAGCGCGGCAAGCCGGCCAAGCGCAAGAAAGAGAAATATTGAAGGTAAGGTGTGCCGACCAACGGTCGGCACCCACTTCACCCGGTAGGTGCCAACCTTGGTTGGCACATCCCTCACCCGGTAGGTGCCAACCTTGGTTGGCACGATGTTTCCGAGGAACCCACCATGCAGGGCCATCCCGAATACAGCGGCGGCTGCCAATGCGGCGCGATCCGCTTCCAGGTGCGCGGCCAACTGACCGACAGCTCGATCTGCCATTGCCGCATGTGCCAGAAAGCCTTCGGTGCCTACTACGCGCCGCTGGTCTCGGTACGCGGCGCACAGTTCGCCTGGACCCGCGGACAGCCGCGCCATTTCCAGTCCTCCAACGTGGTGCAGCGTGGGTTCTGCGCCGACTGCGGCACGCCGCTCACCTACGAGGCGCCCGATGGCATGGCGGTGGCGGCCGGGGCGTTCGACCAGCCCGAGCGGTTGCCACCGACCATCCAGTACGGGGCCGAGCGCAAGCTGCCCTTCGTGGATGATCTGGCCCGGTTGCCGGCGCGGCGCACCGAGGAGGACGTGGCCGCGCTGGAGTTCCTGGCCACGATCGTGTCCCACCAGCACCCCGACCACGACACCCCGCACTGGCCCGCGCGCAGCCGTTCAGCCGAAGGATGAACGGCGGGTAGCGCCGGGCCATGCCCGGCGGCCACGCAGCGCGGCCGCCGCCGATGCTCTACCATAGCCACCCCCTTTCCGGTCCCCGCCCGCATGAGCAAGAACAGCCAGTGGATTGTCGGCGTCAACGCCGTCGCCTCCTCCATCGAGAACGACGCCGACAACGTCCGCGAAGTGCTGGTCGAGGCCGGTGCGAAGAACCCGCGCCTGACCGAAATCGAAGAGAACGCCCGCCGCAAGGGCATCGACGTGCGCAAGGTCAACAGCCAGGCGCTGGATGGCGTGGGCGGTTCGGTGCGCCACCAGGGCGTGGCCGCGCGCTACGCCGCTGCCCGCACCTACAGTGAGAACGAGCTGGAAGGCCTGGTGACCGCTGCCGAGGGCAAGGCCCTGCTGCTGGTGCTGGACGAGGTGCAGGACCCGCACAACCTGGGCGCCTGCCTGCGCTCGGCTGCAGCGTCCGGTGCCACGGCGGTCATCATTCCCAAGGACAAGTCGGCCACGGTGAACGCCACCGTGCGCAAGACCTCGGCCGGCGCCGCCGACCGCATTCCGGTGGTGGCGGTGACCAACCTGTCGCGCTGCCTGAAGGACCTGCAGAAGCAGGGCGTGTGGATCTACGGCCTGGCCGGCGAAGCCACCGCTTCGCTGTACGACCTGGACCTGAAGGGCAACATCGCGCTGGTGCTGGGCGGTGAGGCCGACGGCCTGCGCCGCCTGACCCGCGAGAACTGCGATGGACTGGTGAAGATTCCGATGCCGGGCGAGATCGAGAGCCTGAACGTGTCGGTGGCCGCCGGCGTGAGCCTGTTCGAGGCCGTGCGCCAGCGCGGTTGAGCGCGGGGTCGGATCCCTTTTCCATGGAAAAGGGCTCTGACCCCTCGGCACAGTGGGGTCAGAGCCCTCTCTGCGAGAGGGGTCCGACCCCCTTACCCCGCGCTGCCGCCCAGTGCCTTGAACAGGGTGACGTCGTTGTTCAACTGGCTCTGCCGCACGCGCGCCAGCGACAGTTCGGCATCGCGCCGGGTCTGCTGCGCTTCCAGCCAGGTGCGCAGATCGGTGGCACCCACCCGGTAGCGCACTTCCTGCGCGCGTTCCACTTCCACCGCCTGGTCGTACGAGGCCTGCGAGGCTTCGACCTGGCGTGCCAGCTGTTCGCGTGCCGACAGCGCGTTGTCCACTTCAGACAGTGCCGTGTACAGCGTCTTGCGGAAGTTGGTGGCGTCGATCTGGTAGGCGGTGCCGGCAATGTCGGTATCCAGCTGCGCCCGCTGCAGGTTCAGGAACGGCAGCGACAGGCCCGCGCCCAGCGTGGCCACCGGGTTGCGCAGCACATCACCCAGTGACGTGGCGCTGGAACCCACGCTGCCGGTCAGGCTGAGCGCGGGGTAGTACTGGGTGGCCGTCACCTTGATGGTCTTCAGGCTGTTGCGCAGGCGCAGCTCGGCCGCGCGCAGGTCGGGGCGGCGGCCCAGCAGATCGGCCGGCAGGCCCTCGGCAATGGCCGGGCTGCGTGCATCGTCCAGGTTCTGCGGTTCGTCCTGCTGCGGCCACGGCGTGCCATCCAGCAGCACGGTCAGCGCATTGCGTACTTCCACCCGCTGCTGTTCCAGCGCGCTCTGCGCCGAGCGCTGCGACTGCAGGTTCTGCTCTGCCTGGCGTACTTCCAGCCGCGATACCGCACCGGCGTCGAAGCGCGCCTGCACCAGGTCGCGGGTGCGCTGCAGGCGCTCCAGGTTGGCCTGGCCGCTGGCGATGGACTGGTTCAGATAGGCCAGGGTCCAGTACTGGGTGATGGTGTCGCCGATCACCAGCAGCGCGGTGTTCTGCCGGTCTTCCTCGCTGGCCTGGGCTTCCCAGCGGGCGATGTCGCGCTGCGTGCGCAGGCGTCCCCACAGGTCGATTTCCCAGCCCAGCGACACGCCGGTGGAATAGCTGCGGCTCCAGTCGTCGGCCTGGTCGGTGGCACGGCTGCCGCTGCCACTCACGCCCGACGAGGACGGCTGCGGCCACAGCGCATTGCTGGCCAGCCCGGCCTGCAGGCGCGCGCGCTGCACGGCCAACCCGGCAGCGCCCAGGTCACTGTTGGCCTGCAGTGCGCGTGCCACCAGCCGGTCCAGGCGTTCATCGCCGAACCCCTGCCACCAGGTGTCCTGGCGGATATCGCGGCTGGGCGTATCCAGGCTGCTGCGCGGGTCGTCGGCGGGCGCGTTGAGGGTGGCATCGCCGCGGCCCCAGGTGGCAGCCACTTCGGGATCCTGGGTGGGGTAGCGGCCCACCGATGCGCAGCCGGACAGGGCCAGCAGCACGGCGCCAGCCAGCAGCAGGCGGGTGGGGGCAGGGAAGGGCAGTCGGGTCATCATCATCTTCATTCGCGGGCCAGTGCCTCCACCGGGTCGAGCTGGGCGGCACTGCGTGCCGGCAGGAATCCAAAGGCCACGCCGATCAGGGTGGAGCAGGCGAACGCGGCCACGATCGAGGCGGTGGAGAACAGCACCTGGAAATCACTGGAGAAGCGTCCGATCAGCGCGCCCAGCAACAGTGCCAGGCCCACGCCGAGCAGGCCACCGAGCAGGCAGACCAGTACCGCTTCGATCAGGAACTGCTGGCGGATGTCGCTCTGCCGCGCGCCCACGGCCATGCGCACGCCGATCTCGCGGGTGCGCTCGGTCACCGACACCAGCATGATGTTCATCACCCCGATGCCGCCCACCAGCAGCGCGATGGCGGCGATGGCGCCGATCAGCAGGGTCATGGTGCGGGTGGTCTGCTCGATGGTCTCGCGGATTTCCGCGCTGTTGCTCAGGAAGAAATCCTCGGTGCCATGGCGCAGCGTCAGCAGGCGGGTGATGGCCTCCTGCGCGGCATCCATCGGCGTTTCGTCATTCACCCGCACGGTGATGCTGGACACGTGGCTCTGCCCCAGCATGCGCGACATCACCGTGGTGTAGGGCACGAACACGCCCAGGCTGGTGCTGCCGCCAAAGCCGAAACTCTGCTTCTTGGCCACGCCCACCACGCGAACCGGCACGTTGCCGAGCAGGATTACCTGGCCGACCGGGTCGCTGTCGGGGAAGAACTGGGTCTTGGTGTTCTCGTCGATCACCGCTTCCTGCGCCAGGCCCTTCACCGCATCGGTGTCGAAGAAGCTGCCGCTGAGCAGGGTGATGCCCTTCACCCGGAAGTACTGGTCGCCCACGCCACTGATCTGCGCGGTGGCCGACTGGTTGCGGTAGCGCGCGGTAACCGAGGTCGACACGCTGGGCGTGGCGCTGTCCACGTAGCTCTGGGTGGCCAGTGCGTCGGCGTCGGTGGCCTTCAGGGTCTGCACCCGCGCCGAGCGCATGTCACCAAACCCGCGACCGGGGTAGACGTCGATGGTGTTGGTGCCCAGCGCGCTGATGTTCTGCAGGATCTGCTGCTGCGAACCGTTGCCCAGGGCCACCACCGAGACCACCGAGGCGATGCCGATGATGATGCCGAGCATGGTCAGGAAGGTGCGCAGGCGGTGCGCGTTCATGGCCAGCAGGGCCATGCGGAAGGCTTCGGTGAAGCGGTCGCGTGCGGCGCGCCAGTTGCTGCCGTGGGCCACGCCGATGCTCGCTTCGCGCTGCGCCCGATGGCTGGGCGCCTTCGGGTTGGCGCGGTCGGCGATGATTTCACCGTCGCGGATTTCGATGATGCGCTGGGCGTGTTCGGCCACGCTCATGTCGTGGGTGACGATGATGATGGTGTGGCCTTCGGCATGCAGCTCGCCCAGGATCGCCATCACTTCTTCGCCGGATTTCGTGTCCAGTGCGCCGGTCGGTTCGTCGGCCAGGATCACCTCGCCACCGTTCATCAGGGCGCGGGCGATCGACACGCGCTGCTGCTGGCCACCGGACAGCTGGCCGGGCTTGTGGTGCATGCGGTCGCCCAGGCCCAGGCGCTGCAGCAGTTGTTCTGCACGGGCGTTGCGCACCGGGCCGGGACTGCCGGCGTAGACGGCCGGCACTTCCACGTTGCCGCGCGCGTCCAGGTCGCCCAGCAGGTGGTAGCGCTGGAAGATGAAGCCGAAATGTTCGCGGCGCAGTTCGGCCAGCGCATCCGGTTCCATGTTGCCGGTCTCGCGGCCGGCCACCTGGTAGCTGCCGCGGGTGGGCCGGTCCAGGCAGCCCAGGATGTTCATCAGGGTGGATTTGCCCGAGCCGGACTGGCCAACGATGGCCACCATTTCACCGGCATGGATATCCACGTTGACATCGCGCAGCACGGCGATCATCTCGTCGCCGGCGGGAAACTCGCGGCGCAGGTCACGCAGGCGCAGCAGGGGGGCGCCGTGGCTCATCGGCGCGGCCCCATGCCACCGGGCGGGCCCATGCGCATGCCGCCGCTGCGGTTGCTGCTGCCATTGCTGGCCGCCGCGGCGCTGGCTTCACCCACCACCACGCGTTCGCCTTCTTCCAGCCCGGACAGGATCTGCGCGCTGGCACCGTTGCTGATGCCCACCTTCACCTTGCGCGGCTGCGGCTGGCCGTTTTCGCCCACCACCCGCACCATGCGCTGGCCATCGCGGGTCTTCGGGCCCAGCGCCACGGCCGGAACCAGCAGCGCGCCCTTGGCCTGGTTCAACAGCACCGAGACCTGCGCGGTCATGTCGATGCGCAGGGTGCCGTCGGGGTTTTCCACGTCGAACAGGGCGTTGTAGTACACCGCGCTGCTGGAGCTGGAACTGGACGAGCTGCTGGAGCTGGACGAGCTTTCATTGGCGATGGACGACGGCGCCGGATTGATCTGGCGCAGCGTGGCGTGGTACTTGCGGTCCGGGTCGCCCAGGGTGGTGAAGTACACCGGCATGCCGGCCTTGATCTTCACCACATCGGCCTCGGACACTTCGGCGTTCACGGTCACCACGTCCAGCCGCGCCAGCATCACGATGGTCGGTGCGGTCTGGTTGGCGTTCACGGTGCGGCCTTCTTCGGCCACCACGGCCACCACGGTGCCATCCATCGGCGCGGTGATGCGGGTGTAGGCCAGGTTGGCGCGGGCGGTGCCCAGTTCGGTTTCGCGCCCCTTGATCTGCGCCTCGTAGGATTGCAGCTGCGCGCGGGCGGTCTTCAGCGTGGCTTCGGCGGCATCGTATTCCTGGCGCGAGGTCGCTTCGGCGGCCAGCATCTGCTTCTGCCGGGCGAAATCCAGTTCGGCCTGGCGCAGGGTGGCCTGCTGCACGGCGCGCTGGGCGATCACCTGGTCCAGCGATGCCTGGGCATTGAGCACCTGGTTCTGCTGGGTGGTGGCATCGATCTCGGCGATCAGGTCACCTTCCTTCACCGTGTCGCCCAGCTGCACCTTCAGCGATTTGATCTGGCCCGAGGCCTGGGCACCCACGCTGACCAGCTTGTAGGCATCGATCACCCCGGTGGCTTCCACGGTCTGTTCGATATCGCCACGGCTGACCGCAGTGGTGGCCAGGGCCGGTGCGGCCGGCTTGCGCAGCAGCCACCAGGCGGCCACGGCAGCGACCAGGACAAGCACGGCGATCAGCATCAGGCGACCTTTGCGGGTCGCGGGCAACAGGCGGGAGATCACGTCGGGGGCTTCACTCTGGGGGCCGCGGGGCGGCGTTGGCAGGCATTGTGAAGAGCCGACGAGGCCGCGCTCAATCCTCGGGGTGTGTCTGTATGTAACACTGTCGGGCAGAGTGCGTAACCACAGGTATCCGGCCCCGCCGTGGATACAGTGCTACGCAATGGCCAGGATGCGGTTCAGCTCCCGACACGGGAAAATCGCCACATGGAGACCGAAACCCCGATGCATCGACTGCTGATCGTCGACGACGACAACGACATCCGCACCCTGCTGGCCGAGCAGTTGGGCAAGGCCGGCTATCTGGTCAGCACGGCCGCCGACGGCACCAGCATGCGCCAGCTGCTGGACCGCGAGCACGTGGACCTGATCGTGCTGGACCTGAACCTGCCGCGCGAAGACGGCCTGACCCTGTGCCGCGACCTGCGCGCACGGTCCAACACGCCGGTGATCATGCTGACCGCGCGCGCCGAGCCGATCGACCGCGTGCTGGGCCTGGAAATGGGCGCCGACGATTACCTGGCCAAGCCGTTCGAACCGCGCGAGCTGCTGGCGCGCATCCGCAACGTGCTGCGCCGGACCGAAGCATTGCCGGCCAACCTGGAGCCGTTGGCCGTGCGCCGCGCGCGTTTCTCGCGCTGGGTGTTCGACCTGGAACACCGCCATCTGGTGGATCCCGATGGCCGCGTGGTGGTGCTGTCCGGTGCCGAATTCCGCCTGCTGCGTGTGTTCATCGCCCATGCCAACAAGGTGCTGTCGCGCGAGCAGCTGGTGGCGCTGAGCAGTGGCCGCAACTATGAAGCGCAGGACCGGGCGATCGACCTGCAGGTCAGCCGCCTGCGCAACAAGCTGGCCGATGATGGCGGCCCCGATGGCCTGATCAAGACCGTGCGCAACGAAGGCTACGTGCTGGCCTCGTCGGTGCAGATGGAATAACCACGATGCAGCGCCTGCGCCATTTCCTGTCCTCGATGGTGGGACGGCTGTTCGTGATCCTGCTGCTGGGCATGGCGGTGGCCGCGATCGGTGCGACCATGCTGGCCTCTTCGAAGCGCCAGCAGGAATTCGAGCGGCAGAACCTGAACCGCGTGGCCGATCGCCTGCAGGGCTACGTGAACATGCTCGACGGCAACCCGGAGCTGCGCGAGCGGCTGCTGGAGACCGGCGGGCCGAGCGTGCGTTCGTTGCCGCCGGATGCGCGCCTGGGCCGGCAGGACACCGCGTTGATGCAGGTGCTGGATGACCGCGCCGGACCGGTGGCGCGCGCGCATGTGCACTTCACCTCGTTCCGTTCCTGCATTCCCCGCCTGCAGGAATTCCTGCCGCCACCGCCGCCGCCGAATGGCCATCGGCGCCCGCCGCGCGAGCGCGATCCGTCCTTCATTCCGCCCAAGTGCCGGGCCGTGGATGTCACGCTGAGCGACGGCACCCTGCTGAAGCTGGCGCTGGATTCGCCGGCCGTGGCGCACAACGGCATCCTGGCGGTCGATCCGCTGTTCCTGACCCTGCTGGTGCTGGCCATCGGCGTGCTGGCCTATGTCGTGGCGCGCATGTCCAGCAAGCCGCTGCAGGAACTGGCATCGGCTGCCGAAGAACTGGGCGACGATCTGCAGCGTGCACCGCTGCCGCTGCGCGGCCCGCGCGAGGTGCAGCGTGCCGCCGAGGCCTTCAACGCCATGCAGCAGCGCCTGCAGCGGCACCTGGCCGAGCGCACGCAGATGCTGGCGGCGATCACCCACGACCTGCAGACGCCGCTGACCCGGCTGCGCCTGCGCCTGGAAAACGTGGGCGACGAAGCCCTGCGCGAACGCCTGATCGGCGACCTGGCCGCGATGCAGGCGCTGGTGCGCGAAGGCCTGGAACTGGCACGCAGCGCCGAGAGTTCCGAGCAGCGCGCCGCCCTGGACCTGGATTCGCTGCTGGAAAGCATTGTCGAAGACACCGCCGAGGGCGGTGCCGACGTGGCCTTCCAGGGCCGCAGCGGGGCGGTGCTGATGCTGCGCCCGCTGGCCATGCACCGGCTGTTCTCCAACCTGGTGGACAACGCGGTGATGTACGCGCAGCGGGTGCGGGTACGGGTGGAGCGCGATCAGGAGGGCATCACCGTGGTGGTGGCCGACGATGGCCCCGGCCTGGCCGACGACCAGTTGGAAGCGGTGTTCGACCCGTTCGTGCGGGTGGAGACGTCGCGTTCGCGCGAGACCGGCGGCGCCGGGCTGGGCCTGACCATCGCCCGGGCCCTGGCCGAAAAGGATGGCGGCCGGCTGTGGCTGCGCAACCGGCCGGCCGGCGGCCTGGAGGCCGTGGTGCACTGGCCGGCCAGCACCCAGGCGCGCCCGTAGATCCACGCCATGCGTGGATGACGTTGCGCCCGGGGTCAGAGCCGTTCTCCGCAGGAAAAACGGATCTGACCCTATGCTCCCATCCCCGGCGCCGGGGCTGCGGTGACGCCGAAGGGGGTGTTTGCCCTATCATTCGCGTCAACTTCCCAGCGCTTGACCGATGACCCAGCCCGTTCGTGCCGGCGTGCGGCCCCGTGCCGCCCAGCTGACCCCGTTGCTGCCCGTTGCCCGCCCGGGTAACCGCACCTGGCCCTTGCCCCTGCGGTAATGGGCGGAAAGGGGGCTGGCAGGCGCCTGGCGGGGCGCCACCCGGGAACCTGGATCGCACCGCTGCTGCGGTGGGCGCTGCTGTGCCTGCTGCTGGCCCTGGCGCCGCCACTGGCCGCGGCCCAGGAGGGCGCGCCGCCGCTGCGCGATTACGCCATCGACGTGTGGACCTCGCGCAACGGGCTGCCGCACAACTCGCTGCGCGACATCGCGCAGACCCCGGAAGGGCACCTGTGGTTCGCCACCTGGGAAGGGCTGGTGCGCTACAACGGGCTGGATTTCACCGTCTTCGACCGCAGCACCCGACCGGGGCTGCCGGACAATGGCATCGGCGCGCTCTACGTCGATCGGCAGGGCGGCCTGTGGATCAGCGATTCGCGCGGTAACGTCAGCTACCGCTCCGGTGATGGCCGCTGGCGGGTCTGGGAGCACGGGCCGAACAGCCCGCAGGTGCTGATCCAGGCCATGCAGATGGACAGCCAGGGCCGCTTGTGGCTGCTGTACGAAGGCAAGGGCCTGGGCTACCTGACCCCCGACGGGGGCATGGTGTTCGAGACCCCGCCGCCGGGCCTGCCGGTGGCGATGAGCTTCACCAAGCTGGTGGTGGACGCCCAGGACCGGGTGTGGATCGGCACCCTGGACGGCCTGCTGCTGCGCGACACCGACGGCGACCTGAAGCGCGCGCCGCCGGGCTGGGGCGTGGGCAGTGGCCTGTCCTGGCCGTACCGGGCGCCCGATGGCGCGCTGTGGATCGTGGCCGGTGAGCGCCTGTACCGGGTGGAAGATGACCGCCTGGTGCTGGTGCACCGCCTGCCCGGACAGCTGCACATGACCGCCATGCTGCAGGACCGCCACGGCGATATCTGGCTGGGCACCGAGAACCAGGGGCTGCTGCGCATTTCCGCGCACGGCATGGAGCGCCTGCCGGCCGGCCTGAACCTGCCGGGCGGGCGCGTGGTCAGCCTGCGCGAGGATGCCGAAGGCAGCATCTGGGTGGGCGCCAATGGCGGCCTGTACCGGCTGCGCGAAACGTTGTTCAGCAGCTACACCGAGCGCGATGGCCTGAGCGGCGATTACGTGCGCACGGTGTTCGAGGACCGCGACCGCTGCCTGTGGGTGGGCAGTGCCAGTGGCCTGGACGTGCAGACCGATGATGGGCACTTCCGTGCCATGCCGCTGCACAACCGCGGCGGCAAGGCGCCGTCGGTGCTGAGTCTGGCGCAGGGGCCGGACGGCGACCTGTGGGTGGGGACCTTCGGCGACGGCGTGTACCGGCTGGATGCGCAGGGCCAGCTGCGGCACAACTACGATGCGGCCGACGGCATGCCCGGCGGCAACATCCGCGCGATCAGCGTAGGCGCCGACGGCGTGGTGTGGGCCGGCACGCAGAAGGGCGTGGTCTCCATCGAGGGCAGCCATGTGCAGGTGTCACGCGTGCCGGGCATGCCCAGCGGCCTGATCACGGCGCTGGAGCACGACCACCAGGGCAACCTGTGGATCGGCACGATCGAAGGCATCCATGTACTGCGCGGCGGCAAGGTGCAGCGCATCGACCTGACCGCGCTGGGCGGCGGCCGCAGTGTGTTCGGCTTCCGCCAGATCGGCGAAGCCATGTGGATCAGCAGCGACCGTGGCCTGTACCGCTGGCAGGGCGGGCGCCTGTCGCGCGTGGGGCTGGAACAGGGCATGCCGGTGGATACGGTGTTCCAGCTGGTGCCCGACCGCCTGGGCAATGTCTGGGTAAGCAGCAACCGCGGCGTGCTGCGGACCGACATGGCCACCCTCAACGCGGTGGCCGATGGGCGCGCACCGCGGGTGTCGGTGGAGCGTTACAACGAGATCGATGGCATGGCCAACGCGCAGGCCAATGGTAGTTCCGGTCCGTCGGCGATCCTGCGCCAGGACGGCACCTTCTGGGTGGTGACCGCCGGCGGCCTGAGCACGGTCGACCCGCAACGCCTGCAGCGCTTCCGCGAGCGCCCGGCGCCGCCTGCCGCCATCGAAAGCGTGCAGGTGGATGGCGTGCCGGTGCACTGGGAAGGCACCGACCACAATTCCATTCCGGGCGGGCGCCGGCTGGCGGTCAGCTTCGTTGGCCTGAGCTACCTGATGTCCGACCGCATCCGCTACCGCACGCGGCTGGAAGGGCTGGACCATGGCTGGGTGGAACGCGGTGCCCAGCGCAGCGTGGAATTCATCGGCCTGCCGCCGGGCGATTACACCCTGCATGTATCGGCCGCGCATCCCGGCGGCGCCTGGGGCCAGCAGGAAGCGGTCTGGAGCTTCAGCGTGCAGCCGTTCTGGTGGCAGCGGCACAGCGTGCAGGCGCTGATCGCCCTGTTGCTGATTGCCGGGCTGGTGGCCCTGTACCGGTTCCTGCTGCAGCGCTACCGCACCAGCAACCTGCGGCTGGCCCAGCGCGTGGATGAGGCCACCTTCGATCTGCAGGCACAGACCGTGCACCTGCAGGCGCTGAACCAGGAAAAGACCGAGCTGGCCGAGCGCCTGGCGCGGCAGGCCGAAGCATTCGAACGGCAGGCGCGCGAGGATGCGCTGACCGGCCTGGCCAACCGCCGTGGTTTCGATGAAACGCTCGCGCGCGACTTCGCACGTGCCCAGCGCAGCGGCCACCCGATGTGCCTGGTGGTGCTGGACATCGACCACTTCAAGGACGTGAATGACACCTACAGCCACAGCATCGGTGATGCCGTGCTGGTGGAAGTGGCGCAGTTGATCGCCGCGGCCAGCCGCGATTCCGACCTGCCGGCGCGTACCGGTGGCGAAGAGTTCGCGCTGCTGCTCAACGACACCCGGCTGGAAGAAGCCGCGCAGCTGTGCGCGCGCCTGCGCGGCCTGTTCCACGACCATGCCGACTGGGCAGGCGTGCCCGCGCTGCGGGTGACCTTCAGTGCCGGCCTGGTGGAACTGGCGGCGGACGACCGCACGCCGGCCCTGCTGTACCAGCGCGCCGACCGCGCGCTGTACCGCGCCAAGAGCGACGGCCGCGACCGCACCAGCATCGGTTGATGCCCATCCACAGCCCGGTGGGCGGTGGGTGCGGACCGTTGGTCCGCACGACCGATGCATTCATCCACGCATGGCGTGGATCTACTGCACTTTGTTTTTCTGATGTTTCCGTGGCGGGCACAGGAAACTGTCCGTGGCCGGGCGGGTGGGCTGCGCAGGGGCGTGAGCCGCATGGATGCGGCGACCGAGCTTACAGGGACGTACTTGCAGCGTCCCCTGCGCAGTCCACCCGCCCGGCCCAGCCCAAGCGCTGCCGCGCGCGCCGCGAGGGGCGCCGCCGTTGGCTGTTTATCGCGGCCAGGCGTTGGCGATGGTGCAGAACAGCCGTGCGGTCTGTTCGGTGTCGTACACCGCGCTGTGCGCTTCGTTGGCGTCCCAGCCCAGCCCGGCGGCATTGGCAGCGCGTGCCAGCACGGTCTGCCCGTAGGCGATGCCGGCCAAGGTGACGGTGTCGAACACGCTGAAGGGGTGGAAAGGATTGCGCTTGTGGCCGGTGCGGGCCACCGCCGCGTTGACGAAGCCGAGGTCGAAATGGGCGTTATGCCCGACCAAGATCGCGCGCTGGCAACCGTACTTCTTCATCGCTGCGCGCACCGGGGTGAAGATGTGGTCCAGCGCGGCCTTTTCTTCCTTGGCCAGGCGGAACGGGTGGTCCAGGATGATGCCGGTCACTTCCAGCGACTTCGGATCGATCTCCAGGCCTTCGGCGGGAACCACGTGCGCGCTGGCGGTCTGGCCGGGGTAGAGCAGGCCGTTCTCGTCCATCTCGATCGGCACCGCGGCGATTTCCAGCAGCGCATTGCGCTGGCTGTCGAAGCCGCCGGTTTCCACGTCCACCACCACCGGCAGGAAGCCGCGGAAGCGTTGCGACATCGCGCGCTGCGCCGGCGGTGCTACGGAAACGGGTGCGGCGTCAGGTGCGGGGGTGGGGTCATTCATGCGCGGATTCTAGCAGAGCGACCCTGAGCGCCCGGCCACGCAGTGCGTGACCGGCGCGCTGCAGACAGGTCAGCGACGTGCCAGCACGACGTCGGCGATGACGCCGGTGGCCACGGCAATCAGCACGTAGCGGCCGTCCACCTTGCGCCATTCCTGGCCGCGGGCCGGGGCACGCAGGCCATGGTGGCGGTAATCGCGCACGTATTCACCGCGATGGTCGTGGGCGAGCTTGTGGCCGCGACGCGGCGGATCGCGACGGTCGTCGTGGTGATCCTTGTGGCCATGGTGGTCGTCGCGGCCACCGGCGCCGTAGGGGGCGGCCATGGCGGGCGAGATGGCGGTGGCCAGCAGGGTCAGCGAAAGGGTGGCGGCAATCAGGCGCTTCATGGGGCAACTCCGGGGGAAGGACGTGGTCGTCGAGGCCACGGATCCAGCATCGGATTTTTTTCATGAATAGGCGATTAAATCGGCCGTTTCTGCGGTTTCGGTGCGTATCGGCGTGTAACGTGTGCGACCTGGCCGACCCGGATTCCGGTAGGTGCCAACCTTGGTTGGCCAACCGCGTGCCAACCAAGGTTGGCACCTACCGATCTGCAGCGCCCCAGCGTGCCATCCACGCATCCAGGCTCAATTGTCCCGCACCGCTGAACAGCAGCGGCAGCAGCATGGCCATGAACAGCACCGGCAGTTTGAAGTTGCCAAAGCCCTGGTCGCTGATCGCATAGCCCATCGCCAGGTCTGCCAGCGAATCCCAGTGCATGGGCCAGTGCACGGCGTAGGTGGCAACCGCGGTCAGCACCAGCAGGCTGGCCGCCGCGAAGCGGGTGCCAAGGCCGAGCAGCAGGCAGGCCGCGCCGACCAGTTCAAACCAGGTCGCCAGCTGCCAGTTCACGCTGGCCGGCAGCTGGTCGAACGGAAACGGAAAAGCGTGCTGCAGTTCGGCGAACCAGTTCTGGCCCTGCAGCTTTTCGCGGCCGGATTCGAAATACTCCCAGGCCAGCAGCAGGCGCAGGCCCAGCGGGGCCAACCACGGGCCGCAGCGGTCCAGCTGGCCGCGCAGGGCGGCCAGGGGCGAGGTCTTCATCGGGGAATCTCCTTGGGCGGGTCAGGCCACGGTGGGCAACGGGCCGATCACGCCGGCCTGCAGGAACTGCTGCAGCAGGTGGGTGCCAGGTTCGATCAATGCACCGGCGTCGAGCTGGTGCAGGCCGGCCAGCTGCTGCAGGTGCTGCTGGCCGGTCGCGCCTGGCGCCTCGGCGATCCGCATCAGCAGGTGCGCGGCCAACGGACTGAGCTGGGCAAAGCGCACCACGCCGTCGGCATCGCGGCGGACCAGCAGCCCGGTAGGTTCGGCGGGCACTTCGGCAGGGGCATCATCGCTACTCAGCCGGTGCACCGGCCAGGCGTACAGCAGCGGCCAGGCCAGCGCCGAACAGCGCAGCGGCACCTGCATCGGGTCAATGCCGCTGGCCGGAGGCAGCGGGTCGGCTGCGCGCTGGTAAAGCTCGGTTTCCACCCATTCGTAGTGCGCCAGCTCGGCCAGCGCGGGGTGGGGCAGCTGCGGCTGCGCCTGCAACCATTGCACGAACTCGGCCGCCACCGCGGTGAACAGCGGCGTGCGCGCGTGATGGTGCGCGAAGTAGTGCCGTACCAGGTCGGCCCAGGCCGGTTCCCCGAGCAGGCGCACGCAGACCGGGAAGCCATTGCCGAGCAGGCCCAGCAGGTTGTTGAACAGCAGCCGCTGGTACACCGCTACCCGTCGCGGATCCAGGTCGGCGGGCGCGGGTACGTGCTGCGGGTCGCGCAGGTGCGCTGTGAAGGCATGCTGTTGCGCGCGCAGGATGGTGGGAGCGTCAGCCATTGGCGGCCTCGCTGGCACCCGCCTGGAGGCGGCGGATGGTGTGCAGTTCGCCCTGCAGTTCGGCATAGGGCGGGAAGTTGAAGTCGCGCTCGAGCAGGGTGGGGCGCGGGCCGAAGCGGGCATAGCTGCGTTCCAGCAGCGCCCACACCGGGTCGATCACCGCGCTGCCGTGGGTATCGATCTTCAGGTCCGGGGCCTCGTCCAGGTGGCCGGCCACGTGCAGGCAGACGATGCGCTGCGCCGGCAGGCCTGCGATGAACGCGTCGGCATCGTAGCCATGGTTGCAGGCATTGACGTACACGTTGTTGACGTCCAGCAGCAGGTCGCAGTCGGCCTCGGCCAGCACGGCGTTGGTGAAGGCCAGCTCATCCATCGCCGGCTGCGGGGCCAGGTAATAGGACACGTTTTCCACCGCAATGCGGCGGCCCAGGATGTCCTGCACGCGGGCAATGCGGGCGGCGGTATGGCGCACGGCTTCATCGGTGAAGGGAATCGGCAGCAGGTCGTACAACTGGCCTTCGTCGCTGCAGTAGCTCAGGTGCTCGCTGTACAGCGGCACGCGGTGGCGATCGAGGAAACGGCCGACCAGCTGCAGCAGCTGGGTGTCCAGCGCAGCACTGCCACCCAGCGACAACGACAGGCCGTGGCAGCTCAGTGGATGGCGCTGGGCCAGTTCATCCAACGCCTCGCCGGCAGGGCCGCCCACGTTGATCCAGTTTTCCGGCGCGCACTCCAGGAAATCGAAATCGCCGGCCGGGGCATCGCGCAGGTCCTGCAGCAGCGCCCGCCGCAGGCCCAACCCGACGGCTGCCGCGGGCAGCGGCAACCGTGGGTGGACGACGCTGGCCGCAGCGTCAGTGCTTGCCACCGCACTTGCCTTCGCCGCACTTGCCTTCGGCGGCCTTCTTGCCGGCCTCGGTCTTGGCCTTGCTGTCGGCGGCGGTACCGGCAGCGGCCTTGCCCTTGTCACCCCCGCACTTGCCTTCGGCGCTCTTGCCGTCCGCGCCGCACTTGCCTTCGGCGTGCTTGGCGGCATCGGCGGCCTTGGCGTCGGTGGCCTTGGCATCGCCGGACTTGGCCGCCTGGCCGGCCACCAGATAGCCCTGGGCAAGGTCGGTCATGCTCAGGGCCGAAGCACTGGCAGTCACGCCCAGGCCTGCGGCCAGGGCAGTGGCGGTCAGCAGGGACAGGGTCTTGTTGGAACTGCTCATCGGTCGTACTCCTTGGGTGGTGGGCGGCTGCCCGGGGTGAAACGATGGTGCAGCGATCCTACTCAAGGAATCTTCGCCGAAAGCTAAAATTTTCGTGAGGAGTGGCGTGGATCCACTCGCGCGCGAGGTCGGGGTCGGATCCCTTTCCGCAGGAAAGGGTGCTGACCCCTCATCCACGCATGGCGGGGTGGGGCACGGGCCATCCACGCATGGCGTGGTGGGGCGCGGGGCATCCACGCATGGCGTGGATCTACCGGGCGGGTGGGGCGCGGGGCATCCACGCATGGCGTGGATCTACCGGGCGGTGAGGCGCGGGGCATCCACGCATGGCGGGGTGGGGCACGGGGCATCCACGCATGGCGCGTGCGGCAGTAGATCCACGCCATGCGTGGATGGGCCGCCGGGAAACCCGCAAAAAAAAGCCGCTGTCACATCGACAGCGGCGCCTTGGACCCCACTTCAGTGTTGCACTGCGGGATCAGATTGCGTCGGTGCTGGAAGTCTCGTCGCGCTTTTCACGCGGCGGCAGCGGCTGTTCGCCATGCACCAGGAACCACACGTTCTCGGCGATGTTGGTGGCGTGGTCGCCCACGCGCTCCAGATTCTTGGCCATGAACAGCAGGTGGGTGCACGGGGTGATGTTGCGCGGGTCTTCCATCATGTAGGTCAGCAGCTCGCGGAACAGCGCGGTGTACTGCGCGTCCAGGCGGGCGTCGTCCTGGCGCAGTTCCAGCGCAGCGTCGGCATCGTTGTCGCGGTAGGCGGCGATGGCGCGGCGCACCTGCTGCGCGGCCAGGCGGCCCAGCGCACGCAGGCCCTGGATCTGCGGCAGCGGCGGCACCTTGCCCAGCGCGATGGAACGCTTGGCCACGTTGGCGGCGTAGTCGCCAATGCGCTCGATGTCGGCCGGAATGCGCAGGCCGGCCAGGATCTCGCGCAGGTCGCGGGCCATCGGGCCACGCAGGGCCAGGCGCATCACGTCGTGGCTGATCTGCTGTTCCAGTGCATCGATGGCTTCATCGTTGGCGATGATGCGATGGGCGGCGTTCTCATCGCGCTTCTCGATCACGTCCATCGACGCTTCGAGCTGGGCGACGGCCATCTCGCCCATGCGCACGATTTCGGCCACCAGGCGCTGCTGCTCTTCGTCGTAGCTCTTGACGATATGGTCGTTGGGAAGATTCATGGTCTGCAATCCGGGTAGAGCCAGGCCATGCCTGGCTGGGACATATGGCGAAGGAGCGGCGTCGATCAGCCAAAACGACCGGTGATGTAGTCCTCGGTCTGCCGCTGCGACGGCTGCGAGAAGATCACTTCGGTGCGGTCGTGTTCGATCAGGTCGCCCAGGTACATGAAGGCGGTGTAGTCGGACACACGCGCGGCCTGCTGCATGTTGTGGGTGACGATGACGATGGTGTACTCGTGCTTGAGTTCTTCCACCAGCTGTTCGATGCGGCTGGTGGAGATCGGGTCCAGCGCCGAGGTCGGTTCGTCCAGCAGCAGCACCGACGGGCGCAGGGCCACGGCACGGGCGATGCACAGACGCTGCTGCTGGCCGCCGGACAGGCCCAACGCGCTCTGGTTCAGCTTGTCCTTCACTTCGTCCCACAGCGCGCCCTGGCGCAGGGCCTGTTCGACGCGGTCGGCCATGTCGGCCTTGCTCAGCTTTTCGTGGTGGCGGATGCCGTAGGCCACGTTCTCGAAGATGGTCATCGGGAACGGCACCGGCTTCTGGAACACCATGCCGACCTTGCTGCGCAGGCGGTTCATCGGGTACTTCGGCGACAGGATGTTCTCGCCGTCCAGCAGCACTTCACCGCGCGCTTCCAGCTTCGGGTACAGCGCGTAGATGCGGTTGAAGATGCGCAGCAGGGTCGATTTGCCGCAGCCGGAGGGGCCGATCAGCGCGGTCACGCGCTTTTCCGGAATTTCCAGGTTGATGCCCTTCAGGGCATGGAACTTGTCGTAGTAGAAGTCCAGTCCGCGCGCGGCAAGCTTGACCGGAGCCGGCGTGTGCAGGCTCTCGTGCGAGGACGGCACGGCGATGCGCTGCATCGGCACGGCGTTGGAAAGGTCGTTCATGGCGGTATCCACGGAAAGGTCAGTCATGGGAGATACGGTTGCGCAGCAGGATGCCGCGGGCGGCAAGGCTGACCAGCAACACGAAGACAGTCAGCACCAGGGCGCCGGCCCAGGCCAGCACCTGCCAGGATTCATACGGGCTGCCGGCGAACTGGTTCATCACCACCGGCACCGAGGCCATCGGCTGGAACACGTTGCTGTTCCAGTACTGGTTGCCGAAGGCGGTGAACAGCAGCGGCGCGGTTTCACCGGAAATGCGGGCCAGGGCCAGCAGGATGCCGGTGATGATGCCGGCCGATGCACTGCGGTACAGCACCTGCACGATCACCTTCCACTGCGGGATGCCCAGCGACAGGGCCGCTTCACGCATCTGCGAAGGCACCAGGCGCAGCATTTCGTCGGTGGTGCGCACCACCACCGGCAGCACGATGAAGGCCAGCGACAGCGCACCTGCGAAGGCGGAGAAGCTGCCGCCGGTCTGCATCACGTACAGGGTGTAGACGAACAGGCCCAGCACGATGGACGGTGCCGACAGCAGGATGTCGTTGACGAAGCGGACCACGGTGCCGGCCTTGCGGGCGTTGCCGTACTCGGCCAGCCAGGTGCCGGCCAGCACGCCCAGCGGGGTGCCGATGCCGATCGCCAGCGCACACATCACCGCGCTGCCGAAGAAGGCATTGGCCAGGCCGCCTTCCTGCATGGGCGGCGGGGTCATCTTGGTGAACAGATCCCAGTTGATGCCGGCCAGGCCCTTGGCGGCCAGGGTGAACAGGATCCAGCCCAGGAAGAACAGGCCGAACAGCGCAGTGGCGCAGGACAGCGCGATGGCAACGACGTTGCCGACGCGGCGGCGCAGGTACAGCGAATCAGCGGTGGTGGACATCAGTTGCCCTCCTTGCGGGACAGGCGCATCAGCATCAGGCGGGCGATGGCCAGCACCACGAAGGTGACGATGAACAGGACGAAGCCGAGCAGCAGCAGCGCCGAGCGGTAGGTTTCAGTGGCTTCGCCGAAGTCATTGGCGATCAGCGCGGCGATGGTGGTGCCCGGTTCCAGCAGCGACGGCGACAGGCGCACGCTGTTGCCGATCACGAAGGCCACGGCCATGGTTTCGCCCAGCGCACGGCCCAGGCCCAGGAAGATGCCACCGATCACCGCCGAGCGGGTGTAGGGCAGCACGATGTCCCAGCTCACTTCCCACTTGGTGGAACCCAGCGCATAGGCCGACTCCTTCAGGCGGGTGGGCACGGTCAGGAACACTTCGCGCATCACCGACGAGATGAAGGGAATGACCATGATCGCCAGCACGAACCCGGCGGTGAGCATGCCGATGCCCAGCGGCGGGCCCTGGAACACCGGGCCGATGATCGGCCACTCGCCCAGGGTTTCATTGAGGAACGGGGTCACGTACTCGGTCATCACCGGCACCAGCACGAACAGGCCCCACATGCCGTAGATGATCGAGGGAATGCCCGCCAGCAGTTCGATGGCGGTGCCGACCGGGCCGCGAAGCCAGCGCGGGGCGACCTCGGTGAGGAAGAAGGCGATGCCGAAGCTGACCGGTACGGCGATGACCATCGCGATGAGCGCGGTGACCAGGGTGCCGTAGATCGGGGCCAGCGCACCGAACTTGTTTTCGACCGGGTTCCAGTCGGAAGAGAAGAAGAAGCTCAGGCCCTGCATCTGCAGGGCGTGGCGACCACCCCACAGCATCGACAGCGCGGCGCAGGCCAGGGCGATCAGGACGAAGATGACGGTGCCGACCAGCACCCATCGGAACAGTTTGTCGTTGCGGGCATCACGCGTGTCACGCGTGGACGGGGCGGCTACAGGCTGGGCGATGGCATTCATGGGGACGGCAGGGCCAAGAAAGGGCGGGGCGGCACGGCGTGGTAGAGACGGTGCCCGCACGCGGCGGGCACCGTCGGGTCCATCACTTCAGCTCGGTGCCCCAGTAGGCCTCGATCTGCTTGACCAGCTCGGCCGGCAGCGGCACGTAGTGCAGCTCGTTGGCCTGGGCCTGGCCGTTCTCGAAGGCCCACTTGAAGAACGCCAGGGCGTCCTGGTTGCGCTTGGCATCCTTGGGCTGCTTCTGCATCAGCATGAAGTTGGTGGCGGTGATCGGCCACGCCTGCTCACCCGGCGCATTGGTGATGACCAGGTTGAAGTCCTTCGCGCTGGCCCAGTCGGCGCTGGCGGCAGCCGCGGCGAAGGTTTCAGCGTTCGGCTGCACCCAGGTGCCGGCTGCGTTCTGCAGGGCGGTGTAGGGCATGGCGTTCTGCAGCGCGTAGGCCAGTTCGACGTAGCCGATCGAACCCTTGATCTGCTTCACGTACGAGGCCACGCCTTCGTTGCCCTTGCCACCCACGCCGTCCGGCCACTGCACCGAGGTGCCTTCGCCGACCTTGGTCTTCCACTCCGGGCTGACCTTGGACAGGTAGTTGGAGAAGTTGAAGGTGGTGCCCGAACCATCCGAACGGTGGACCAAGGTGATCTTGCCGTCCGGCAGGGTCACGCCCGGGTTGGCGGCGGCGATGGCCGGGTCGTTCCAGGTCTTCACCTTGCCCAGGAAGATGTCGGCCAGCAGGGCGCCGGTCAGGCGCAGCTTGCCGGCTTCCAGGCCTTCGATGTTCACCACCGGCACCACGCCGCCGATGGCCGACGGGAACTGGGCCAGGCCGGCCTGGGCCAGTTCGTCGCTGGCCAGCGGCTTGTCCGACGAACCGAAGTCGACGGTACCGGCCTTGATCTGGGCGATGCCGCCACCCGAACCGATGGACTGGTAGTTGATCTTGGCGCCGGTGGCGGTGTTGTAGTCAGCCGACCACTTGGACACCAGCGGGAAGATGAACGAGGCGCCGGCGCCGGACACTTCAGCGGTCACCTTGTCGCCGGCGGCGGCCGGGGCGGCGGCGCTGTCGGCGGCCGGCTGCTGCGCGGCCTGCTTGTCGCCACCGCAGGCCGACAGGCCCAGGGCGATGGCCAGGGAAAGGGCGGCGAGGCCGGCCGAGTGCAGTTTCATGGTCACTCCATAGCGGGGTAGAGCCGACACCGTCGGCGGATGCGGCTATGAAATGATGTTTTTGTTACAGCCGTATGACGTCCATGACAGAGGTGTCGGACATCACGTTCTGACGGGGCTTACACGGGGTGCGCGACCGCCGCGGGAGGGCCCGCGGCCCGCATATTGCGCGGGCGCAGCCTTCGTAGAGTCGAGCTTGCTCGACTGCCTTTCGCCTTCGTAGAGTCGAGCTTGCTCGACTGAACATCCATGCCAGTCGAGCAAGCTCGACTCTACCCACCCGGGCCCACAAACAGAAAGGCGCCGGACCCGAAGGTCCAGCGCCCGTTGGGGCCGGCGGGGGAGAGAGGACCCGCCGGCCCCCGTTCCTGCGGGGGAACGCCTTGCTACGCCACTCAGTACTTCAGGTTCTGGGTCCAGTAGGTTTCGATCTGCTTGACCAGGGTGCCCGGCAGCGGCACGTAGTCCAGCTGCTTGGCCTGTGCATCACCGTTCTTGTAGACCCAGCGGAAGAATTCCTGGGTGGCCTTGGCGCCGGCCACGTTCTTCGGCTGCTTGCGCACCAGGATGAAGTTGGTGGCGGTGATCGGCCACGCTTCGGCGCCCGGGGCGTTGGTCATGACCAGGTAGAAGTCCTTGGCGCTGGCCCAGTCGGCGCTGGCGGCAGCGGCCGAGAACGAGGCGTCGGACGGCTGCACGATCTTGCCGGCGGCGTTCTTCATCGCCGCGTAGGACATCTTGTTCTGCAGCGCATAGGACAGTTCGACGTAGCCGATGCCGCCCTTGATCTGCTTCACGTAGGCGGCCACGCCTTCGTTGCCCTTGCCGCCGATGCCGGCCGGCCACTGCACCGAGGTGCCTTCACCAACCTTGCTCTTCCACTCCGGGCTGACCTTGGACAGGTAGTTGACGAAGTTGAAGGTGGTGCCCGAGCCGTCCGAACGGTGGACGATGGTGATCTTGGCGTTGGGCAGGGTCAGGCCGCTGTTCAGGGCAGCGATGGCCGGGTCGTTCCAGGTCTTGATCTTGCCCAGGAAGATGTTGGCCAGGGTCGGGCCGTCCAGCTTCAGCGCGCCCGGGGCAACACCGGCCACGTTGATCACCGGCACCACGCCGCCGATCACCGACGGGAACTGGGCCAGGCCGGCGGCCGCCAGTTCTTCCGGCTTCAGCGGGGCATCGGACGAGCCGAAGTCCACGGTGGCCGCCTTGATCTGGGCAATGCCGCCGCCCGAACCGATCGACTGGTAGTTCACCTTCTTGCCGGTGGCGGCGCTGTAGTCGGCCGACCACTTGGACATGACCGGGTAGATGAACGATGCGCCCGCGCCGGTCACATCGGCGGCATTGGCGGCAAACACGGACGATGCGGCCAGGATGGCGACAGCGGCGCGCGACTTGAAGGCGTGGATCACGGGAGAGACTCCTGGGGTGGTCGAAGGGCGGCTGCCCGACGTTTCGGTGCACATTCCATAACGGTTGCGTGACACCCCGGCGTCTGTCACATGACGCATCCATGACAGCGTGGGTGGCGGTGGCCGCAACAAAAAAAGGCACGGCCGAAGCCGTGCCTTGGGTACGCGCAGCGCGGGCGCCGCGGCGCTCGCCGCTTACCAGAAGAACTGGGCGCGGGCTTCCAGGATGTTCGGATCGTCATTGACGAAGCCGCGGGCGCTGGAGCTGTACTTCTTGCTGTCCACCATCACGTAGTTCAGCATCAGCTTGAAGTTCGAACGCCAGTACCAGTTGGCGCCGACGGTCCAGATGTCCATCTTGCCGCCCAGCACGCCATCGACGATCGGCGGACGGCCGGCCACCGGGTTGGCACTCAGGTTGCCGTCGTTCAGATCCATGTGGTCGTAGCGCACGCCCAGCTGCCACTGGCCGCTGGCCGGGTTGTCCGGCAGGCCGGTGCCCGGGGTGCCGCCCTTGTAGCTCCAGGTTTCGCCGGTCACGTTCCACACGCCGCTGACGTAGTAGCCGTCGCTGGTGTAGTTGTCGTGGTCATAGCGCTTGGCCTTGCTGCTGTAGTACTCGGCCTGGGCCTTGAACGGGCCCTGGAAGTACATGGCTTCGGCGCCGACGGTGCTGACGCGGTCGGTGTCGGTCATGTTGCCGCTGTCGACCAGGCGCGCGGTGGCCAGGTCGGCGTTGGGACGGGCACGCACGCGCAGGGTGTCGGCGTCGGCGTCGTAGTCCACATAGCTCAGGCCGAAGTGCAGCACCTGGCCCTTGTCGTTGATCGGCGCCCAGGTACCGCGTGCGCCGTAGCCGCTGCCGTGGGCCAGGTTGCGGGTCAGTTCGCGGCCGAAGGCGCTGGCGGTGACCGACCAGTTGTCCTGGCCGTAGCTGTACGCGCCACCCAGGCGACGGGCGACGGCGTAGGTGTTGGTCACTGCGGCCTTGGAAATGAAGTCGTTGTTCTTGGTGCTGGACAGTTCTTCCAGGCTGTTGGGCTGCTTGAACTGGCCCAGCTGCAGGAAGTGGCTGCTGTTGCCGGCCAGCTTGTACTTCACGTTGGTGTCCAGGAACTTGTCGGCCTTGGCGTCGTAGCCGACTACCCATTCCACGTTGCCCGGGCCCTTGCCCTTCAGCACCAGCTCGGCGCGGCGCAGTTCGAATTCGCTGTCCTTGCCGTTGCCGGCGTCACCGCCGTTGAGGTCCACGACGTCATTGTCGAACCAGTTGCCGTCGGCCTGGACCAGGCCTTCGAAGGTGATTTCCGAACCGCCGATCACATCGATGGCGACTTCAGCGTGGGCAGCCGGCACATACAGCGCAGCAGCCACGGCCACCGTCAGGAGTTGGTGATGCAGTTTCATGGGAAGGAGCCTTGCAGGCAGGTGGGAAGATGCGCGCAGGCTAGAAGGTGAAGATTGCGTAAATGTGACAGTTCACGCACAAGTACACGCCCCGCCACGGCAGGGCCTGCCGATGTAAACGGTTGCGTGTGACGCTGCGGTTGCGCCCCGATTGCAGTAGATCCACGCCACGCGTGGATGCTTTTCGGTGGCGGGTCAGAGCCCTTTCTGCGAAAGGGATCCGACCCAGGGTGTGCCCCGATTGCCGTAGATCCACGCCACGCGTGGATGCTTTTCGTCGGCGGGTCAGCGCCCTTTCTGCGAAAGGGATCCGACCCAGGGTGTGCCCCGATTGCAGTAGATCCGCGCCATGCGTGGATGCTTTTCGGCGGCGGGTCAGAGCCCTTTCTGCGAAAGGGATCCGACCCGGGGTGTGCCCCGATTGCCGTAGATCCACGCCACGCGTGGATGCTTTTCGTCGGCGGGTCAGCGCCCTTTCTGCGAAAGGGATCCGACCCAGGGTGTGCCCCGATTGCCGTAGATCCACGCCACGCGTGGATGCTTCTGCGCGGCGGGTCAGAGCCCTTTCTGCGAAAGGGATCCGACCCGGGGCGCGCCCCGATTGCAGTAGATCCACGCCACGCGTGGATGCTTTTCGCTGGCGGGTCAGAGCCCTTTCTGCGAAAGGGATCCGACCCTGGCACGCCCGCCTACGCGGGGGTTTTTTCCTTGAACCGGCACAGATCGGCAATCACGCAGCCCGGGCAATCCGGTTTGCGTGCCTTGCACACATAGCGCCCGTGCAGGATCAGCCAGTGGTGCGCATCCAGCAGGAACTCGGCCGGAATGGCCTTCACCAGCCGGTCCTCGACTTCGCGCACGTTCTTGCCCGGGGCCAGCCCGGTGCGGTTGGCCACGCGGAAGATGTGCGTGTCCACCGCCATCACCGGCTCGCCGAACGCGGTGTTGAGCACTACGTTGGCGGTCTTGCGGCCCACGCCGGGCAGGGCTTCCAGTGCGTCGCGATCGCGCGGCACTTCGCCGCCATGCTTTTCCAGCAGGATCGCGCAGGTGGCGATCACGTTCTTCGCCTTGGCGTTGAACAGACCAATCGTGGCGATGTACTTCTTCAGGCCTTCCTCGCCCAGTGCCAGGATCGCCGCTGGGGTATTGGCGACCGGGAACAGGCGGCGGGTAGCCTTGTTCACGCCCACGTCGGTGGCCTGCGCGGACAGCGCTACCGCCACCAGCAGCTCGAAGGGCGTGCTGTATTCCAGTTCGGTCTTCGGGTGCGGATTGAGTTCGCGCAGACGGGTGAACATCTCCACCACGTCGGCGCGCGGCATCACGCTGCCGCGGCGCGCCGGTGCGCGCGGGGTCTTCTTCGCCGTGGCCATTACTGTTCCTTGCCTGCCGCGCGTGCCTTGGCCCGGGCCAGGATGGCAGCCGCGGCGGAGGGCAGGGCGGGTTTCACGTCCGGCGCCGGTGCCGGCATGCGCCGTGCATCGCGCTCGGCTTCGCGGCGGGCCAGGCGCACGGCACGGTCGCGATAGCGCTCGCGTGCGGCCCAGGCGCGCTGCAGCTGCTGCTGGGCGTGCAGCAGGCGCTGCGCAAGTTCGGGGTGGTCGGGCAACAGGCGCGCATCGTCTGCGCTGGCCACGTAGTCCATCAGGCCTGCCTGCAGCGCACCATCGAGATCGTCTGCCTGGACCCGGGCAAACAGCTGCACGGGGTTGGGTCGGGATGCCATGGCGTCAGCGGTTCTGGAAGGCCGGCGGGCGCCGCTGCAGGAACGCGCTGGTGCCTTCGCGCATGTCCTCGGTGGCGAACAGCAGGCCGAACTGCGCGCTCTCGTATTCCAGACCGGATTCCAGGCTGCATTCGCCCCCCACGTGTACCGCGTCCAGCAGGCCACGCAGGGCCAGCGGCGCCGACTGCGCCAGTTGCCGCGCCACGGCCTGCACGCGCGCGTCCAGCGCATCGGCGGGCACCACTTCGTTGACGATGCCCAGCGCCAGCGCACGGGCGGCATCGATCGGGGTGCCCAGCAGGCACAGTTGCAGGGTGGCGGCGCGGCCGCACAGGCGCAGCAGGCGCTGGCTGCCGCCGAAACCGGGAATCAGCCCCAGATTGATCTCCGGCTGGCCGACCTTGGCGGTATCGGCCGCGATGCGCAGGTGGCATGCCATGGCCAGTTCCAGCCCGCCGCCCAGTGCGAACCCGTTCACCCGGGCGACCACCGGCTTGGGCATGCGCTCGATCTGCCGCATCAGCTGCTGGCCCAACAGCGAGAAGTCACGTCCCTGAACCGCGCTGAGCGTGTTCATTTCCGCGATATCGGCCCCGGCCACGAAGGCCTTGGGGCCGGCCCCGGTCAGCACCACCACCCGCACCGAAGGCTCGGCCGCCGCGGCGCTGAATGCCTGCGCCAAAGCCTGCAGGGTGGCCGCGTTCAGTGCATTGAGCTTCTCCGGGCGCTGCACGGTGAGGGTGCGGACGGCACCGTCGTCGGCCACGGTAACGGGGTGCTCGGCGGGGGCTGGGGCCACGGAAGACTCCTGAAACGTTAAAAAAAAGTGAGATTGAACTCTTGAAACGCAGACAGGTCATAGCCTGCGTGGTCAGTGGCGGTTCCACCTTATGGCCGCTATCCTAACCCGTCGCCTCAGGGCGGCGCAGAACGTCCCTGAGTTACCACCCCTGGAGAACTGTTTGATGAAGTTGCGTTCTATCGCGGTCGCCGTCGCGGCCCTGGCCCTGACGGGCAATGCCTTCGCCCAGGACGTCTCGTCCGAAAAGGGCAAGCTGAGCTACTACTTCGGTTACGACTACGGCAACAACCTGGCAGAGCTGACCGCCCGCGGTGAGCAGCTGGACATCAACTCGGTGGTGAAGGGTCTGCAGGACGCCTACGCCAAGAAGCAGCCGGCGATCACCGCCGACCAGCTGAAGCCGGCCGTTGAAGCTTTCCAGAAGCGCGAGCAGGGCCGTGCCCAGGCTGCCAAGGCCGAGTACGAAAAGGCTGCTGCCGAAAACAAGACCAAGAGCGACCAGTTCGTTGCGGCCAACAAGGCCAAGGCGGGCGTGCAGTCGCTGCCGAGCGGTGTGCAGTACCGCGTGATCGAAGCCGGCAAGGGCGCCAAGCCGACCCAGGCCAGCACCGTGCAGCTGGAAGTGGCCGGTCCGTACCCGTTCGGCCAGCGTCCGACCGAAGCGCGTCCGGCTCAGCAGATTCCGTCGATCAAGGTCAGCGAAGTCGAAATGAAGGCCATGCGCGAGACCCTGCTGCAGATGCCGGCAGGCTCGAAGTGGGAAATCACCCTGCCGCCGGACCAGGCGTACGGCGCCGACCCGCGTACCGGCTTCCCGCCGAACGTGGCGGTGCAGTTCGAAGTGAAGCTGGTCAGCGTCAAGTAAATCGAAGTAGTGAACCGAACGCGCCGGTGGCTTCCACCGGCGCGTTTTCATTTGTGCGCCACACGGTGGCCGACGCCGCCCCAAACATGGCCATTCGCGCTACTGTTGCAGGGGTGCAATCTATGGAAGAAACGTCGCGTGTTGTCGCAAGCCCCTGCATCGGCGTGTGCAAGCTGGACCTGGCCCGGCACTGTACCGGCTGCGGGCGCACCCTCGATGAAATCGCGCGGTGGTCGTCGATGAGCGACACCGAACGCGACCACGTGCTGCATCGGCTGCTGCCGCTGCGCGAACAACTGCAGCACTCCCTGCGGGGTTCGCTGGCCGACCACGAACGCCTGCTGCGTGCGCTGCACCCGCTGGCCGAGCCGCCGCAGGGCGATGGCTGGAACCGCAGCGAACTGATCGACCTGCTGCCGCCGGGCCCGGCGGTGGAGGCGGCCGTGCTGGCCGGCATCGTGCCGCGTGCCAATGGCGCGCAGGTGATCCTGACCCGCCGCACCGAAACCCTGCGCCAGCATGGCGGCCAGGTCGGTTTTCCCGGTGGGCGCACCGAACCGGATGACCGCGACGCACTGGCAGCTGCGCTGCGCGAAAGCCAGGAAGAGATCGCGCTGGCGCCCACCCAGGTGCAGGCGCTGGGCTACCTGGACCCGTTCGTGACCATTACCGGTTATCGGGTCACCCCGGTGGTGGCGGTGATCGATCCGGACTTCGTGCCGGTGGCACAGCCCAGCGAAGTGGCCGAAGTATTCGAAGTGCCGCTGGATTACCTGATGGCGCCGGACAACCTGCACCAGGTCGAAATCAACCATCGTGGGCGCGTGCGCCACGTGCTGGAATATGGCTGGCCCGGGCAACGGATCTGGGGCGCCACGGCCGCCATCCTCTACAACCTGCGCCGCCGCCTGGAGCAAGTGACATGACGCCGAACGACACGACGTGGACCACCCTGGTCGATGTGCCCCGCCTGGCCGCTGCACTGGGCGAATCCATCCGCGTGGTCGATGCCCGCGCCACTGCCAGCACCGCCGTGCGCGTGGTCGATGCGCGCGCATCGCTGGCCGACCCGCAGGCCGGGGCAGGGCAGTACGCCGCCGGCCATATTCCCGGTGCGGTGTACGCCGATCTGAACCACGATCTGTCCGACCTGGGCCGCAGCGGCCACGGCCGCCACCCACTGCCGGACAGCGATGCCTTTGCCGCAACGCTGGGGCAGTGGGGCATCACCCCCGAAACCCAGGTGGTGGTGTACGACGGCAGCGATGGCAGCATGGCCGCCGCGCGCCTGTGGTGGCTGCTTCGCTTGATCGGGCACAGCCGCGTGGCCGTGCTCGACGGCGGCATGGCGGCCTGGCTTGCAGCCGGCCAGCCGGTGGTGACCGGCCGCAGCGAGGTCGTCGCCCAGCCGCCCTATCCGGGCCGCTTCGACAGCACCCAGGTGGCCAGCGCTGATGAGATCGCCGCACGCCTGAAGCACGCCCCCGGCTGGCTGGTGGACGCCCGTGCCGGCGAGCGCTTCCGCGGTGAAGTGGAGCCCTTGGATCCGGTGGCCGGGCATGTGCCCGGAGCGGTCAACCGCCCCTTCGCCCTGAACGTGGCCGACGGTCGCCTGCGCGATGCGCAGGAACTGCGCGCCGAACTGCAGAGCGTGATCGGCAACCAGGACCCGCAGCGGGTGGTGCTGATGTGCGGCTCGGGCGTGACCGCCTGCCACCTGCTGCTGGCGATGGAAAGCGCCGGTCTGAGCGGCGCGCGCCTTTACGCCGATTCCTGGAGCGGCTGGGTAAGCGACAGCAGCCGCCCGGTCGCCACCGGCGCGTAACGGCACGGGGTCGGATCCGTTTCCCGGCGGGAAACGGCTCTGACCCCATTGGTTGGAATCCGTGTGAAGCGCAGTCGAGCAACGCTCGACTCTACAACCGCATTCTTCAAACGATTCGACCCCCAATAAGGGGTCAGAGCCCGTTGCGTAGCAACGGGATCTGACCCCGTGCCGTTCCGACAGCACGCGGGAAACTGTCGAAGGCGAGGTGGACCCACCTCGCCATTCCACGGAAAGCCCGCTTTTGACGTTGCCGTTGCCGTTGCCTCGGCAGGTGCAGGGCGCAGCCCTGCCGATCACCCCACCGGTTGCAGCGGCACCTTCGCCAGCACCCGTGCCCAGGGGAACAACGGGCCGGGATCGCGCTTGCGCGCCACCGTCAGCGTTGGATCATCGCTGGCCGGTACCTGTTCCAGGTCCAGCTGGTCATGCCCGGCAATCTGCCGCAGCGACGGATAGCGCGCCACCAGCGCCTGCAGCAGGGCCTCCAGCGCCTGCAGCTGCGCCTCGGTATACGGCTCGTCCATCGCCTGGTGACGGCTGTCGAACCAGTCCGGGTAACGCCCGGTGTTGACCAGTTCGATGCCCACCGTGTCCGCGTTCATGCCGCGCACGTGGTGGGCGATGCGTTCGGGCGCCACGTACTGCACCACGCTGCCGTCGCGATCGATGTAGAAATGGCCGCTGTTGCCGGCGCCACTGTCATACAGCACGCGCTCACCATACTCGCGGGCCATGGCCAGGTCCGGCAGTTCGGTGCAGTGGATGACCACCATGCGCAGGCTGGCCGGGTCACGCAGGGGCAGGCGGTCGTGGTAGGGCAGCGGCTGCAGCTGCAGGCCGGGCAGGAGCGGGTTGGGCATGCGGCGATGCTAGCATTGCACGATGAACCTGCCTTCCCGATCGACCTCGAACCGCTTCGCGGGCGTGTGCGCATGAGCCGCGGCCACTGCATCCTGTCCCACGGCTTCGAGAGCGGCCCGGAGGCGACCAAGGTCACCGCGCTGGCCGAAGTCGCCCAGCGCCTGGGCTGGTCCCACGAGCGCCCCGACTACACCGACCTGGACGCCATGAGCGAGGTCAGCCGCGTGGGCGACGTACGTACCCGCCTGCAGCGCCTGGTGGAACGGGCCGCCGCGGCCGCCGGGCAGGGGCCGGTGGTACTGGCCGGCTCCAGCCTGGGCGCCTACATCTCCGCCATCGCCTCGCTGCAGGTGCCGGTGGCCGGCCTGTTCCTGATGGTGCCGCCCACCACCATGGGCCCGATGCCGGCGCTGGACGCCGCCGCCGTGCCGACCAGTGTGGTCCAGGCCTGGCACGATGACGTGGTGCCGGCCGCCGGGGTGATCGCTTGGGCGCAGGCGCGCTCGGCGCAGCTGCTGCTGGTGGACGATGGCCACCGCCTGGAACAGCACGTGGAGGCCTCCGCACAGGCCTTCGAGCGCCTGCTGCGGCAGCTGTGAAGCCCGGGCGCACGGCGCGCCCGCCCGCATTGACTACAATGACAGCCCCGCCGCCCCCGGCGCGGGCCTGCTGGCCGTTTCCGCGGCCCTCCCTTCCGAAAGGCCTGGCGCTCGCGCCGCGCCCGTCCACCTGCGAACCGATCCCGTGAAATTCTTCGTCTCCTGCGCCAAGGGCCTGGAATACCTGCTTGCCGACGAACTGTCGGCCCTGGGCCTTGGCAAGGCCACCGCCACCATCGCCGGCGTCAACGCCGAAGGCGAGCTGGCGCAGGCCCTGCGTATCGTGATGTGGTCGCGCCTGGCCAGCCGCGTGCTGTGGCCGATCGACGAGTTCGACTGCCCGGACGAGCAGGCGCTGTATGACGGCGTGCGCGCCCTGCCGTGGCACGAGCACATCAAGCCGGAGATGACCCTGGCGGTGGACGCGCACGTGTCCGGCGACAAGATCACCCATGCGCGCTTTGCCGCGCAGCGGATCAAGGACGCCATCGTCGACCGCATGCGCGATGAAGGCCTGGAACGGCCGTCGGTGAACACCGATCTGCCCGATGTGCGCGTGAACCTGTCGCTGCGCAAGGGCCGTGCGTCGCTGTCGATCGATCTGGGCGGTGGCCCGCTGCACCGCCGTGGCTGGCGCGGTGCCGCCCACGAGGCACCGCTGAAGGAAAACCTGGCTGCCGCGCTGCTGCTGCGCGCGCAGTGGCCGCGCCTGCACGCCGCCGGCGGTGGCCTGCTGGACCCGATGTGCGGCAGCGGCACCCTGCTGATCGAAGGCGCGCTGATGGCCGCCGACGTCGCCCCCGGCCTGATGCGCCACGGCAGCCTGCCGCCCAGCCGTTGGCTGGGCTTCGACAAGGCCGCCTGGAAGGCGATCCAGACCGAAGCACGCGACCGCGAAGCGGCCGGCCTGGCCGCCTTGAAGCCGGTCATCCACGGCAGTGACATCGACCCGGTAGCGATCCAGGCCGCGCGCGAGAACGCCGAAGTGGCCGGCGTGGCCCATGCCATCCGCTTCACCCGTGCCGACGTGGCCGATCTTGCCGCGCCGGAACAGGAGATCGGCGCGGTGGTCTGCAACCCGCCGTACGACGAGCGCCTGGCCGCCGACCCGGCCCTGTACCGCGCGCTGGGCAACGCCCTGCAGAAGGCGGTGCCGCAGTGGCGTGCCAGCCTGTTGTGTGGCAACGATGAACTGGCCTTCGCCACCGGCCTGCGTGCGTCCAAGAAGTACCAGATGTTCAACGGTGCGCTGGAATGCGCGCTGATCGTCTGCGACCCGATTGCCGTACCGGGCCGTGACCCGGCGCACCCGCGCGAGCTGAGCGAAGGCGCGCAGATGGTGGCCAACCGCCTGCGCAAGAACCTGAAGAAATTCAAGAGCTGGCGCGCGCGCGAGGACATCACCTGCTTCCGCGCCTACGATGCCGACCTGCCCGAATACGCGGCCGCCATCGACGTCTATGAAGAAGACGGTGGCCAGCGCCGCACCTTCCTGCATGTGCAGGAATATGCGGCACCGGCGGCCATTCCGGAAAACGACGTGCGCCGCCGCCGCAACGAACTGCTGGCCGCCGCGCGCGAGGTGTTCGGCGTGCCGCCGGAACAGGTGTCGATGAAGTCGCGCGAGCGCGGCAAGGGCGGCAGCAAGTACGGCCGTTTCGAGCAGCGCGATGAGTTCATCGTGGTGCGCGAAAACAACGCGCTGCTGCAGGTGAACCTGTTCGATTACCTCGATACCGGCCTGTTCCTGGACCACCGCCCGCTGCGCCGCATGATGGCCGAGCAGGTGCGTGGCAAGCGCTTCCTCAACCTGTTCTGCTACACCGGCGTGGCCAGCGTGCAGGCGGCGGTGGCCGGTGCGGCCAGCACCACCAGCGTCGACCTGTCGGCCACCTATCTGCAGTGGTGCTACGACAACCTGGCGCTGAACGGGCAGGGCGGCAACCAGCACCTGCTGGTTCAGGCCGATGCCATGGCCTGGCTGGAAGGCGATCGCGGCCAGTACGACGTGATCTTCTGTGACCCGCCGACGTTCTCCAACTCGGCCCGCGCCGATGACTTCGACGTGCAGCGCGAGCAGTTGAAGCTGCTGCGCGCGGCCGTGGCGCGGCTGGCGCCGGGCGGCGTGCTGTACTTCTCCAACAACTTCCGCCGCTTCAAGCTGGAAGAGAACGCCATCGCCGAATTCGCCCGGTGCCGCGAGATCACCGCGCGCACGATTGGTCCGGACTTCGAGCGCAACGCACGCATCCACCGTGCGTGGGAATTGAAGCGGGTGGGGTGAAGCCCCGCCGGGCCACGCCCGGCGTGCGGGATCCTGGTAGATCCACGCCATGCGTGGATGGCGCCGTCTCTGGGGGACTCTGGGGTCAGAGCCCCTGCGCTGCGCGCAGGGGATCCGACCCCGGTAGATCCACGCCACGCGTGGATGACGCCGTCTATGGGGTCAGAGCCCCTGCGCTGCGCGCAGGGGATCCGACCCTGGTAGATCCACGCCATGCGTGGATGACGCTGTCTCTGGGGTCAGAGCCCCTGCGCTGCGCGCAGGGGATCCGACCCCGGGCGCGGTTACAGCAGCGCCACCAGCAGGCCCAGCAGCGGCAGGGCGATGGCCAGCGGTGCGATCCACTGCGGGCGGTACGGGTACAGGCCGAAGGCCAGCGGTACGCCGGCCAGGGTCAGCGCACCCAGCCACAGCACCGGGCCCATCGCCCAGCCGTGGTCGACCACGCACAGGGCGAAGGCCACCCCCAGCAGCGCCCAGCCCAGCACGCGCCATTGCGTGCGCCGTGCCGGGGCCGCCGCGGCCTTGCCATGCAGGTCCTGCTGGTGTTTTTCCATCGCCAGCGACAGCGCGGTGAACGCAGCGAACGACAGCGTCAGGGCCAGCAGCATCATGCGCCAGCCTCCGCTCCTGCGGGCGCCGCAACCGACGCCTTGGCCGCTGCCGCCGCCGCGCGCTTCTTCTTCTCGGCCGCGCTCAACGGCGGCGTCCAGCGCTGCATGCGCCAGCCGCACAGGGCCAGCATCGCGCCGAAGGCAAGCATCGACAGATCGAAGCCGGCCAGCACCCAGTCACCGCTGCGCAGGGTCACGCCCAGGTGCGCGTGGGTGGTCAGGGCATTGACCACCGGCAGCAGCGCGAACAACGCTGCACCCAGGTACAGCTGCCAGGCCCACATCATCCGCTTGGGCCAGATGAAGGCCGCCAGCAGTGCCGCGCCCCAGGCGTAGAAGAACACGTTGGCTTCGGCGCTGGAGCGTTCGGCCAGGTCCAGCGGCAGCAAGCGGTTGCCCCAGAAGTACGCAGCGAAGGCAATCGGCAGGCCGGCCACCGCGCCGATGTTCAGCGCATCGACCAGGCGCAGGCCGAAGCCGATGCGGCCACTCTTGGCATGCTTGGGCCGTTCCTTCACCGCCCACAGCACCACGCCGCTGGCCACCATCAGGCAGCCGGTCAGACCGGACAGGAAGAACAGGGCACGCAGGCCCCAATCTGCAAAGCGCGCCAGGTGCAGGCCGTACAGCACGCCGCGGGTGGCGGTGGCACCGCCGGAGGGCGGGCTTTCCTGCAGCAGCGTGCCGTTGACCATGTCGTAGCGCAGCGACGGGGTGTCGATGGACAGGCGCTTGCCATCACGCTGGCGGATGTCGATCACCGCATTGCCCGCACCGGGGTTGGAAATGGTGAAGCCGGCCACTTCCACGCCATGCCAGTGCGCGCGGGCGCTGTCGAGCAGGCGCGCGATGGCCACCGGCGCGGCCTTGCCCTGGGCCGGCTCGCTCACCTCGGCCATGCCGCCGAAGGCTTCGGCGAAGAACTTGTCCTCATCCTGCGGGTAGGCCACCTTCACCCCCCACGGCAGGTACATGATCATCAACGTGACGATGCCGGTGTAGGTGATCATGGCGTGGTACGGCAGCGCCATCACCGCGCTCACGTTGTGGAAATCCAGCCACGAGCGCAGGCCCTTGTCCTTGCGGAAGGTGAAGAAGTCCTTGAAGATTTTCTTGTGGGTGATCACCCCGGTGATGATCGCCACCAGCATGAACATGGCGCAGAAGCCGACCAGGTAGCGCGCCCAGTACACCGGGATGTAGTGCAGGTCGAAATGCAGGCGGTAGAAGAAGTCACCGCCGCGGGTTTCGCGCGCCTTCAGTTCGTTGCCGGTGTTGGGGTCCAGGGTGGCATCGCCGAACGCGCCGCGACGGCCCTTGGTCGGGTCGGCCTGGTCGGCAGGCACGCGCCAGAAGGTGCTCATGGCCGGGTTGCGCGGCTGCGGCAGCGTTACGTACCACATCTCGGCATTGCCGGCGTTGGCCTGCAGGTAGTCGACCGCGCGCTGCGCGGCCACGTCGGTGCTGACCCGCGCGCTGGGCAGTTCCGGGCGCATCCAGCGGCTGATTTCTTCGCGGTAATAGCTGGCGGTGCCGGCCATGAAGATCAGCAGCAGCAGCCAGCCCACCAGCAGGCCGGTCCAGGTGTGCAGCCAGGCCATCGATTGGCGGAATCCGTTCTTCATGCCCAGGCCCCCAGCAGGCGCGCGATCGCGGCCATCAGCAGGGTGGGCAGGAGGATGCCGACCCAGGCGCGCAGCGCACTGCGCGTGGCAAATGCCCACAGCGCGGCGCAGGCGGCCATCAGGATGCCCAGCATCATCCCGGTCAGCACGGTCTGCCCGCGCGCGCCGGGCAGGGCGACCACGCAGAACACACTGGTGACCGACCCCAGCGCGTAGCCGCCGAAGATGGCGGCCAGCGAACGGGACAGCACGCCCCAGCGTGGGCTGGCGAAGAAGGTGCTGAGGCGGGAGCTGGCAATAGCGGGCGAGCGATCCACGGCAATCCTGCAGGTTGGTTGAAAGAAGGCCGGCGCACCGAAGTGCGCCGGGGGGCCATCCCTGGCCGGGTGCCGGTCGCAGAACCGGCACCATCCATCAGGTCATCAGAGCTTCCAGCGCAGGGTCATGGTGACATTGCGCGGTTCGCCCCAGTACACGCCGTTGTAGAAACCGACGTTGTTGTAATACTTCTTGTCCAGCAGGTTGTTGACGTTCACCTGCGCACTGAAGTTCTCGTTGAAGCGGTAGCCACCGCCCAGGTTCAGCAGGTAGAACGCGTCCTGGGTGATGCGTGCGCTCTGGGTGCCACCGGTGGCGACCGGCCGGGCGCTGTTGTTCCAGATGCTGCTCTGCCAGGTCACGCCACCGCCCAGCCAGTAGCGGCTGTCGGCACCGCCGGGGCGCCAGCTGGCGTTGAGGCGGAAGGTGTCCTGCGGGGTGGTGGTCCGCTGCAGCACGCCGGCGGCGTTGCGGATCTTGGTATGGGCGAAGCCCGCCGATACGTTCCACTGCTCGCCGATGCTGCCCTGGGTTTCGATTTCCCAGCCCTTCACCTTGTTGCCCTGGCCAGTGGAGCGGTAGGCCTGGCCGCCATCGGGCAGCGAGTTCAGCGGCACCGAATCATCGATCTCGGCCACGTTGTCCTGCTTGCCTTCAAACACTGCGGCCGAGGCATTGAGCAGGCCGCCGAAGAACTCGGCCTTCACGCCGGCTTCGTACATGTCGCCGACCACCGGCTCCAGGTAGTTGCCGTTGCGGTCGCGGTAGTTCTGCGGCTTGAAGATGTCGGTGTAGCTGACATAGCCGCTGAAGATGTCGTTGAAGTCGTAGACCAGGCCGGCGTACGGGGTCAGGGTGTCATCGGGCTTGTAGCCGGTGCGGGTGGTGCGGTTGCGGTTGCCGTTGGCATCGTAGCCGTAGGCCCACTGGCGCGTTTCCCAGCTGCCGTAGCGGGCGCCGACCACGGCCAGCAGCGGGTCGGCCAGGCGCAGGCGCGCGGCCACGTAGGCGGCGCGCTGGCGCAGTTCGTTTTCCGAGGCCAGGCGGCCGTAGCGGGTGACCGGCAGCACCGGCACGTCGCCGGTCCAGTGGCGCCAGTCGGCGACCTGCATGTAGCCCGGTGCGCTGGTATCGAACGAGGTCGCCTCCGATTCGCCCTTGCGCACCGCCTGGCCCAGGCCGAACACCAGTTCATGCTCGCGCCCGAACAGCTGGAACGGGCCGCCGACGTTCACGTCGAACACGTCCATGGTGCTGTGTTCGTTGAAGTGCGAGACATAGGCGGTCACGCCGGTGCCGTCCGGGCGCGGATTGCCGGCCGCGCCGTACCAGACGCTGCCGTCGGTATCGCGCACGGCATGGGTCACGTTGCCCTTCAGCGACCAGCCATTGCCCAGCTGCTGTTCCAGGCGGGCGAAGGTGGTCTTTTCCACCATCGGCCAGCTGCTCCACGACGCCGACAGATTGGTCGAGCGCGGCAGGTTGGCCGGGTTGCCATCGGCGCCCCAGTACGGCACCACGCCCCAGGTCACACCGGTGGTGCGCGGCGACTGGTATTCGTAGCCCAGTTCAAACAGGGTGCTGTCGGTCAGGTCGGCCTGCACGATGCCGTAGAACACGTCCTTGTCGAGCTTGTAGACATCGCGGAACGAATCGCTCTGCTGCTTGGCGGCGACCACGCGTGCACGGATGCGGCCGTCCCAGGCGATCGGGCCGCCCAGGTCGACTTCCATGCGCTGGTTGCCCCAGCGGCCCAGGATCAGGTTGGCGCCCATCTGCACGGTATCGGTCGGGCGCTTGCGCACCATGCTGATGGTGCCCGACGGATCGCCGGCGCCGGTGGTCAGGCCGGTGGCGCCACGGATCACTTCGATGCGCTCGTAGATCACGTTGTCGGTGTTGGTCTTGATCGAGCCACCGAAGGTGTTGAGCATGCCATCGATCTGGAAGTTCTCGATGGTGTAACCGCGCGAGACATAGTTGATGCGCTCGCTGTCAGTGACCGACACAGTGACGCCGGTCACCTGGCCCATCACATCGGACAGCGAGAACAGGCCCATGTCGTCCAGGCGCTGGCGGGTGATGACCGTGACCGACTGCGGCGTCTCGCGCAGCGACAGGTCCAGCTTGGTCGCACTGCGCGTGTTCTTCACCGTGTAGCTGTTCTGGATTTCGCCATCGGCGGTCACCTTCACCGTGTCCAGCGTGCGCGCATCGGCGTCGGCCGGCACATCGGCATGGGCCAGCGGCGCGCAGAGCAGCATGGCCAGCGCCAGCGCCAATGGGGAAACAACGGGAACGTTCGGTTTGGACATGCAGTGCGATTCCATGCAGGAGAAAAACATCAGCGATGGAATCCATGCGTGCGGGCGCCCGCGCGGAATCGCGCGACCCGAGGCATCTCCCATCGCCACGCGCTGACGGCCAGGGCCGTCGGCGCACGAGGAGCCGGGGATGTACACGGGCGGAAGCGCAGTGGGGGGCGCCAGGTGGCTGAGCGTACAACCGATCAGTAAATGATAGGCATTCGCATTTCGTTAATCAAGTGTGTACGCGCGCGCTGTGGCGTGGCCGCGCTTCAGCGTGAAGCGCAGCTGCGGGTGACGTCGTCGTTGAGCTGGCGCGCGGGCGTGCGCGAGCCGAACCACTCGGCCAGCTCGCGGCGCGTGCGGGCCTTGTCGCAGGCTTCGGCATTGCTGGCCGCCTCGATCACCGTGCCGGTCACCGGTGCGGCACCACGGCCGGCATTGGCCTGCAGTTCACGCCGGGCAACGCGCAGCTCGCGGTCCACGCGCTCGGCCTCCTGCCAGCTCAGTTTCGGATCACGCACGATCGGGCGGGTCACCCCGGTATCCTGCCCAGCCGGGCAGGGCGTGCTCTGGTAGATGGTGCGGCCACCGTCGTTGCACTTGTACACGCGCTGCGCGCACGCCTCACCGGCCGCCAGCAGCAGCGGCAGCAGAACCAACATCCTTTGCATGGATCCCCCCGTGGGCCACCCTGGCCCACATGGCGCGGGAGCATACGGAGTGTGACCCCCGTCGCGCAATACGCCTGCGCCTTTTGCCAGAAATGGGGGCAGAGCCCGTTGCTGCGCAACGGGATCCGACCCCGGCAGGCCCCAGGAAACGGTCAAAGGCGGGGCGGTGTGGGTGGGCAGGACCGCAGGCGCCATGGATGGCGCCTACGAGCCCCCATGGACGGGTTTACGGCGTGTCCTGCCCACCCACACCGCCCCGCATCCCCGGGAGAGCCTGCGTTTGACGTTGATGTTGCCGTTGCATTGAGCGGGTACAGGGCGCAGCCCTGTCGCCCTCCCTCAGAACCGGAATACCACTGTGGCGGCATGCAGCAGCAGCCCGATCAGCCCGCCCACCAGGGTGCCGTTGAACCGGATGAACTGCAGGTCGCGGCCCACGCTCAGTTCCAGCTGTCCCACCAGGTGGCGCTCGTCCCAGCCCTTCACCGTCTGCGCGATGTGGCTGGTCACCCCTTCGCGCAGGCGCCCGGTCAAGCGCTGCGCACCTTCCAGCAGATGCTGGTTCAGCGCATCGCGCAGGGCCGGGTCGGCCTGCAGGGTCTGCCCCAGCGAGGCCAGGCTGCGCTGCAGATGCCCCACCAGCGCCGAATCCTCGCGCTGCAGGTCGGCGCGCAGCGTGGCGTGGATGCGCGACCACAGGCCCTGCACGTACTCCTGCAGGGCAGGGTGGTCGATCATTTCCTGCTTCAGCTGTTCGATGCGCTCGGCCAGCGCCGGATCATCGCGCAGGCGCTGCACGTAGTTCTGCAGCCAGGTCTCGTAATCCTGGCGCAGCGGATGCTGCGGCTCGGCCAGTACCTGCTGCAGTTCCTCCAGTACGGCCCTCGCCAACCGCTCGGCCAGGCTGTCGCCGATCTCGTCGATCGGCTTCACCCAGTTCACCGTGCTGGACAGCGTGGGCCACTCGCGCTGGATGTAGCGCACGATCAGCTGCGAGGCGCGTTCTTTCACCTCTGGCTGTTCCAGCCAGCGGCCTAACCGCTGCAGCCCTTCGTCCAGCACGCGCTGGTGGCGGCCATCGGCAGTCAGCAGGGCCAGCAGTTCGCCGGCGGTGGCCGCCGCGTTCCACTGCCGCAGCTGCTGCACCACGAATCCATGCAGCTGCCGGCGCACCGCGCCTTCATCGAAGAAATCCAGCGCCTGCAGGGCCCAGCCGCGGGCCATGTCGGCCAGCATGCGCGCGCGTTCGGGTTCGGCCAGCCAACTGCCCAGGCGGCTGGCCGGGTCGAACACCTGCAGGCGGGCCAGCAGCACGCCCGGTTCCAGGAACTGGTCGCGCACGAACAGCGCCAGGCTGTCACCGATGCGTTCCTTGCTGCGCGGAATGATGGCGGTATGCGGAATGGGCAGCCCCATTGGCCGCCGGAACAGCGCGACCACCGCGAACCAGTCGGCCAGCGCGCCCACCGCGGCCGCTTCGCAGAAGGCCGACACCCAGGCCCAGATGCCCCGTTCACCCTGCCAGTGGCTGACCGCGAAACCGGCCAGCATCAGCAGCAGCAGGCCCAGGGCCAGGGCTTTCAGGCGCCGCAGCTGGGCGCGGCGCGGATCGATGGCAGACGTCATGGCCGCAGTCTAACCGGCACCGGATGACGCCAACGCAACGGTGGCGCCGGGCAGGCCCCGGCGCCAGCCGGTTACAGGGCTTCCAGCTGCTTTCGCAGCGCGGCCAGCTGCGCGCGCAGGGTGTCGTTCTCGCGGGTCAGCGCCACCACCCGGCGGCGCAGGGCCGGCGCGTCTTCGCCCAGCTGCTCCAGCGCCGACAGCACCTCGGCATCGCGGCTGGCAACCTCGTCGTCGCTGGGCTCTTCAAAATCCATCTCGGCCGGTTCGGGCTTCGGCGCGCGCGGCTTGCGCTTGGATTCGCGCACGCGCTTGGCGGCCTGCTTCAGCTCGTCCTTGCCACCGGCCGCAGCCGCGCGCTGCTCTTCTTCCGGCAGGTCGGCCACGGCGGCGGCCGCGCTGATCGAAATCACCCCGGCCTTCACCGCCTCCACCACTTCAGCCGCGGCCTGGGCGTGGATGCGCTCGATCATGCCCACCTGGCTGGTGCTCAGCTTGGCTTCGCGGGCCAGCTCGGCGCGGCTGACCTTCGGTGCCGGTTCCCACGGCGGGCTGTCTTCGCCCGTGTCATCGGCCGGCTCGGCGGTGCCATCGCTTTCGCGCTGCAGCTGCGCCTGTTCCACCTGCTTGCGTGCGGACAGGATGTCACGCTTGCGCAGGGCCAGCACGCCGCGCTGGAAGTCGGACACGCTGCGGCGGCCCAGGTGCTGCTCGATCATCCACAGGTGTACGTCTTCCATGCTCTGGAAGCGGGTGTTCTGCACGGTGTTGAACGGCAGGCCGTGCTTCTGGCAGATGCCGAAACGGTTGTGGCCATCCACCAGCACATCGCCCCACAGCACCAGCGCATCGCGGCAGCCTTCGGCCAGGATGCTGCGCTCCAGCGCGTCGTGTTCATCGGCGGTAAGCGGGTCGATGTAGGCCTTCAGTTCTTCTTTGACGACGATGTCCATGGGCACGGCAACAGGCAGGAGCGGAACCGACCATTGTACCCGCTCGCCCGGGCCGGCCCCGGCTCAGGCGGTGGCCCGGATCATCTCGCCCAGGATGGCGGTGATCTGGTCGATCTGCGGCTTGTCCACGATCAGCGGCGGCGACAGCGCGATGATGTCGCCGGTGCAGCGCACCAGCAGCCGGCCATCGTGGAAGCAGCGCCGGAACACCTCGTAGCCACGGCTGCCGGGGGCATCGCGGCGCGGCGCCAGCTCCACCGCACCGACCAGGCCGAAGTTGCGGATGTCGATCACGTTGGGCAGGCCCTGCAGCGCGTGCAGGCGTTCCTGCCAGTACTCGCCCAGCTCGATGGCGCGTTCGAACAGCCGTTCTTCGGCGTAGATGTCCAGCGTAGCCAGGGCCGCTGCACAGGCCAGCGGGTGGCCCGAATACGTATAGCCGTGGAACAGTTCGATGGCCTGCGCAGGTCCCTGCATGAAGCTGGCATGCACCGTATCGCTGACCAGCACCCCGCCCAGCGGCACGGCGCCGTTGCTGGCGCCCTTGGCGAAGGTCAGCAGGTCCGGGGTGACCCCGAAGCGCTGTGCCGCGAAGGGCATGCCGACCCGCCCAAAGCCGGTGATCACTTCGTCGAACACCAGCAGGATGCCGTGCTGGTCGCAGATCTCGCGCAGCCGCTGCAGGTAGCCGGGGGCGGGCAGGATCACCCCGGCCGAGCCGGCCACCGGCTCGACGAACACCGCGGCAATGGTGGACGGGTCGTGCAGGGCGACCAGCCGTTCCAGGTCATCGGCCAGTTCGGCGCCCTGCCGCGGCAGGCCCTTGCTGAAGGCGTTGCGCTCCAGGTCCAGGGTGTGCCGCAGGTAGTCCACGCCGCCCAGTTGCAGGCCGAACTGTTTGCGGTTGTTGGGCAGTCCGCCCAGCGCCATGCCGCCGAAGCCCACCCCGTGGTAGCCCTTCTCGCGGCTGATGAAGCGGGTGCGCTGGCCTTCGCCGCGCAGGCGGTGGTGGGCCAGCACGATCTTCATCGCGGTATCCACCGCTTCCGAGCCGGAACTGGTCAGGAACACATGGTTCAGGCTGGCCGGGGCCAGTGCGGCCAGGCGCTGGGCCAGGGCGAAGGCCGGTGGCGACCCCATCTGGAAGCCAGGCGCGTAGTCCAGCGTGGCGGCCTGGTCGGCGATGGCCTTGATGATGCCGGGACGGGCGTGGCCGGCGTTGCAGCACCACAGGCCGGCCGTGCCATCCAGGATGCTGCGCCCGTCCACATCTTCGTAGTGCATGCCGGCCGCGCGCACCAGCATGCGTGGCGCACCCTTGTACTGACGGTTGGCGGTGAACGGCATCCAGTACGCATCGAGCGATTCGGGGCGCTGGGTCGCCAGCGCGTGCGGGTCGATCGCGGGATTCTTCATGCCGCCTCCGTCGGGTCCGTTGCGCTGACTGTAGCGCAGCCGGTGGGCGCGATGCCCGCTCACGGGCGGAATGCGGGCGTGGCGGTATAACCGTGGCAGATCTTCACCCGGAACCGGACATGGCCGACTTCCCCGACCGCAGCCATTGGCAGGCACTGGCCGGCCAGCTGACCCTGCCATCGCAGGCCTTCATCGATGGCCGCTACGTGGACGCGGCCAGCGGCGCCCGCTTCGACTGCATCAGCCCCATCGATGGGCGCGTGCTGGGCCAGGTGGCCGACTGTGATGCACACGACGTGGACCGTGCGGTACTGGCCGCGCGCCGCGCGTTCGATGCGGGCCACTGGTCGCAGGCCAGTCCCTCCCATCGCAAGCGCGTGCTGCAGGCGCTTGCCGCGCTGGTGGAACACCATGCCGACGAACTGGCCCTGCTGGAAACCCTGGACATGGGCAAGCCGGTGCGCGATGCGCGGCGCATCGACCTGCCTGGCGTGGTGCGCTGCCTGGCCTGGACGGCCGAGGCGGTGGACAAGCTGTACGGCGGGATAGCGCCCACCGGGCCACACGAGCTGGGCCTGGTCAGTCGCGAGCCTGCCGGTGTGGTGGGCGCCATCGTGCCGTGGAATTTTCCGCTGCTGATGGCCTGCTGGAAGATCGCGCCGGCACTGGCGATGGGCAATTCGGTGGTGCTGAAGCCGTCCGAGCGCTCACCGTTGAGCGCGCTGCGGCTGGCCGCGCTGGCCGCCGAAGCGGGGCTGCCGGACGGTGTGCTGAACGTGCTGCCGGGCCATGGCGAACGCGTGGGCGAACCGCTGGCCCTGCACATGCACGTGGACGTGCTGGCGTTCACCGGCTCCACCGCCACCGGCGCCCGGCTGCTGCAGTACGCCGGGCGTTCCAACCTGAAGCGGGTCTGGCTGGAGTGCGGTGGCAAGAGCCCGCACCTGGTGTTCGCCGATGCACCGGATCTGGATGCCGCAGCCAAGGGTGTGGCACAGGGCATCTTCTTCAACCAGGGTGAAGTCTGCACGGCCGGATCGCGCCTGTTGGTGGAGCGCTCGATCCGTGACGATTTCGTGCACCAGGTGCTGGCGTACGCGCGGCACATGCAACCTCGGCACCCGCTGGAAGCGGACGCGCCGATGGGCGCGCTGGTGGATGCGGCGCACGTGGAAAAAGTGTTGGCCGATATCGCCCGCGCCGAGGCCGACGGCGCGCGCCTGCTGTTGGGCGGGCAACGCGCGCCGGTCGAGGCGGGCGGATGCTACGTGCAGCCCACCGTGTTCGACCAGGTGCGGCCGGAACAGGCGCTGGCCCGCGAAGAAGTGTTCGGACCGGTGCTGGCGGTGCTGGGTTTCGACAGTGAAGCCGAGGCCGTTCGCCTGGCCAATGACAGCCGTTATGGACTGGCCGCGGGACTGTGGACGCGCGATCTGGGCCGCGCCCACCGCGTGGCCCGCCAGCTGCGCGCGGGCAGCGTGTGGGTGAACGGCTGGGATGGCGGTGACATGACCGCGCCGTTTGGCGGCTACAAGCAATCGGGAAATGGCCGCGACAAATCGCTGCACGCCTTCGACAAGTACAGCGAGATCAAGGCCACCTGGATCCAGTTGTAGCGTCGAGCTTGCTCGACTGCTCTTCGCTTTCTGTAGAGTCGAGCTTGCTCGACTGCTCTTCGCGAACGGCAGTCGAGCAAGCTCGACTCTACAACGGCAAAGCAGTCGAGCAAGCTCGACTCTACGACGGCACGGCAGTCGAGCAGGCTCGACGCTACCGGCAACGTGCGCTGACCACGGCCACGGCGTCACGCAGTGCCTGCCGGTCCACGTCCTTCACCGCGCCCTGGAAATAGGCCATGTCCTGCTTCCCCAGTTCGCACGGATCGATCATGTAGCCCGGCGGCCACAAGCCCAGCAGTTGCGCGACGCCCTGCACGATCTGCTCGGGTGACATCTGTGGGCGCATGTGGAAGTAGTTCCGGCGCGGGGCGAATGCCGCGTGCACTTCGCGGCGACCCAGCAGCCTGGGCGCTACGCCCGCCGCAGTGATGCCATCACCTCCCTCGATGCTGCCGGCTGGCAGGCCCAGCGACAGCGGTGCCATTGTCGGCGCCCCATCAGTCTCCCTGTCGACAGGGCGCGGCGCTGCGGAGGGCAAACGCTGCGGCCTGGCTGGCCGCGCCGTGGATGCGGCAGCAGGTTCAGCGCGCAGCGGCACGGGCGGTGGCAATGCCGGCGCCGCTGGCAGCCAGCGCAGGCTGATGCGTGCTTCATCGGCAGGTGGCGGGTCGATGCGGCCGCTGCGCCACAGCCAGGCACCGAGCAGCGCATGCAGCAGCACCACCAGCAGGCAGGCCACGCCGCGCGGCAGCAGTGGCGAATCGGACCAGCGCAACACCACAACAGGGGCCATCGGCAGCGCATCCATGCAGTAACCGGTGGCGCAGCGTAACGCCCGGTCAGAAAAATTCCGTTGTCTTGGTGTCGGCTGAAACCATCGTCCCGTCAGGCCGTCCGCGCGTGGCAGAATCGGTCGATCCACCTTCCACGCCTCGCCGATGTCCACGCTCTCCACTGCTGCAGCCCCCGTGAATTCGCCCCGCCGTGTGCTGCTGGCCAGCCTGATCGGCACCACCATCGAATTCTTCGATTTCTACATCTATGCCACCGCGGCAGTGCTGGTGTTCCCGCACCTGTTCTTCCCGGAAAGCAGCGACCAGGCGGCCCTGCTGCAGTCGCTGGCGACCTTCGCGGTGGCCTTCATCGCGCGGCCGGTGGGCTCGGCGGTGTTCGGCCACTTCGGCGACCGCATCGGTCGCAAGGCCACGCTGGTGGCGGCGCTGCTGACCATGGGGCTGTCCACTGTCGCAATCGGCCTGCTGCCGACCCATGCGCAGATCGGGCTGTGGGCGCCGGCACTGCTGGCCCTGTGCCGTTTCGGCCAGGGTCTGGGGCTGGGCGGCGAATGGGGCGGGGCGGTGCTGCTGGCCACCGAGAACGCACCGCCGGGCAAGCGCGCCTGGTACGGCATGTTCCCGCAGCTGGGCGCGCCGCTGGGGTTCCTGTTGTCGGCCGGCATCTTCCTGCTGCTCGGGCGCTGGCTCAGCCAGCAGGATTTCCTGCAGTGGGGCTGGCGCATTCCGTTCGTGGCCAGCGCGCTGCTGGTCACCCTGGGGCTGTGGGTGCGGTTGAACATCCACGAGACGCCGGATTTCCAGAAGGCGCTGGATCGCAAGGCGCCGGTGCGCCTGCCGATGTGGACCGTGCTGCGCCACCATGCCGTGCCCATGCTGCTGGGCACGCTGGGCGCCTTCGCCACCTTCGTGCTGTTCTACCTGATGACGGTGTTCAGCCTGGGCCACGGCACCGCGGTGCTGGGCTACAGCCGCGAGCAGTTCCTGCTGATGCAGATGGTGGCCATGCTGTTCTTCGCCATTGGCATCCCGTTGTCGGCGCGCTATGGCGACCGCTGGGGCACGCGCCGCACGATGATCATCGCCAGCGTGCTGATCCTGGGCTTCGGTGTGTTGTTCGCGCCGCTGTTCCAGGCGCACAGCCCGTGGCTGGTGCTCACCTTCCTGTGCCTGGGGCTGTTCCTGATGGGCCTGACCTACGGTCCCTGCGGTACCTTCCTGGCCGAGATCTACCCGGTGGAGGTGCGCTACACCGGCGCCTCGCTGTCGTTCAACCTGGCCGGCATCCTGGGCGCGGCGCCGGCACCGTACCTGGCCACCTGGCTGGCCGAACGTTTCGGCCTGGTCGCAGTGGGCTACTACCTGTGCCTGACCGCGGTGGCCACCCTGTGCGCGCTGGTGGCGCTGCACCGGCGCGGTCGTTGACGGCCGTCAGCCGAAGATGCGCTTGAGCGTGCGGCCCAGCCAACCGCCGCTCTGGTGCTCGCGGGCGAACTGGTTCAAGTGCGCCTTCACCTGCTCGGCATAGGCCTGGTCGTCGCCACGGATGTGGTTGAACAACCAGCGCGAGAGCATGGTGCGCAGCTCGTCGCTGACATCCTCGCCAGCCTGGAAGCGCAACCGGTACTCGGCCACGCGCTTGATGAAGATTTCATGCACGCGCTTGTGCGCCGCGCAGAACGGGTAACCCGCTTCCTCCATCAACTCCTCTTCGAACGCGAAGTGGGACATGGTGTAGTCCACCACCTCGTCGATCACCTCGGCTACCGCCACGCGCTGCAGGCTGGACTGCGCCACGTGCAGGTGGTTGAGCATTTCCACGATGCGACGATGCTGCTGGTCGATCACATCGATGCCCGTGTTCAGATCGTCCTGCCAGAGCAGTAGTGCCATCCGTGCGCCCCCTTCATGCTGATGTCGGGAGCGACTGTAGGCGCGCGCCCAGCGGGCGGCGTTGATCTGGATCAAAGCAAGCCTGTCAGGATAAAGCAGGCTCACGCGCGCGCTGTGGCGGTGCCACCGTGGTGCTGCTGACCCGGTTGCGGCCGCCGGCTTTGGCCAGGTACAGCTGGCGGTCGGCTTCGGAAATCAGCCGGTGCAGCGAATCGCGCTGCGGCTGCAGGCAGCACAGGCCAATGCTGACGGTCATGCGCAGGGTGGCGGTACCGATATCCACTTCCAGCGCGGCGATGCGCTGGCGCAGTTCCTCGAAGTACTGCAGCGCTTCGTCCTGTTCCATGTCCGGCACCAGCAGGCAGAATTCTTCGCCCCCAAAGCGTGCGATCAGGTCCTGGCTGCGCGCGTGGTCGCCCACCGCGCGGGCGACGGCGCGCAGGGCATCGTCGCCGGCTTCGTGGCCGTAGGTATCGTTGATGTGCTTGAAGTGGTCGATGTCGATCATCGCCACCGCCACGCTCTGGCCATGCAACTGCAGCTGCGGCAGCTGGCGCTGGCTCTGTTCCAGGAAGCAGCGGCGGTTGGGCAGGCCGGTGAGGAAATCGCGGGTGGCCAGATCCTGCAGCGTGCCGATCAGTTCCAGCTGGTCCACGTTCTGCGAGACGCGGCAGAAGAATTCTTCGCGCGAGAATGGCTTGCGCAGGAAATCGTTGGCGCCGTTCTTCAGGAAGCGCGGAATCAACGAGGCGTCGGTGTTGCCGGAAATGCCGATCACCGCCACCTTGTCGCGCGAGCGCAGGGTGCGCAGGCGGCGGGTGAATTCCACGCCCTGCATGCCCGGCATTTCCTGGTCCACCACCGCCAGGCGGATGGCCGGATGGGCCTCGATGGCGGCCAGGCCTTCGCTGCCATCGGCCGCTTCGTACACTTCATGGCCGTACATGCGCAGCAGCGCGGCTGCATAACCCCGTGCGGATGGCGAATCGTCCACCACCAGCGCGGCGATGCGCCGGTTGCGCTCCAGCCGCTGTACCAGCCAGACCAGATAATCGATGCTGCCCGGCGTGTTCTTCAGCACATAGTCGATGATCTGCTGCTGCAGCACGCGCTTGCGCAGGTCTTCGTCATACACGCCGCTGACTACCACGGTGGGCAGATCGCGCTTCAGGAAGAACTCGACCACCGCATCGCGGTCACCATCGGCCAGCACCAGTCCGGTCAGCACCAGGAACCAGCCGCCTTCCTCGCTCAGCAGGCGGCCGGCCTCGGCCAGGGTGGATGCCACCACCACAGGCAGCTCCAGGCGCTGTTCGATCGCCTCGCGCAGCATGCCGGTGAACGCACGTGAATTTTCCACCAGCAGGATCCGCTGCGGCAGGGGATCGGCCAGGTCGCCATCGACAACGACCTGCGGCAGGACGGGCATGGTGCGGTGGCTCACGTGGGAGGGCTTGGCCGGGGTAGCGGCCGTTGCAGGCGAAACTTTAGCCTCGGACGGTCAGGGGCAGGTCGGGGCGGCACATGGCTGCGCTGGCCGCGGACCGGTATGCTCGGTGCCGCTACCCGGCCGTCCTGGCCGGGGGCCCTCGGAGTTTCTGGGCACCACCGGTGCCCGCGCCGATGCACACCGGTTGTGCCAGGCGAACGCGGCAGTGCCTGGCCGCCCATCAACATTCAATCCACAAGGGGGTTGCCCGTGCGTTTTTCCCGTATGCGTATCGCAATTGCAGCGGCTGCGCTGCTGTCCACGCCGATGATTGCTGCAGCCGCCTGCTGCCCCAGCGACGGCAATGGTATCCAGCTGGCCAAGAGTGGTCTGGGCGAAGCGCTGCCCGCCGCACTGAACCTGAGCCAGGATCCGGCCTGGCAGGTCTATGGGTTCCAGCGCGATGGCATCACCTATTTCCAGGTGAATGACCTGACCGGTCAGGTGAAGCTGATCGTCGGCACGCTGGACAACGTGTTCTGGACCCTGCCGGCGGGCAAGTCACCGGCGAAGACCTCGCTGCCCTCGCAGCGCCTGGTGATTCCGGCCAACGCGTCGCGCCAGGTGGTGTACCGCCGCGCCGAGTTCTCGCTGGTGGTCTACGGCAAGGGCGCCGATGCGATCTGGTCGGTGGAACTGCCGGGCGAAGGCCAGTAAGCAGCGTGGATGACCGGCCCTGCTGCTTGCGGGGCCGGTCGTTGCAGCGCTCAGCCCAGGCCGTGCGGCGCCAGCCGCGCCCGCAGCGGAGCGTCCTGTTCCACCTGCGCCGGTGAATCCAGCAGCAGCATGCGGATGCGGTTGCCACGGCAGTCCACGCGACCGCCGTAGGCGATGGCCCGCGCGCTCAAGCGGCGCCGCGCCAACGCCATGGTTTCCTCCGACAGCGTGCGATGGCGGTCCAGCAGACCCACCGTCACCACGATGCCGCGCTGCGCGCCGCGTCGGCCGCAGCGTGCACGCACCTGGATCTGCCCACGCTCGCCGTTCAGCAGCAGCGACACGGCTTCGGCCAGGGTGCGGTAGGTCGCCAGCTGCAGGCCCAGGTTCAACTGGCAGGGGTCGCCCCGCAGCTGGTGACGGCCCAGCCGATCTGTAGCGTCCCAGGCCTGGTGGATGCCGCTGGCCTGCAGGGCCAGGTACAGCCCCAGCTGCTCCAGCTCGGCGGGGTAGACCATGCTGGTCAGCTCGCGGAACTGTCGTGAATGGCTCGTCGCGGTGCCCAGCAGCTGTCGTGCGGGCTCGTGGTGGCCATGCAGCTTCAGCAGTTCGGCGGTCTCGCCCAGCGACGTTTCGATGTCATCGGCAATCCGGCGCAGCGCCAACGCACGCTGGCGCAGGTCCATTTCGTTGGCGATGTGCGCGTTGCGGGAAAAGTCGGCGGCCTGGCGGCCGGCCTGGTCGTGGTGCGCGTACTGGTGGTAGTGCTGGCTGATGCGCGAGCCCAGTGCCAGCAGCGCGGTACCAGCCACCGCCACGATCTGCACGGTCATGAAGGTGCGCTCGTCGAACGAGCCGGGCAGGCCACTGCTGGGCGTGCCCACGCTGATCAGCATGTTCAGCAGCGGCACGGCCACCGCTGCGCCACGCCAGCCGTGCATGCAGGTCAGGGCCACCGCAGGCAGGGCCATCAGCAGCTGCAGGCTGGTCTTGGCCGGGTCGGAACTGGCGCCGGCCCAGATCGCCGCGCCACCCAGCAGCAGCAGGGCCGCCAGCGACGCCAGCGTCGGCCACTGCCGCCAGCTGGACCAGTCATGGCCCGCACTGCGCTGCGACCACAGCAGGGCCAGCGGTACCACGGTGATGATGGCGATGTAGTCGCCCAGCACGTAGCGTACGGCGGTGCCCAGCACCGGATCGGACGGCGGGGTGGGCCACAGCAGATGGGCCAGGCCCAGCTTCAGTACCGCGGTAGCCAGCGCGGCCCACGCGGCAATGGACAGCACCCAGCCTTCACCGGCCGTGGCCAGGCGACGACGGTGCAGGCCCACCACCAGGGCGACTGCCGGTATCAGGCAGGCCGATGCCAGCACCACCCACGGCAGGCCATAGCGGTCGACCATGGGGTAGCGCATCTGCGCGAAGTAGGCGTACTCGCCCAGGATCAGATAGCCCCACAGCCGGGGCGGGCACAGCAGCAGCGCGGCCACGCGGATGCCGGCCGGCAGGTAGAACTGGTCCAGCGAAATCTGCCGGGTGGCCCAGCAGGCAAGCGCATACAGCGCCGCCAGAGCAAGCCCCGCCGGCCGGATACGCACATCCAGGCGAATTCCATTCGTCCACCAGTTCAATCGCAAGCCTCCCTTGCTGCTGCGCGTAAGCGCCACCCAGGCATCGCACCTGGCCCCAGTCCGCGACAGTATCGGCTGACGCGGATGCTTGCAATTGCCTGCAACCGGCGTGCCGCGGCGGCCGGTGGCCACTGCGGGCCGCCGATGCTGACCGGGTTCACACTTTCACATCAGGCGATTACCACAACGCATCCCGCAGCTTGTACCAGGACATGGCCGCCACCAGCAGCGGGGTCCGCAGCAGGCGCCCGCCCGGGAAGGGGGCATGGCGCAGGCGCTGATAGACGTCCAGGCGTTCGCTCTGGCCGGCGATCGCCGCGGCGATCACCTCGCCGGCCAGCCCGGCCGCGGCCACGCCGTGGCCGGAAAAGCCCTGCGCGAAGTACAGGTTCGGGTCCAGCCGGCCCCAGTGCGGGGCGCGGTTGCGGGTGATGTCCACCAAGCCGCCCCAGACCTGTTCCAGGCCAACATCGGCCAGCTGCGGGAAGACCTGGTGCATGCGCCGCTGCATCACCCCGCGCAGGCCCGGCGGCGGCAGCGCCGAATAGCTGGCGCGGCCGCCGAACAGCAGGCGGTGGTCGTGGCTGAGGCGGAAGTAGTCCAGCGCCCAGGCGGTGTCTGCCACCGCCATGTTGTTGGCGATCAATGCGCGCGCGCGTTCGGCGCCCAGCGGTGCGCTGGCGCCCACGTAGGTGCCGACCGGCATGATGCGGCGCTCCAGGTCGGGCAGCAGGCCCTGCAGCAGCGCGTTTCCCGCCACCACCAGATGGCGGGCGTGCACGCTGCCGGCGGCCGTGTGCAGGGCCGGCGCCGAACCGCGCTGCAGCCGCACCACCGGTGAGCGTTCGTGGATGACCACCCCGGCCGCACGCGCCGCGTCGGCCAGCCCGCGCGCATAGGCCAGCGGGTGCAGGTGGGCACTGAGTGGGTCGAACATGGCCGCGCGGTAGCGCGGACTGTCCAACTGGGCGGCAAGGGTGGGGCGGTCCCACCATTGCATGGGGTAGTCGTAGTGGCGCTGCAGGTGTTCGCAGTGTCCCTGCAGGTCGCGTTCGTGGCGGGCGCGGATGGCCACGCTGGCGTGGCCTTCCACCCAGTGGCAATCGATGGCATGGCGATCGATGCGCCGGCGCATCGCCTGCACGGCCTCGCGCGACCAGTCGAACAGCAGGCGGGCGTCGGCGCGGCCGACCTCGCGCTCCAGCGTGTCCACTTCGCAGCCGTAGCCCACCAGCGCCTGGCCGCCGTTGCGGCCCGACGCCCCCCAGCCGATCCGCTGCGCTTCCAGCACCACCACCCGGTAGCCGCGCGCGGCCAGCTCCAGCGCGGCGGTCAGGCCGGTGTAGCCGGCGCCCAGCACCGCCACGTCGGCCCGTACCTGGCCCTGCAGGGGCGGCAGTGGCGACGGCTCGGGCAGGCTGGCCGCATACCAGCTGGGCGGGAAGGCCGCGCTCACAGCGTTCCTCGCAGGCGTGCGGTGGGCGGTTCGGACGGGGCAGGGGAGGCGCTGTTCACCCGCGTAGTTTCGCCCAGCGGCGTGCCCGTGGACGTGATGGCGGCGGCTTGCCGCCGTGGTCGCGGCGCAGGTACCGTGCAGGCACGCCAAGGAGTCCTGCATGCGCCGCCTGCCCGCGGTGGGCCTGCCCACCGACAGCACCGTCATGGGCCACCATCGTTTCGCGGTGGCCGGCGAAAAATACGTCCGCGCGCTGGTGGACGCCGCCGAGGTGACGCCGTGGCTGCTGCCCAGCCTGCAACCGCCGTTGCCTGCCGCAGACTGGCTGCAGGATCTGGATGGGCTGCTGCTGACCGGGGCGGTCAGCAACATCGAGCCGCAGCACTACGAAGGCGGGCGTACCTGGCCGGGAAACCCGCATGACCCGGCGCGCGATGTCAACGCGTTCGCGCTGCTGCAGGCCGCCCTTGCGCAGGACCTGCCGGTGCTGGCGGTCTGCCGCGGCTTCCAGGAACTGAATGTCAGCCTGGGCGGCAGCCTGCACCCGCAGGTACATGCCGTGCCGGGCCTGGCCGACCATCGCGAAGATCCGCAGGCCGCGGTCGAGGTGCAGTACGGGCCAGCGCACAGCGTGCAACTGGTCGCCGGCGGCTGGCTTTCACAGTGGCACGGCGGCGACACGGCGCAGGTCAATTCGGTGCACGGGCAGGGCATTGCGCGGTTGGCACCGGCGCTGCAGGTCGAGGCCACCGCCGGCGATGGTCTGGTGGAAGCCGCACGCAGTGGCCACCACCGCTTCGTGCTGGGCGTACAGTGGCACCCGGAGTGGCGTGTCACGCAGACGCCGTTCTATCACGCTATTTTCCGTGCTTTCGGCCAAGCTTGCCGTCAGTACCAACAGAAACGACTGGATGCCCGATGAGTTCCCGACCGCGCCCGCGCAAGACGGCCACGCCCCCCGAGCCGCAGGAAAGCAGCCTGCTGCGCTGGCTGAAGGAACGGCGCATCACCGAAGTGGAATGCCTGGTGCCGGACATCACCGGCAACGCGCGCGGCAAGATCATTCCGGCCGACAAGTTCTCGCACGACTACGGCACGCGCCTGCCCGAGGGCATCTTCGCCACCACGGTCACCGGCGAATTTCCCGATGATTACTACGACCTGACCTCGCCGTCGGACTCGGACATGATGCTGCGCCCCGACCCGGACACGGTGCGCATGGTGCCGTGGGCGGCCGATGCCACCGCGCAGGTCATCCATGACTGCTACACCAAGAGCGGCGAGCCGCACGAACTGGCCCCGCGCAACGTACTGCGCCGCGTGCTGGCCGCCTATGCCGAACTGGGCCTGCGCCCGGTGGTGGCCCCGGAACTGGAATTCTTCCTGGTGCAGAAGAACACCGACCCGGACTTCCCGCTGCTGCCGCCGGCCGGCCGCTCCGGGCGCCCGGAAACGGCGCGGCAGTCGTACTCGATCGATGCGGTGAACGAATTCGATCCCATCCTCGACCTGATGTACGACTACGCCGATGCCATGAAGCTGGACGTGGACACCTTGATTCACGAATCCGGCGCGGCGCAGCTGGAGGTCAACTTCACCCATGCCGATGCGATGGATCTGGCCGACCAGGTATTCCTGTTCAAGCGCACCATGCGCGAGGCGGCCATGCGCCACGGCGTGTACGCCACCTTCCTGGCCAAGCCGATGGAAAACGAACCGGGCAGTGCGATGCACATCCACCAGAGCCTGGTGCGGGTGAGCGACGGCAGCAATGTGTTCGCCGGCGAAACCCACGCCGAAGGTGAGTTCAGCCCGGTATTCGGCCACTACCTGGGCGGCCTGCAGAAATACGTGCCGCAGGCGATGGCCTTCTTCGCCCCCAACGTCAATTCCTACCGTCGCCTGGTGTTCGGCGAAGTCTCGCCCAGCAACGTGCACTGGGGCTACGACAACCGCACCTGCGGCCTGCGCGTGCCGCTGGACACGCCGGAAAACATGCGGGTGGAAAGCCGCTTCGCCGGCTCCGATGCCAACCCCTACCTGGCGATGGCCGCGACCCTGGCCTGCGGCCTGCTCGGTATCCGCGAGCGGCTGGCCCCGGACGCGCCGGTGACCGGCAGCGCCAAGGAGCTGGGCTACAACCTGCCGCGCTCGCTGGGCGAAGCGCTGGACGGGCTGGAACAGTGCAGCGAGCTGCAGGCCCTGCTGGGCGAGCGCTTCTGCCGCGCCTACATCTCGGTCAAGCGCAAGGAATACGAGACCTTTTTCCGGGTGATCAGTTCGTGGGAGCGCGAGTTCCTGCTGTTGAACGTGTGAAGACCCGTAATTGATGAATGAGCCGCCGGGGGGTAGGCTGGCACCCGTCGCCGGCCCGGCCGGCCCCCCACCCGCATTCTGGAGCACCCGATGAAGCTGCGTATCCTCACGCTCGGCCTGGCCTCCGCCTTGCTCGCCGCCTGTGGCGGCGGTGGCAACGGTGGCGCGCAGGACAGCAAGGTCCTGAACGTCTACAACTACAGCGACTACATCGCCGAAGACACCATCCCGAACTTCGAGAAGGAGAGCGGGACCAAGGTCACCTACGATGTGTTCGACAGCGACGAGATGGTCGAAACCAAGCTGCTGGCCGGCAACAGCGGCTACGACGTAGTGGTGCCCACGCTGAACTTCTTCGGCCGCCAGATCCAGGCCGGCGTGTTCCTGCCGCTGGACAAGAGCAAGATCCCGAACCTGGCCAACCTGGACCCGTCGGTGATGCAGCGCATCGCCACCCAGGACCCGGACAACAAGTACGGCGTGCCGTACATGATCGGCACCACCGGCATCGGCTACAACGTGGACATGCTGAAGGAGCGCTTCGGCGGCAGCGCCGACATCGCCAACAGCTGGGACCTCATCTTCAAGCCGGAAAACATCGCGAAGATGAAGGACTGCGGCGTGACCATCCTGGACACGCCGGCCGACATGATCCCGATCGCCCTGCATTACCTGGGCCTGGACCCGCACAGCGGCGACCCGGCCGAACTGCAGAAGGCCGCCGACCTGCTGAAGTCGATCCGCCCGTACGTGCAGAACTTCCACTCCTCGCAGTACGTCGGCTCGCTGGCCAACGGCGGCACCTGCCTGGTGGTGGGCTGGTCGGGTGACATCATCCAGGCCCGCGACCGCGCCGAAGAAGCCAGCAACGGCGTGCACGTGGCCTATTCGATCCCCAAGGAAGGCGCCCCGCAGTGGTTCGACATGCTGGCCATCCCCAAGGACGCCAAGCACCCCGAAGCCGCCTACGCCTTCATCAACTACCTGCTGGAACCGAAGGTCGCCGCAGCCAACACCAACTTCATCCACTACGCCAACCCGGTGACCGCCGCCACCCCGCTGGTGGACGAAGCGATCCGCACCGACCCGACCATCTACCCCCCGGCCGACGTCGCCGCGAAGATGTTCACCTACTCGATCAACACCCCGGAAACCGACAAGCTCTACACCCGCCTGTGGACCGAAGTGAAGACCGGCAAGTAAATACCGACCGTTGGTCGGCACGCTTTCCAGGAGGGCCGACCAACGGTCGGCCCCCACCAGAAAAGAAAAAGGGAGGCCAAGGGCCTCCCTTTTTTTGCTCTTGATTCTGCTCTGCCGTTGACCTCCTGTCCGCCGGCGGGAACTGGAGGGCAGGGAGGCCGGGTGGGGCGGCAGGACCGCAGGCGCCATGGGCCGGGCGCATGCGCCCGGCGGGTTGGGCAGGACGCCCAACCCCGGTCTTGCCGCGTGCGCAGGACAGCGCACGCGAGCAAGGCGCCTACGAGCCCCCATGGACGGGTTTACGGCGTGTCCTGCCGCCCCACCCGGCCTCCCTGCCGCACGGATCAAGCAGCCCGCAGAGCGACAAACGCTTTCACCTCACCTCCGCACTCCTTCCCCTACCGTCCCGTATGGCACTGACCACCGCCATGACGAGACGATGACCGACCAGCCCCAGCGCGACGACGCTCCCACCGACCAACCCCCCTCGGCCAGCGAGGACAAACCCTCGCCCCTGAAGAATCCCAAGGTCCGCTGGACCCTGGCGATCATCGGCATCGTGGTCGCCATCGCACTGATCATCTGGCTGGTCTACCACCTGCGCGTAGGCCGCTACCTGCAGGACACCAACAACGCCTACCTGCAGGCCGACGCCGTCGCCGTCGCCCCGCGCATCAACGGCTACGTCACCGACGTCCTGGTGCAGGACAACCAATGGGTGAAGGCCGGGCAACCGCTGCTGCGCATCGACCCGCGCACCTACCGCGCCACCCTGGACCAGGCCGAAGCCGTGATCGCCGTGCGTGAAGCCGATATCGCCGCCGCCACCGCCGGCGTGCAGGGCCAGCAGTCCAGCCTGCTGCAGGCACGCACGCAACTGGTGGCCGCCAGCGCCTCGCTGCGCTTCGCCCGCGCCGAACTGGCCCGCTTCACACCGCTGGCTGCCAGCGGCGCCGACACCCATGAACACGTGGAAAGCCTGCGCCACGACCTGGAACGCGCACAGGCGCAGCACGATGCGGCCAAGGCGCAGATTGCCGGCGCACAGAGCCAGATCGAAGCCAGCCAGGCCCAGCGCGAACAGGCCGAGGCAGGGCTGAAGCAGGCCCAGGCCGACGCCGCCCAGGCCCGCGTGGCCTTCGAAGACACCGAACTGCGCGCGCGCATCGACGGCCGCGTCGGCAACAAGACCGTGCAGGTGGGCCAGTTCGTGGCCGCCGGTACCCGCACCATGACCGTAGTGCCGGTGGCCGCGCTGTACCTCAGCGCCAACTTCAAGGAAACCCAGGTGGGCCTGATGCGTGCCGGGCAACCGGCCGAGATCAAGGTCGATGCGCTGCCGGGCACCACCCTGAAGGGCACGGTGGAAAGCATCTCGCCAGGCACCGGTTCGCAGTTCGCGCTGCTGCCACCGCAGAACGCCACGGGCAACTTCACCAAGGTCGTGCAGCGCGTGCCGGTGCGCATCCGCGTGGATGCCGGTGCCGAGGCGCGCAAGGTGCTGGTGCCGGGCATGTCGGTGGAGGTGACCGTGGACACCCGCAGCGCGAAGGACGACGCCGATCGCAGCCGCGACGAAGCCGAGGCACGCCGCGCCCGATGAACGCTGCAACCGCACCCGCCGCACCCGCTGCGGAAGGCAAGGCCGATGCCGCAGCGTGGCTGGCCGTGGCTGCCGGCACCATCGGCTCGTTCATGGCTACGCTGGATATCTCCATCGTCAACGCCGCACTGCCCACCATCCAGGGCGAGGTCGGCGCCAGCGGCACCGAAGGCACCTGGATCTCCACCGCCTTCCTGGTCTCGGAAATCGTGATGATTCCGCTCACCGGCTGGTTCGTGCGCACGCTCGGCCTGCGTACCTTCCTGCTGATCTGCGCCACGCTGTTCACCGCGTTTTCGGTGATGTGCGGTCTGGCCGATTCACTGCCGATGATGATTGCCGGACGCGTAGGGCAGGGCTTCGCCGGTGGCGCACTGATTCCCACCGCGCTGACCATCGTCGGTACCCGTCTGCCGCCGAAGCAGCAGCCGCTGGGCACTGCGCTGTTCGGCATGACCGTCATCCTCGGCCCGGTGATCGGGCCGCTGCTGGGCGGCTGGCTGACCGAGAACGTCAGCTGGCACTACGCGTTCTTCATCAACGTGCCGATCTGTGCCGGACTGGTCGCGCTGCTGCTGCTCGGCCTGCCGCACGAAAAATCGGACTGGGGTGGCCTGCTGCGCGCCGATTGGCTGGGCATCCTGGGCATGACCGCTGGCCTGTCCGCGCTGACCGTGGTGCTGGAAGATGGCCAGCGCGAGCGCTGGTTCGAATCCACCCTGATCGTGGTGCTCAGCATCGTCTCGCTGCTCGGCTTTGCCCTGCTGGCGGTTTCGCAGTTCACCAGCAAGACGCCGGTCATCCGCCTCAACATCCTCTTTCAGCGCAGCTTCGGCGCCGTGTTTGTGATGGTGATGGCGGTCGGCATGATCCTGTTCGGGGTGATGTACATGATCCCGCAGTTCCTGGCGATCATCGCCGGCTACAACACCGAACAGGCCGGCTACGTGCTGCTGCTGGCCGGCCTGCCGACCATCCTGCTGATGCCGTTGATGCCGAAGATGCTGGAAACGGTGGATGTGCGCATCATGGTGTTCGGCGGCATGCTGTGCTTTGCAGCGGCGTGTTTCGTCAACCTGGGCCTGAGCCCGGACAGCATCGGCCCGCACTTCGTGGTCGGCCAGCTGCTGCAGGGCTGCGGGCTGGCGCTGGCGATGATGGCGCTGAACCAGGCCGCCATCACTTCGGTGCCGCGCGAATACACCAGCGATGCCTCGGGCCTGTTCAACGCCGCGCGCAACCTGGGCGGCTCGATCGGCCTGGCGATCATTTCCACCTTCCAGGAGCGCCGTACCACCCTGCATGTGGATGCCATCGGCAGCAGCGTCACCGCCAATTCCACCGTGGCCCAGGACGCGCTGCACGCCTACGGCCAGCAGCTGGGCGATGCCGGCCAGGCCGTGGCCGTGCTGGCGCAGACCGTGCAGATGCAGGCGATGGTGATGGCCTACAACGATCTGTTCTGGATCTTCGGCCTGATCGTGGTGCTCACCTTTCCCCTGGTGTTCCTGCTCAAACCCCTGCCCAAGGGCGTTCCACTGGCCATGCACTGATGACTTCGACTTCCTTGCCCGTTCGTTTCCACCTGCGACACCTGTGCCTGGCCCTGCTGCCGCTGCTGCTGGCCGGCTGCATGCTGGGGCCCGATTACGTGAAGCCGGAGCTGGCCGGCAACGCCACCGCGCAGGCACAGCTGCACCGCGCCGCACAGGCCGGCGTGCAGCCGGCTACGCCCCCCAGCCAATGGTGGCGCGCGCTGAATGATCCGCTGCTGGACCAGCTGGTGAAGGAGGCGCTGCGCAACAGCCCCGACCTGCGTGCCGCGCAGGCCAAGCTGCTGGCCTCGCGCGCGCTGCAGCGGCAGCGCCGTGCCGAACAGCTGCCATCGGTCGGCGCCGCCGCCGGCTACGCCAACATCAAGGCGCCGGATTCGCTGGAAAACAGCGTGCGCGGGCTGGGCGAGAACATCGCCGGCGTGGCAGAAGCCAACGGCCGCCCACAGGAAGCCGCGCAGCTGCGCCAGCAGTTTGCCGATCTCGATCTGGACACCGAACTGTACGTGGCTGGCTTCGATGCCAGCTGGGAACTGGACCTGTTCGGGCGCCGCCGCCGTGCGGCCGAACAGGCCGCCGCCGAGGCCGAGGCCAATGCCGCCTCGCTGGCCGACGCGCAGGTGCAGCTGGCTGCCGAGCTGGCCCAGGTCTACCTGGGCTTCCGCAGCAGCCGCGAACGCATTGCCCTGGCCGAAGACAACCTGCGTGCGGCCGAGCAGAGCCTGCAGCTGACCCGGCAACGCCGCCAGCGCGGCGCCGATTCGGACCTGCAGGTCGAGCGCGCGCAGGCGCAGCTGCAACAGCAGCAGGCCGCGCTGCCGCCGCTGCGCGCCCAGGCCGATGAAGCACGCGATGTGCTGGCGCTGATGGTAGGCCGGGAGCCCGGCGCGCTGGATGCGCGTCTGGCCGTCGACCAGCCGCTGCCACGCCTGCCCGCCAACGTGCCGGTGGATGACGCGGGGGCGCTGATCCAGCGCCGGCCCGACGTGCGCAAGGCCGAGCGCGAGCTGGCCGCCTCGTCCGCGCAGATCGGCCAGGCGCTATCCGCCTATTTCCCGCAGGTGACCCTGCTGGGCACCATCGGTGCCGGCGCGACCTCGGCATCGGACCTGGGGCGGGATTCGGCGGCCACCATCGTCGCCCCGTTCCTGCGCTGGTCGCTGTTCGATTTCGGGGTGAACAAGGCTCGGGTGGCGCAGGCCCGCGCCGGCAACCAGGCGCGCCTGGCAGCCTACGAAAGCAGCGTGCTGGCGGCCCTGCAGGACGCCAACACCGCGCTGGCCCGTTTCGGCGCGGCGCGCGAGCAGCTGCAGGCCAGCGAACGGGCGCAGGCCTCGGCCGAGCGCTCGCTGGCCCTGATGACCCAGCGGCGCCAGGCCGGGGCGACCTCGCAGATCGACCTGCTGGACGTGCAGCGCCAGCGCCTGCAGGCCCAGGACGGCGCGGCGCAGGCGCGCCTGCAGCTGCTGGTGCGCTACGTGGCGCTGCAGAAGAGCCTGGGTCTGGGCTGGCAGGAAGCGCCGCCGGTGGCCGCGCGTTGACCCCGTCCGCCGGGCATGGCCCGGCGCTACCGTGCTGCCCGGCGGGCCTCCCGCCGCCCGCCACACCCCGTCATACCGCCATCGCCCCCCGGCCGGTAGAATGGCCGCCGCTGTCCACCGCCCGCTCCCGGAGCCCCCATGCCCGTTGAAGCCCAGCCGGAAGCCGCCGCCGTTGATACGGCCAGCGCGCCCGGCTATCTGTCCATTCGTGATCTGCGCAAGGAATTCGATGGCTTCATCGCCGTCGACGACGTCAACCTGGACGTGCGCAAGGGCGAGATCTTCGCCCTGCTCGGCGGATCGGGCAGTGGCAAATCGACCCTGCTGCGCTGCCTGGGCGGCTTTGAAACCCCCACCAAGGGCAGCATCACCCTGGATGGCCAGCGCCTGGACGCGCTGCCGCCGTACCAGCGGCCGGTCAACATGATGTTCCAGTCCTACGCGCTGTTCCCGCACATGACGGTGGAACAGAACATCGCCTTCGGCCTGAAGCAGGACGGCCTGGACAAGGCTGCCATCGCCAGGCGCGTGGGCGAGATGCTGGAACTGGTGCAGATGGGCCACCTGGGCAAGCGCAAGCCGCACCAACTGTCCGGCGGCCAGCAGCAGCGCGTGGCGCTGGCGCGGTCGCTGGCCAAGGGGCCCAAGCTGTTGCTGCTGGACGAACCGATGGGCGCGCTGGACAAGAAGCTGCGCTCGCAGATGCAGCTGGAACTGGTCAGCATCATCGAATCGTCGGGCGTGACCTGCGTGATGGTCACTCACGACCAGGAAGAGGCCATGACCATGGCCACCCGCATCGCGGTGATGGATGCCGGCTGGATCCAGCAGGTCGGCAAGCCCGACGAGGTCTACGAACAGCCGGCCAACCGCTTCGTGGCCGGCTTCATCGGCTCGGTGAACCTGTTTGACGGGGTGATCGACGAGGATCTGCCCGAGTACGTGACCGTGCGCTCGCCGCTGTTCCCGGCGCCGGTCTACATCGCCCATGGCATCACCTGTTACGAAGGGCAGCCGGTCGCGTTCGCGCTGCGCCCGGAAAAGGTGATGATCGGCAAGGACGAGCCGGAAGGGCACACCAACAAGGCGCAGGGCGTGATCGAGGACATCGCCTACTTTGGCAGTCACTCGGTGTACCACGTGCGTCTGCCCAGTGGTGCCAAGGTGCTGGCCAACTTCGCCAACTCGCAGCGCTGGGCCAGCGATGGCCTGACCTGGGGCGATCAGGTCTGGGTGCACTGGCGCGACAACGACGGCGTGGTGCTGACCTCATGAGCACGGCAGGCCTGAAGCGCTGGCTGCCGGGCACGCGTGCCACGGTCATCGGCATTCCTTACCTGTGGCTGCTGCTGTTCTTCGCGGTGCCGTTCCTGATCGTGCTGATGATCAGTTTCTCGCACAGCCGGGTCGGCTCGCCGCCGTATACCTGGCTGCTGCAGTACGTCGATGGCGCGTTCTCGCTGAAGCTGAACCTGGAAAACTACCTGGCGCTGTTCCGCGATTCGATCTACGCCCAGGCCTTCCTCAGTTCGATCAAGATCGCGGCGATCTCCACCTTCCTCACCCTGCTGATCGGCTATCCGATGGCCTATGCCATCGCCCGCCTGTCACCGGCCGCGCGCAACGTGGGGATGATGCTGGTGGTGCTGCCGTCGTGGACCTCGTTCCTGATCCGCGTGTATGCCTGGAAGGCGATCCTGGACCGCAACGGCCTGCTCGATCAGTTCCTGCAGTTCACCGGCCTGCAATCGCTGATGACCCACATGGGCCTGCCCAAGCTGCAGCTGATCGATACGCCGACCGCGGCCTACATCGGCATCGTCTACTGCTACCTGCCGTTCATGGTGCTGCCGTTGTACGCCAACCTGGTCAAGCATGACCACCGCCTGCTGGAAGCGGCGTACGACCTGGGCGCCAAGCCCTGGCAGGCGTTCCTGCGCATCACCCTGCCGTTGTCGAAGGCGGGCATCATCGCCGGCTGCATGCTGGTGATGATTCCGGCGGTGGGTGAATTCGTGATTCCGGAAATGCTGGGCGGCTCGGAAACCCTGATGGTCGGTCGTCAGCTGTGGAACGAGTTCTTCAACAACCGCAACTGGCCCGGTGCCTCGGCCATGGCCGTGGCGATGATCGTGCTGCTGCTGGTCCCGATCCTGTGGTTCAACCGTTCCCAGCAGCGCCTGCTGGAAGGGAAGCAGGCATGAGCCCGCGTACCGCCAAGGGCCTGGGGCTGGGCGTGCTGCTGCTCGGCTTCGCCTTCCTGTACCTGCCGATCCTGTTGTTGATGTTCTATTCGTTCAACAGCTCGCGGCTGGCAATGGTCTGGGCCGGGTTCTCCACCCGTGCCTACGGCGATCTGTTCGCCGACCGCGCGCTGATGGAGGCGATGTGGACCAGCCTGGTGGTGGCGTTCTGGACCGCCTGTACCGCCACCGTGCTGGGCACGCTGGCAGCGATGGTGATGACCCGCTTCAAGCGCTTCCGTGGCAAGCCGGTGTTCGGTGCGCTGGTCACTGCGCCGCTGGTCATGCCCGATGTCATCCTGGGGTTCTCGCTGATGGCCCTGCTGGCTTCGATGGGCGCCATTCCCGGCTTCCCGGCCCGTGGCCTGGCCACCATCTGGATCGCGCACGTCACCTTCACCCTGTGTTTCGTCACCGTGGTGGTGTCCTCGCGCCTGCAGGAAATGGATCTGTCGCTGGAAGAAGCGGCGATGGACCTGGGCGCCAGCCGGCTGACCGTGTTCACCCGCATCACCCTGCCGATCATCGCCCCGGCGCTGGTGGCCGGCTGGCTGCTGGCCTTCACCCTGTCGCTGGATGACGTGGTGGTGGCCAGCTTCGTCGCCACGCCCGGTTCGACCACGCTGCCGATGAAGGTGTTTGCCTCGGTGCGCATGGGCATCAGCCCGAAGATCAATGCCCTGGCCACCCTGCTGGTATCGGCAGTGTCGATTGCTGCAGTGATTGGCTGGTACATCAATGCGCGTGCGGAAAAGCGCCGCCAGCGCGACCTGCAGCTGGCCCGCCAGGACAACGGCTGAGGCCGCAGCCACGCCCGGCTCACGGGCGGCGGCGCACAATGGGGGTCACCCTGATGGAGACCCCCCATGACCGTCGAGATCGTCGATCCGGCCACCGGCCAGGTGACCTACCGCCATGAACTGATGGGCGCTGCCGATATCGAGCAGCGCCTGCAGGCCGCCGCCGATGCCTTCTGCGGCTGGGCCCAGCGGTCGCTGCAGGAGCGCGGCGCCATCCTGCGCCAGATCGCCGCGCAGCTGCGCAGCCGTCGCGACGACCTGCAGCAGGCGATGACCCACGAGATGGGCAAGCTCAAGGCCGAGGCGCTGGCCGAAGTGGACAAGTGCGCTGCGGCCTGCGAGTACTACGCCGACCACGCAGCGGATTACCTGAAGCCGCAGCTGATCGACACTGAAGCGCAGCGCAGCTACGTGCGCTACGAGCCGATCGGCTGCGTGTTCGCGGTGATGCCGTGGAACTTCCCGATCTGGCAGGTGTTCCGTTTCCTGGCGCCGGCGTTCATGGCCGGCAACGTGGCCCTGCTCAAGCACGCCAGCAACGTGCCGCAGTGTGCCGACCTGATCCTGGCGGTGTGCCGTGACGGCGGCCTGCCGGACGGTGTGTTCGACGTGCTGCACATCGACAACGACCAGGCCGCCGAGGTACTGCGCGATGCGCGGGTCAAGGCCGTTACCCTGACCGGCAGCGAGCGGGCAGGGCGCTCCATCGCCTCCAATGCCGGCAGCCAGCTGAAGAAATCGGTGATGGAACTGGGCGGCAGCGATGCCTTCGTGGTGCTCGACGATGCCGACCTGGACAAGGCGGTGGCGGCGGCAGTGAAGTCGCGCTTCGACAACAGCGGCCAGACCTGCATCGCGGCCAAGCGCTTCATCGTGGTGGATGCCGTGGCCGACGAATTCACCCGCCGCTTCGTGGAAGCAGCGGGGGAGCGGCAGTACGGCGATCCCGATGCGCGTGGCACGACGCTGGCGCCGATGGCGCGCGCCGACCTGCGCGATGAGCTGCACAAGCAGGTGCAGGCCAGCGTGGCCAAGGGCGCGCGCGTTCTGTTGGGCGGCGAACCGATTGCCGGTACCCACGCCGGTTACCCGGCCACCGTGCTGGACCAGGTGGGCCCGGGCATGCCGGCCTACGACGAGGAACTGTTCGGGCCGGTGGCGGCGGTGATCCGCGTGGCCGATGAGGACGAGGCCCTGCGCGTGGCCAACGACACCCGTTTCGGCCTGGGCGGCAGCGTGTGGACGCGCGATCCGGTGCGCGGCGAATCCTTCGCCCAGCGCATGGAATGCGGCGCCGCCTTCGTCAATGCCATCGTCAAAAGCGATGCGCGGCTGCCGTTCGGCGGCAGCAAGCAGTCCGGCTTCGGCCGCGAACTGGCCGACCACGGCATCCATGAGTTCATGAACATCAAGACCGTCTACGTGGCCTGATACCCCGCTTCCGTAGAGTCGAGCTTGCTCGACTGCTTCGCTCGACTGCTCTGCGAACAGCAGTCGAGCAAGCTCGACTCTACTGGAGCGACAAGAGCCACGACCAACGGTCGTGGCCTACCGTTTTGGTGGGTATCGACCGTTGGTCGATACGGGTCACAACCATTTGGCGCGCTTGAACAACCGGTACAACCCCACGCACACCGCGCCCACGCCGACGATCATCAACGGGTAGGCCCACGGCTGGTTCAACTCAGGCATGTGGCTGAAGTTCATGCCATACCAGCTGGTGATCAGGGTCGGCGCGGCCAGCAGCGCTGCCCATGCACCCAGCCGCTTCACCGTTTCGCCCTGCGCCAGCGTCACCAGCGACAGGTTCACGCTCAGCGCGGTGCCCAGCATCTCGCGCAGGGTGTCGATCACATCGCTGATGCGCACGGCGTGGTCGTGCACGTCGCGCACATACAGCTTCACTTCGTCGGGAATCAGATCGCCCTGGTAACGGCGCAGCTGGGCCAGCACATCCTGCAGCGGCGCCACCGCCATGCGCATCTTGTTCAGTTCGCGCTTGAGCTCGTACAGCCGCACCACCGTGCTGCGCTTGTAGCTCTCGGCGAAGATGTCCTTCTCCAGCAGCTCCAGTGTGTCGCGGAAGCGATTGGTGATGGGCAGGTAGTTGTCCACCACGAAGTCGGTCACCGCATACAGGCAGTACGAGGGGCCCATCTTCAGCAGCTGCGGCTCGCGCTCCACGCGGGCGCGCACCGGGGCGTAGGACAGCGACGCACCGTGGCGCACGGTCACCAGGAAGCGCGGGCCCAGGAAGGCATGGGTTTCGCCGTACTGGATGCGCTCGTCCACCATCTGCGCGGTGGTCACCACCACGAACAGGGAATTGCCGTAGGCCTCGACCTTGGGCCGCTGGTGCGCGTTGCGTGCGTCTTCGATGGCCAGGTCATGCAGGCAGAATTCTTCCTGCAGTTTCAGCAGCACGGCGTCGGCCGGATCGTACAAACCCACCCAGACGAAGCCGTTGCCACTGGCGATCACATCGCTGATCGCATCCAGGCTGATGTCGTGGCGGATGCCCTGGTCATCGTAGTGAACGCAGTTGATGACACAGGCGGGGTTGGCCGAAGCGGCCGTGGAAGCAGGGGCGGGCAATGACATGCCCGCCATCGTGCGTCACTGCGCCGTGTGGGACAAGTGAGGACGACGCCCCAGCACCCAGGCCAGGGCCACATGCACCGGCAGCAGCAGGACAATCCACTGCACGTTGTACTGCGCGTGCAGGCTCAGCCAGTGCAGTACCAGTGCGGCCACCGACTGTACGGCGAGCAGCCACAGCACCACGCTGAACACGCGACCCGGCACGCGCCTGCGCAGCAGGGCGATGGCGCCGGGCAGCAGCAGCACCGCCAGCGGCGACAGCAGCAGCAGGTTGCGGTTGGCCCAGGCGGCGTAGTGGATGCTGAAGCCCCACAGGAACACCAGCAGGCCGCCGGCAATCGTGCACAGCAGCCACAGCGGCAGGGCCAGGCCGGCCAGCAGGCGCGGGCGCTGGCGCAGGGCCACGATGCCCGCGGCGGCCAGCAGGCCACACAGCAGCCACGGCCACCAGCGCCGCGGCGATTCCTTCGGTTCGGCGGCAATGCGGTGCGGCAGCAGTTCCTGCTCGCTCTGCACCAGCGGGCGGCCATCACTATTGCGTACCTGGCGCAGGGCATCGGCCAGGCGCATCGGCACGAACGCTTCCTGCCAGCGCGACAGCGGCTGGTCGGCAAACGGACCCAGGCCGATGTCGAAGCCCAGCCACATCCACGGTGCCGGCGAGGCCAGGCGCACCGATTCACTGCGGTAAGTGTTGCCGCGCGAGCGCCCCGACAGCTGCGCATGCAGGCCGCCACCCAGGGCCTTGTCCAGGGTGTCGCGCACCATGGTGGCGCAGTTGGCGGTGTAGTAATCGTAGTGGTAGCGCGCGTTTTCCGGCTTGGCCCGCTCGGCCAGTCCATCGGCCAGGGCCCGCGCCTGGTCCGGGCGCAGGTCCAGCCACTGCACGCTGGCCCCGCGTCCGGTCTCGTCGTAGTAGGACAGGTCCTGCTGCAGCGGCAGCGCCACCAGGTAGTACATCATCTCGCCGCGCACGAAGCGGCTGATGAAATCCTGTTCGGACGGATCGAAATAGCCGAAGTTGTAGGACGTGGCCGCACCACTGACCGGGTCCAGCACCACGATGGCGTCGTGGCCGAAGCGTTCGAAGAACACCGTGCCCGGCTGCATGGTCACCACGCCGATACGCGGCGGCGGTGCGTCCGCAGCCACCGCGGAATCCGCGGCGGCCTGCGCGAAGGCCGACCTTGGCAATGCCAGGGCCAGCGTGCACAGCGCCAGCCATGCCAGCATCAACAGGCCGCGGCGCTTCAAGCGTCGTCCTGCGCGTCCGGCGGCAGCACGGTCACATGGAAAGCCTGCACCCGGCGCGCGTCGGCCCGCGCCACGCGGAACATGAAGCGGTCCAGCGCCAGTTCGTCGCCCACTTCCGGCAGGTGGCCCACGGCCTCGGTCACCAGGCCGCCGATGGTGTCGTAGTCCTCATCGGAGAACGTGGCACCAAAGCGCTCGTTGAAATCGCCGATCGGGGTCAGCGCGTCCACCACGTACTGGCCATCGGCCTGGATGGCGATCTGCGCCGAGGGGTCTTCGGCTTCATCGTGCTCGTCGTCGATCTCGCCGACGATCTGTTCCAGCACGTCTTCGATGGTGACCAGACCGGCCACGCCACCGTATTCGTCCACCACCATCGCCATGTGGTTGCGCGACAGGCGGAATTCCTTCAACAGCACGTTGAGCTTCTTGGCCTCGGGAATCAGCACCGCCGGCCGCAGCAGCTCGCGCACGTTGGCCGGGCCGTTGTCGGCCACCACGCCGCGCAGCAGGTCCTTGGCCAGCAGGATGCCAAGGATGTCGTCCTTGTTCTCGCCGTGTACCGGGAAGCGCGAATGGCCGGATTCGACCACCTGCTTCATCAGTTCCAGGAAGGGCGCCTCGACCGGCAGCGAGACCATCTGCGAACGCGAGATCATCACGTCGCCCACGGTCAGCTCGGCCACCGAAATGGCGCCTTCCATCATCTTCAGGGTATCGGCGGCGATCAGCCCTTCGTCCTGTGCGGTGTGCAGCACGGCCACCAGCTCGTCGCGGGTGTGGGGTTCGCCGGAGAAGGCGGCCGTCAGGCGTTCCAGCCAGCCGCGCTTCTTTTCATTGGGCTCCTGCGGGGAGCTACTACTGTCGTCTTCAGACATCTCTGGAAAAAGGGCACCCGGAAACCCGGGCGTTGGCCCCAGTCTAGCAGGATGTGGGGGCCTTTCAGTGACCGCTGGCCGCGTCGCCGGGGGCCTCGTCTTCGGCCGGCAGGTCCAGGCTGTAGGTGCAGCCGGCCAGGGTCCTACCGGGGTGGCTGGCCACCGTGGACACGCTCAGGATGATCGATTCGATCTGCGCCTCGCCGGTCTTCGGGTCGGTGACATCGCGGCTGACCACTTCGCGGCCGGCCATGAACTTGCCGCCCTGGTCGAAACCGGTTTCCAGCGCCAGGCGGGTGGCCAGCGGGTGCGGGTCGGCCTGGTCCAGCACGGCCATCACGCTGGCCCCGGCCACCGCGATATGGTCGGTCTGCTGCCCGAACACGGTGATCGGGTTGGCCAGGCGGAACTCGGTCATGAACTGGTTGGCCTGCGGCAGCGGCTGCAGGCCGTTGGCCACGGCCTTCAACGGGTCGGCCAGCAGCGGCGCCAGGGCGGCATGGTCGGCCACGCCCTGGCGGCATTCGATCAGTGCGGGCAGGTCCAGCGGTGCCGCCGAGGCGGTGGCGGCAACAGAGGCAAGCAGCAGGGGCAGGGCAGTACGCAGCAGCACAGGCAGAGGGTCCGCGATGGAGGATGCCCGGCCATGGTAGCGGCCGGACCCCGTCATGTCCGCAGGGCTCAGCCCTGCGGCGCGCGGCCGAGCAGGGTCTGCGCACGCCGCAGCGTACGCCGCGCCAACGCGCGCAGTGCCATCAGGGGCAGGGTCAGCATGACCGCGACCATGGCCAGATGGACCAGTTGCATCGTCTGGCTCAGTGCGATCTGCAGTACACCCGGCTGCAGCAGCCAGGCCGGCACGTCCGCGGCGTCGATCCGCTTGACCGCGGTTACGTAGACCGCGGCAAGCACGAACAGCGCGCACAGCTGGGTACGCGTGGCGTGGAAGAACGACAGGCTGCTGCTGGCCCGCTCCAGGCGATGCTGCATTACCACGCGCCAGCACACCGGCGCGGAGAACGCGCCGATCAGGACCAGCACCATCGTCGTGGCCCACAACGTGGGCGTACTGCTGGCCGATCCTGGACCGCCCAGCAGATGCGGCCCCACATTGCCCAGCACCACAGCGGCCAGCAGGCTGGCCGGGCAGACCAGGGCCAGCGTACGCAGCAACCAGTGCTGTCCATCCGGGTGGCGGGCACTGACCCGGCGCAGCACGTTGGCGGCCACGACCAGCAGCAGGGCAAAGATCGCACTTCCGGCCAGGAACGGCCCCATGTCGCCCATCATCATCCTTGTCTCCGGGGTGGTTGCCGCTGCAGGGTAGCGCGATCGGCGGCTCAGCGCTCGCCGGCGTAGGGATCCTCGATGCCCAGCTCGGCCAGAATCTCGCGCTCCAGCTGTTCCATCGCCTCGGCTTCCTTGTCGTCTTCGTGGTCCCAGCCCAGCAGGTGCAGCACGCCGTGCACGGTCAGGTGCGCGTAGTGCGCGTTCAGCGCCTTGCCCTGTTCGTCGGCCTCGCGCGCCACCACCGGTGCGCAGATCACCAGGTCACCCAGCAGCGGGAACTTCACCCCCTTGGGCAGGCCTTCGGGCAGCTCGGCGGGGAAGCTGAGCACGTTGGTGGCGTAGTCCTTGCCACGGTAATGGCGGTTCAGCGACTGCCCTTCCTTGGCGTCGACCACGCGGATGGCCAGGTCGGCTTCGCGGATGCGGCCCTTCAATGCCGCCGCCACCCATTTGCGGAAACTGACGGCGGCCGGCAGGCCGGTGCGGGGCAGCGCATAGCTGATGGCGACATCCAGTCGCACGGGACCTTTGGTCATGGGGTGGCTCCGGGTTGAATCTGGTGCAGGTCGCGGCGGTCGTAGGCACTGACGATGCGGGCCACCAGCGGGTGGCGCACCACGTCGCGCGCTTCGAAGAAGGTGAAGCTGACGCCGTCAACGTCACGCAGCACGTCGATGGCATCGCGCAGGCCCGACTTCACGTGCTTGGGCAGGTCGGTCTGGGTCAGGTCGCCGGTCACCACCGCAGTGGAGCCAAAGCCCAGGCGGGTCAGGAACATCTTCATCTGTTCGATGGTGGTGTTCTGCGCCTCGTCCAGGATCACGAACGCATCGTTCAGCGTGCGCCCGCGCATGTAAGCCAGCGGCGCGATCTCGATCACGTTCTTTTCCAGCAGCTTGACCACTTTTTCCACGCCCAGCATTTCGTACAGGGCGTCGTACAGCGGGCGCAGGTAGGGATCGACCTTCTGTGACAGGTCACCGGGCAGGAAGCCAAGCTTCTCGCCGGCTTCCACCGCCGGGCGCACCAGGATCAGCCGCTGCACGCGCGATTCGTTCAGCGCTTCCACCGCACTGGCCACGGCCAGGAAGGTCTTGCCGGTGCCGGCCGGGCCGATGCCGAAGTTGATGTCGTGGGTGGTGATCTGGTGCAGGTAGCGGGCCTGGTTGGCGCCGCGGCCACGCACGGTGCCACGCTTGACCTTGATCGCCACCTCCTGCGCTTCGTACGCGCGCTCGGCGATCTGGTCCAGGTTGGCCTTGGCCAGGCGCAGATGGATGGCGTGGTTGTCGAAGGTGGTCTCGGCCGTCTCGGCGTACAGCGCTTCAATCAGCTTCTGCGCTTCGGCGGTGGCTTCGTCGCGGCCGCTGATGCGGAACACGAAGCCGCGGTTGGCGATCTCCACGCCGAGCTTCAGCTCGATCTGGCGCAGGTGCCCATCGAAGGGGCCGGACAGGTTGGCCAGTCGCTCGGTGTCTTCCGGCGACAGGGTGAAATCTCGATGCTCGATGCTTTTCATTGCAGAGGGTGGGGCGGGTTCGCCGTCCACCGCGGTGGGTCAGGGAAGACAAGGGTAGCGCGCGGACGGGCGGGGCGACAGTTCTCCACACCGGGTGTGGATCGGCGCCCAAGAAAGCTGTGGACAAGTGGGGGCGGTGCCCACCCCGCAACGCTTGTGAAGCGCTGGTGAAAAATGTGCCAGGCAACGACGGGGTCAGATCCCCGAAGGGGCTCTGACCCCATCGATGGGGCCCCGGTGGGTGCCGACCGTTGGTCGGCACACCTCCCTTACTCCGCCACCACCCGCGCGCGCAGCGAATTGGTCAGCGCTTCGGTAATCACCACGTCCACGAACTGGCCGATCAGGCGCGCCGGCGCCGGGAAGTTCACCGAGCGCATGTTCTCGGTCTTGCCGGTCAACTCGTTCGGGTTCTTGCGCGACGGACCGTCCACCAGCACGGTCTGCACCGTGCCGACCATCTTTTCGGAGATGCTGGCCGCGTGCGCATTGATGCGTTCCTGCAGGCGCGACAGGCGCGCGTGCTTCTCCGCATCGCTGATCGTGTCCTCCAGGTCGGCCGCCGGCGTGCCCGGGCGGCGCGAATAGATGAAGGAGAAGCTGTGGTCGAAGCCGATGTCTTCGATCAGCTTCATGGTCTTCTCGAAATCGGCATCGGTCTCGCCGGGGAAACCGACGATGAAGTCCGAGCTGATCGAGATGTCCGGGCGCACCGCGCGCAGCTTGCGGATCTTCGACTTGAATTCCAGCGCGGTATAGCCGCGCTTCATCGCCGACAACACGCGGTCGCTGCCGGCCTGCACCGGCAGGTGCAGGAAGTTGGCCAGCTGCGGCACGTCGCGGAACGCATCGACCAGCGAATCGCTGAACTCCAGCGGGTGCGAGGTGGTGAAGCGGATGCGGCCAACGCCATCGATCTCGGCGATGGTGCGGATCAGCAGGCCCAGGTCGGCGAACTCACCATCGCCATACGGGCCACGGTAGGCGTTGACGTTCTGGCCGAGCAGGTTGATCTCGCGCACGCCCTGCGCGGCCAGTTGGGCCACTTCCACTACCACGTCCTCGAACGGGCGGCTGACCTCGGTGCCGCGGGTGTAGGGCACCACGCAGAACGAGCAGTACTTGGAACAGCCTTCCATGATCGATACGAACGCAGACGCACCTTCGGCGCGCGGTTCGGGCATGCGGTCGAACTTCTCGATCTCGGGGAAGCTGATGTCCACCTGCGGGCGCTGCTGTTCGCGGCGGGCGCGGATCAGTTCGGGCAGGCGGTGCAGGGTCTGCGGGCCGAACACCAGATCGACGAACGGCGCGCGCTTGATGATCGCTTCGCCTTCCTGCGATGCCACGCAGCCTCCCACGCCGATGATGACCTCGCGGCCCTTGTTCTTCAGGCCCTTCCATACGCCCAGCTGGCTGAACACCTTCTCCTGCGCCTTTTCGCGGATGGAGCAGGTGTTGACCAGGATGACGTCGGCGTCTTCCGGGCGGTCGGTCAATTCCAGGCCATCGCTGGCGGCAAGCACGTCGGCCATCTTGGCCGAGTCGTACTCATTCATCTGGCAACCGTGGGTCTTGATGTAGAGCTTGCCTTTCACCTGGTCGGGCTTGCGCGGACCAGTGGGCAGGGCAACGAGCGGGGTACCGCCCGGGGCGGCGGGCGGAAAGACGTCTGGCGTCCCGGTCATGGCGCTTAATCCATTCGGGTGGCGGGAAAGGCGGCAATTCTACCCGCATCCCGCACCGCCCGCCGGTAGCGCCGGGCCATGCCTGGCGGAATTCATCCACGCATGGCGTGGATCTACCGCCCCCCGGTGCGCCGGCCGGCGCAATGCCGGGTGCGCCGCGACCTACGTTCCGCACCTCCCGCCGGTAGCACCGGGCCATGCCCGGCGGAATTCATCCACGCATGGCGTGGATCTACCGCCCCCCGGTGCGCCGGCCGGCGGAATGCCGGGTGCGCCGCGACCTGCGTTCCGCACCGCCCGCCGGTAGCGCCGGGCCATGCCCGGCGGAACTCATCCACGCATGGCGTGGATCTACCGCCCCCGGGTGCGCCGGCCGGCGCAATGCCGGGTGCGCCGCGACCTGCGTTCCGCACCGCCCGCCGGTAGCGCCGGGCCATGCCCCGCGGAATTCATCCACGCATGGCGTGGATCTACCGCCCCCCGGTGCGCCGGCCGGCGGAATGCCGGGTGTGCCGCGACCTACGTTCCGCGCCGCCCGCCGGTAGCGCCGGGCCATGCCCGGCGGAATTCATCCACGCATGGCGTGGATCTAACGGCACCCGTCAGGCCGCCACCAGCTCCGCGTCGATCTGCCGCGAGCGATCAAACGCGGTCAGTTCCGCCATGCGCGCGATGAACGCGGCCGTGGCCGGCGCCGGTTTCACCAGGCCGAACGCGGTGGTCCACTGCAGGGCGTTGCCCCACAGCACATCGGCGGCGCTCATGGTGTCACCCAGCAGGTACGGCCCCTGCGCCAGCTGGGCCTCGATCACCTGCAGCACGGTGTCGGCGTCGTTGTAGGGCGAGAACGCATGCGGCGGCGGGTCGCGGTGCATCGCACGGTCGATCATCGCCGGTTCGAAGCAGGCCCCGTAGAAGGCCATCCAGCGCAGGTAGGGGCCACGCAGGGCATCGCCTATCGGCGGCGCCAGGCCGGCCTCGGGGTACAGGTCGGCCAGGTACAGATAGATGGCCACCTGTTCGGTCACCAGCGCACCGTCATGGACGATGGCCGGCACCTTGCCCATCGGGTTGATGGCCAGGTAGGCCGGGGCCAGGTTGGCGCCGGCCTTCAGGTCCAGCACGTGCAGGCGATAGTCCGCCCCCAGCGCTTCCAGCAGGGCCACCGCACCGCTCGAGCGCGACCGGGCGGCGTGGTAGAGGGTGATCAGGCGTGAGGACATGGTGGTGCTCCTTGCAGTGAGATGGGTGAACCGTGGGGCCATGCTGGGGCACAATCGCGGACGACTTCTGTCCTTGATCCTTCATGCGCCATACCGCCCACCGACTGCTGCGCCTGATCGCCCTGCTGCAGGCCCGCCGCCACTGGTCGGGTGCCGAGCTGGCCGAGCGCATGGGCGTGGACCGGCGCAGCATCCGCCGCGACATCGAGCGGCTGCGCGAGCTGGGCTACCCGGTGCAGGCCTCGGCCGGGGTCGGTGGCGGCTATCGGCTGGGGTCAGGCGCCCCGGTGCTGCCCATGCTGCTGGATGAAGAGGAAGCGACCACCCTGGCCATTGCCCTGCGTGCGGCCTCGGCCACGGTGTCCGGTATTGACGACACCGCGCGCGGCCTGCTGTCCAAGCTCGACCCGCTGGTGCCGACCCGGCGCCGCCAGCAGGCCGGTGAAGTACACGCCGCCACGGCCACGCTGAACGAGCTGCCGGCCACCGACGCGCGCCTGCTGGGGCGGCTGGCCCAGCACTGCCGGCAGGCCTCGCGGCTGGCCTTCGAGTACCGCAGCGCACAGGACGTGGTCACCCAGCGCCAGGTCGAGGCCCAGCACCTGGTGAACTACGGCCGGCGCTGGTACCTGCTGGCCTGGGACCTGGGGCGGCAGGACTGGCGCACCCTGCGCGTGGACCGGATGGGGGCGGTGCAGGCGCTGGCCGAACCCGGCCTGCATCGGCGCACGCCAGCGCCGCCGGACGTGATGGTGCGCCAGGCCGTCAGCCAAGCGCCGTTTGCCCTGCAGGCCACCCTGCGCCTGGCCGGCAGCCAGGCCGAGCTGGAAAGTCGCATTCCGCCCTGGTGTGGGGTGCTGGAGGCCGATGGGCCGCAGCATTGCCTGCTGCGCATGGGCGCCGAGAGCCTGGGCATGATGCTGGCGCAGATCCTCAGCCTTGACCGCCTGCCGCTGGCGCTGTGGACCACCCCGGAAACGCTGCGGCAGGAGCTGGCCGAGCGGCTGGGCGGCTTGAGCCAGCTGCTGGCTGTGCCGGCGGTCACGGACTGAGCCGCGGCGCTTGGCAAGGCCCGGCGAAGCTGGGACACTCGCGCCCATGAAGGGGAGACTGGGGAAAACGGCGATCATCATCGCTGCGCTGACCGCTGCGCCGGCCAGCGCCGGCACCCTGTACAAGTGCGAAGGCGCTGACGGGGTCACCAGCTATGTCAGCAAGCGGGTGGCCGGTGCGCGCTGCACCACCATCAGCTACACCCGCCAGCCCAATCGTCCAACACGCCCGGTCACGCCAGCGCCTACGCCCACGCCTGCCGCCGCACCGGCGGCGGTGGCCAGCGCCGAGCGCAATCCGGTCGCCGTGGCCGCCAGCGCGGCCAGCCCCGCAGTCGCCCCCAGCACGGCACCTGCGGCCACACCGCGCGCGGGCCGCACGGTCAGTGGCCAGGTCTATTCGTACATGAAGGACGGGGTTCGCCACTACACCAGTGCGCGGCCAGCGCAGGTGGCCAACCTGGGGCCGGTGCGGACCATCCGCTACAGCTTCATCGAACGCTGCTACGCCTGCGGGGTCAATCCGCGCGTCGATTTCGGCAGCGTGCGGCTCAACACGACCTCGTTCCAGACCGAGATCGCCTCGGCCGCGCGCGAGTTCGGTGTGGAAGAAGCCGTGGTGCGCGCGATCATCCATGCCGAATCGGCCTACAACCCTACCGCGCTCAGCCGCGCCGGGGCACAGGGGCTGATGCAGCTGATGCCGCCCACCGCGGCACGCTTCGGTGTCGCCGATTCCTACGATGCCAGCCAGAACATCCGCGGTGGCGTGCAGTACCTGGCGTGGCTGCTGAAGCGCTTCAATGGCGACCTGACCCTGGCCGCCGCCGGCTACAACGCCGGCGAGGGTGCGGTCGACCGCCATGGCGGCGTCCCCCCGTACAGTGAAACCCAGTACTACGTGCGCCGGGTCGGCCAGCTGGCCGAGCGCTACCGCACCGCATTGACAAAGCAGTAGGTGCCGACCGTTGGTCGGCACGCCTTTGGCAGGCGCCGACTGGTAGGTGCCGACTGTTAGTTGTGATCTCTCTGTACGTTGTTCATCCGGGACATCTCTGGAAAATGGTGGTTACCACACCTCTCCAGATCCCAAAGAGCCCGGATGAACAACCATAAAAATGCCCGTTTAACGCCGTTTAGTCGAGAACTTCTTGTCCGTCGCATCCTCCACGAGGGCCTGCGGCCGGAGGAGGCAGCACAAGCGTGTGGCGTAAGTGTGCGTACGGCCTACAAGTGGCTGGCCCGATTCCGGGAGTTCGGGGCGTCGGGGCTGGAAAACCGCAGCTCTCGCCCGCACCAGACGCCGCATGCCACGCCTGCGTCGGTCGTCGAGCAGATCAAGGAGCGCCGCCGTAAACGGCACACCTACCTGACCATTTCCAAGGCCTTGGGGAT